>CAIPEB010000127.1 GCA_903863885.1 uncultured Planctomycetaceae bacterium | reverse complement strand
TCGATCAGGCCAAGATCTTCGGCCTGGACTTCGAGTAGTATTAGAACACGTTTACCGGGAGCGAACGTCAGCTGCAATTCAAAGGATCGCTGCATGAATACCTCGTCACTAGTCCGCGTTTGTCGATGGCCGGGATGTCTGCTGATCGCATGGCTCATGGGTACCGTCGTGTCGGGCGGCGCCGAATTGCAGGTGGGAGCGGCGTCGGTCGATATCACTCCGAACAAGGCCGTTGCGCTGTGGGGACAGTTCGGCCTTCGCCTGTCCACGAAGCCCGATACGCCGCTGACAGCCAACGTCGTCGCGCTGCAGTCGGGCGATGCGAAGATCACGCTGGTCTCGCTGGACCTGCTGCAGTTGCCCGAAGTGGTCGTTCAGGCGATACGGGACGCGGTCGCAAAGAAGGACGCATCGATCAACGTCAAGGATATGGTGCTGACCGCTACGCACACGCACACGGCACCCGTTCTGACTCCAGGAACTCCCGGCATTCCGGTCAATGACCAGACGATGACCGTGGAGGAGACCATTGCATGGGTGGCTGACAAGATCAGCGATGGTGTCGTCGCCGCGTGGAAAAACGTCGCGCCGGGAAAGATGTCGTACGGTCTGGACCGAAACAGCATCGGCTTCGGTCGACGAGCCGTTTACGCCGACGGCACCGCGGCGATGTACGGCCAAACGGATCGCGCGGACTTCATGAACCTGGAGGGAATGGACGACGACGACGTCGGATCGATTTTCTTGTTTGATCAGCAGGATCGCGTGAAGGCGGTCATCGTCAACGTGACCTGCCCGTCGCAGGTTGTCGAAGGGCAAACGTCGATCAATGCGGACTTCTGGCTGCCTGTCCGCGACAAGCTGAAGGGGCGCTACGGCGAAGGCGTCGTCGTGCTGGGTTGGGGCGGCGCGGCGGGCGATATGTCGCCGCGACCGCTGCTTCACAAGGCCGCCAACGAACGCATGCGGAAGCTGCGAGGCATCAACGAGATGCAGGAACTGGCGCGGCGGATCGATCTCTCGGTCAGCCAGACGTTCGACGCGGTTCAAAAAGAGAAGTTCGCCGACCCGGTCCTCAAGTGTGTTACGGTTACGCTGCAACTGCCGTTGAGCAAGATCTCGGAAGACCAGTACCAGAAGGCCAAGGCCGACTTCGAGAGAGTGATGGCCCAGGTGGAAAAAGACCCTTCGTGCGCGCCGCAGGTCGCATTCATGGCCAGAGACTGGCATCACGGCGTGGTGCAGCGTTACGAGGAACTGCAGAAGAACCCGGCGGCGACATACCCCGTCGAGATTCACGTCGTCCGGTTGGGCGATGTCGCGATCTGTTCGAACCCGTTCGAATTGTTCTGCGAATACGGCATCCGCATCAAGGCCCGCTCCAAGGCGACGCAGACCTTCATCCTGCAGATGTCGGGCTTCGGCAGTTATCTGCCCACGGCGCGCGCCCAGGCGGCCGGTTCGTATTCGGCCATTCCGCAAAGCAACGTCATCGGACCGGACGGCGGCCAGATGCTGGTCGACAAGACGGTGGAGATCATCGACGGACTTTGGAAATGACACGATCGGGAGCAAAGGGATGGCGTCTTCTCCGGCAGCGGCACTGCAGTGGTTGATTGCGGGATGTGCTTTTGTCTGGTTCTGCGGGCCTGTCGGCGCAGAAGAACCTGTGATGAAAGCCGGCTTTGCGGAGGCCGATATCACGCCCGAGATCGGCATGGAGGTGCCGGGCGGATACGGCAAGGCCTACTGCCGCACGATTCACGATCCGTGCAAAGTCCGGGCGGCGGTCTTCGACGACGGATGCATGCGGGTTGCTCTTGTCGGCGTTGACGCGGGGTTCGTATACCGGCCGATGGTCGTCGAGGCGCGGAAGCTCATACAGGAGCGAACCGGCATCCGGCCCGATGCGGTGTTGATCGGGGCTTCGCATTCACACTCGTCGGGGCCGCTCGGCATCGTTCAGACCGGGCAATACGATCACTCGTCGGAATTGGTCAAACGTCTGGCATACGAAAAGTCGTCGTGTGCGGATGCCCGCTATGTGGCAAAGGTCCGCGACAGGATCGTCGAGGCTGTGTGCGCGGCGGATCATGCGCGAGTCCCGGTCGCGTGCGGCGCCGGCCTGGGAAAGGAAGACCGCGTGGCATTCAATCGCCGACTGCGCATGAAAAGCGGAGTGACCTTCACGCATCCCGGCCAGAATAATCCCGACGTGCTCGAGTATGCCGGACCGACGGACCCGGCAGTCGGTGTTCTCGGCGCGTGGGACTCGACGGGGAAGATGCTCGGATGCGTGGTGAATTTCTGCTGCCACGCGACGACGAGTCCCGACGGAATTTCGGCGAACTACGTCTATTATCTCGAACGTGCCATTCGCGGGACGATGGGGGCGGACGCGATCGTGGTTTTTCTTCAGGGATACTCGGGCGATGTGACGCAAGTGGATAATCTCAGCCCGAATCAGTTCCCCAACGGCGAGCGGTGGGCCGAGATCGTTGGAGGACGAGTCGGGGCGGAAGCCGCCGGGACGCTCCTCTCTTTGGAGCGGGCCCCGCTCGTTCCGTTGGACGCCCGGTCGAAGACCCTGCAATTCAAACGCCGCATACCGGATCCGGCCCGAGTTGAACGTTGTCTGGCAATGGTTCAGAAAGAACCGGGCGAGGTCGGGCCGACCGAATGGTCTTTTGCCAAGGAGATCGTGCTGCTGGATGCTCTCTGTGCTGCAACGCCCGCGGCAGAGGTCGAGGTTCAGGCAATCCAGATCGGGCCGGTCGTGCTGCTGGCCAACCCGGGTGAGCTCTTCTGTCAGTACGGTTTGGATACACGGCTGCGGAGTCCGTTCAAGATCACGTTCCCCGTCGGCTACGCGAACGATTTCGCAGGTTACGTTCCAACGGAAGAGGCCTTCGGTCCGCACGGGGGCGGATACGAAACCCGTCTGACCAGTTGCTCGAACCTCGAGGTCGAGGCGGGGCCGAAGCTGGTGGAGGCGGCACTCGAGATGGCCGGGCAGATGAAGCCCGGCGCGCTGCCGGAAGGCAAACGCGCGCCCGCGGGCCAGCCGTGGCCCTACGGCAACGTGCCGCCCGAGTTGGAGTAGTTGCCGGCAACGCCTGTCGGAAGTGGCCTACTTGGGCAGACGCGGCAGGAACGAAGGACGCCGAGCCGGCCGAAGCTGGTCGGCCTTCTTGAATGCGCTGTTGGCGTCTTCTTCGCGATCCGCCTGCTGGTACATGCTCCCAAGGGCACGCCAGTACGATGCAGTCTTGGGATCGAGTCGGACGATGCGCTCGTATGCGGCGATGGCTTCGGCCACCATCTGGTTCTCGTCGAACCATGCGGCGGCGAGCGTTATCAGGGCAATGTCTTCCCCGGCCGCGAGTTCGCCGAGTTTCGTGGCATGTTCCTTCTGATCTTCTGTGGCGGTAGTGAAGAAGCCGCCGCTCACCTTTTCCCGACCGTGCTCCGGCGAGACGGTAAATACCTCCCAGTCGTAGTCGGTGCCGGGAAGCAGGGCTTGCTCGCCCGTGTATTCGAGCTTCGGCCGATCCACCGAAACGGACCAGATCTTTCCGGTGTCCCTGAAGAGATGGAACTCGTAACCGGCGGCTTTGTCCACGGCGGGCCAAGTGAACGTCGGTCGGCTGATCAGCACCACCGAGCCGTTAATCGGCGTTCGGGCCATCGAAGATGACGGAGCGTTTTCGGGCGGCGTTCCGTCGGGAGGCGGCGGAGCCCGCACGATCGCGGCGGCTGCCGGTCCTTCGGGTCGGAGTTGCCGCACGGCGCTGTCCACGGTGCGGCGGTAGGAAGCGGGGGCTGTCACGGTCTCAATCGCAGAGCGGGGAGTGCAGCCCTCTCGGCCGACGGTAACTTCGCTGCCCGGCTTCACGCGTTCGAGGTGGCCGTCCGCTCGAAAGGCCAGCACGATCTGGCCTTTTGTCGACACGGTGATCCGTTCGCCGACATACGCCGTATCGAGCGCGGTCGCGGGACGCGATTGGTTGTCTGCGCTGAAAATCGCGACCTTTCCTTCAACCCGCAGCAGTCGCGCAGCCGGTTGAAGGGGCGGCGGATCGGCGGCGGCCACGACCAGGAGCATCAACAGCGTCGATGTGCCGATCATTGTTTCTTCTCCTGAAAGGCAAGCTTCGGCATGGCCCTCTTTGTGTTTTTATTCAATATTCCGGTGCCGTAGTCAAATTCTTTCGGGCAAAGCGTACACCGTCACCGGCTCGCACTTGCCCTTGACCTGCACGGCCATCCGTCTCAACGACGCGGATCGCTGCTGCTGCTCTTCGATCGGCAAGGCGCGCAGGGCAGCTTCGCTCAGAAGGAGCTCGGTGGCCAGTTGTTTGTTGCACGCTTCGATTCGGGACGCCGTGTTGACCGTGTCGCCGATTGCCGTGTAGTCGAGACGCCGCGGGCTGCCCACGGCTCCGACAACGGCCGGGCCCGTGTGGATTCCCACGCCGATGCGGAAGGAATCGGCTCCGAGTGTCTTCCAGAGTTCGGATAATTCGTGGACTCGCTGCAGAATCAACTCCGCGGCCCTCAAGGCTCGCGAAGCATGGTCCACAAGTTGCTCGGGCGCGCCGAAAATCGCCATCAGCCCGTCGCCGAGATACTGATTGACGATTCCCTTTTCCGCTTCGATCGGCGGAACCACGGCGGCGAAAAATGCGTTCAGCAGGCGAACCACTTCGGCCGCGGGGCGGCCTTCGGAAAACGCGGTGAAATTGCGCACGTCGATGAACACCACGGTGATCTGCCGCAGTTCGCCGCGAAGTTCCAACTTGCTGGGGTCGGCTTCGAGAGCGCGGGCTACGGCTTCGGATTTGATCATGCCCAGCATCCGTCGCATCCAGCGCCAACGCAGCGCGAAGATCGCGCCGTAGAGCATCGGTCCCAGCATCAGCATGGCGACCATTTCCACCCGCAAGTCGCTCGCACGGAAGAACAGCAGGCAGGTCAGTTGCCAGCCGAAATGATGGGCGATCGTAACCAGCGCGCCGGCTTCGAGACTGCATCGAACCAGGATCGGGCCGAGCACGGCGCCGCAGAGCAACAGAGTCAGCGGCGCAGCCAGGCACCGGGGAGTCGTGATGAATGCCTTGTCGGCCATAGTGGCGATCAGGTTGGCATG
Source organism: uncultured Planctomycetaceae bacterium (assembly GCA_903863885.1). Classification (GTDB taxonomy): domain Bacteria; phylum Planctomycetota; class Planctomycetia; order Pirellulales; family Pirellulaceae; genus CAIPEB01. Next base: position 26,019 of record CAIPEB010000127.1, on the reverse strand, counting down.
CACTTCGACGCCGGGCATTTCTTCCGCGTCGTGGTACAGCCACGGCGCCCGCAACGCGTGGCCGAATGAGCCGTGCAGTCGCGGCACGGGATGCAGATCCTCTGAAACGAGCGTGGTCACTCCAACCAGCACGATGGCCCCCTGCCAATCCCGCGAAGCCGGCCGCAGCCCGCGCGCGGCGTCAAGCACCTGATGAAACGGGACGGCGGGGATCGTGCCTCGCGGGCCGACATAGTTGATCAGCAGTTCGCGATCCGCATCCAGAGGCATCGTATGACCGTCGAGCACGAATCGACCTTCGTCGAACCACTGCGAAGTCAGGTGCCGGGCGCGGCCGAACACAGCCAGCGGGAATGACGGCCAGACTTCCCCCAACCGGTCCGAGGCGCGAAGCCGGCCGCGGCGGACGCGACGATCGGCATCCGCCGAGACATCGGCGAAACCCAGGTCGGTCCAATCCGTGCCTGCGATGGGAAGCCATTCGAAGATCGGGAGTTGGGGCGTCGATCCGCGGGCAATCAGCGCCGGCAGTACGACGTTGCCGGTCTCGCCGATGGCTCGCCCCATGGTGCTCGCGTCGCCCGGACGACCGGGAAGCAGGTCCGGGATAGTCTCCTTTGTCTCAGGCCAGAGCAGGTCAATCCCGATCGCGGCGACCCGCTGTCTGCCGAGGTACGTGACAACTTCCGCCAACTCCGGACTGATGTATCGCAGCGGCTTGTTCAGGCCCTGCAGCGAGACTTCGTCAAGAGCGACAATGACTACATTGGCGGTGCTCGATCGTCCGCCGCGAAAGCCGATGCAGTTGTCATAGGCGCGGTTTTCGAGATCTCGAACCCACGACGCGCTGTTCAACAGCCAGCAGATGCAGGCGCAGAGCAAGCCCGCCATCAAGCCGCGACCGGTCAGGCTGCGCCACATTCGACCGGCGCTTTGAAGCAGCGCCTTCACACCGCCAATCTCAATTCGTCTCATTTTGGTCCGGACGAATCAGGCTGGAGCGGACGACCTTTCCCATTTCGATTACGGCGGCCGGGACGAGCGATAATGCCAGCATCAGGATCCATTGTATCGGTGAATACATGGACGTTTCAAACACTCGCTGGGTAAATGGAAGCGTCACGACGCTCAATTGGAGCAGTCCCGAGATGATATTGGCTCCGATCAGGTACGGGTTCGAGAGCAACCCCAGTTGCCAAAGGGTCCGCGTTTCGCTGCGGCAGGCGAACGAGAAGAACAACTGGCTGAATGACATGATGCCGAAGGCCATCGTGCGAGCCGACGTGAGGTTGTCCGCGTTGCCTTTGTAGACGAGGGCGAAGCCGACCGCGGCTGCGATCGCCACCATCGAACCCTGCAGCACCATCTGAATGCCGCGGTGCACCGTGATCACGGGTTCCCGCGGCGGTCTGGGCTTGCGCCGCATGATGTCGCGCTCGGGTGGTTCCATGCCCAGTGCGAGGGCCGGGAGTCCGTCGGTGACGAGGTTGATCCAGAGGATCTGGATCGCCATCAACGGCGGGGGCCAACCCGCCAGAGCGGAGAAGAACATCAGCCCGACTTCGCCCGTATTGCACGTCAGCAGATACCGGATGAATTTCTGGATGTTGTCAAAGATGCCCCGTCCCTCTTCGACGGCGCTGACGATGGACGCGAAGTTGTCGTCCGTCAGAACCATGTCCGAAGTTTCCTTGGTGACGTCGGTGCCGGCGATGCCCATGGCGATGCCGATGTCGGCCGCTTTGACAGCGGGTGCATCGTTGACGCCGTCGCCGGTCATGGCCACAACCTGGCCTCGCTTTTTCCAGGCCTCCACGACCCGCATCTTGTGCTCGGCCGAAACCCGCGCATACACGGGAATCTGGTCCACTCGCTCGGCCAATTGGTCGTCACTCATTGCGTCGAGGTCGGGCCCGCTGACCGCCGAGTCCCCCGGCTTGGCAATGTGCAGTTCCCGAGCGATTGCCAGCGCCGTTCCGGGATGGTCGCCCGTGATCATGACGGGGCTGATTCCCGCCTCGAAACATCTGCGGACGGCTGCTTTGACCTCGTCGCGCGGCGGGTCGATCATGCCCACCAGGCCCGCGAAGACGAGTTCCTGCTCCTCGAATCCTTCGGAGTTCGACACCGGGTTGTCTCGATAGGCAAGTCCGAGGACCCGCAATGCAGCGGACGCCAGCCGCGAGTTCGACGTCAGGATCTGCTGCCGGCGGTTGTCGTCCAGCGGCACGACCCTGCCGTCCCGCAGTTCAGAGACGCACTTGGCAAGCACGACCTCGGGTGCGCCCTTGGTGTACATGCGATGCTGGCCGCCCGATTCGGTCACCACCACCGACATGGCCTTGCGCTGGGAATCGAAGGGAATCTCGAAGACGACATGCGGCGTGTTCTCCTGGACGCCGCCCTTGATGGCCAGGACCAGCAGAGCGCCTTCGGTGGGATCCCCGAGGACTTGCCAGCTCTGCTCGGCATCGACACGAGGGACGACCTTGGCGTTGTTGCAGACGGCGCTGATCGTCAGCGCGAGCGGCAGGTCCGCAACTTGATTCGGATCGATCGGACTGCCGTGAACCTCGCCATACTCCTGCGGCGGCATGTCGTCGGGAACGCTGAAGAATTGGCCGTGAGGGATGTAGCCCGATCCTGTCACCGCGTAGTGACGGTCCCCGGCCACGACCACGCGAACGGTCATTTCATTGCGGGTGAGCGTGCCCGTCTTGTCGGAGCAGATCACGGTGACCGACCCGAGCGTCTCGACGCTGGGAAGTTTGCGGACCAGCGCGTTTCGCTTGACCATGCGCTGCAGGCCGAGGGCCAGCGCCATCGTCACCACGGCCGGCAGCCCTTCGGGTACGGCCGCGACGGCAAGGCTCACGGCCCGAAGAAACGCGTCGACGATCTTGCCGCCGCGCACCATTTCCATCGCGAAGATGACCGCGACGATTGCCAGGCACACGATGACGAGGATCTTGCCCAATTCGGCGAGCCGGCGCTGCAGCGGCGTGGGCTCCGGCTCGTAACGCTGAAGCATGCCGGCGATGCGTCCCAGTTCCGTGCCCATACCCGTGCCCGTCACCAGAGCGCTCGCCTTGCCCGCCGCGACAATGGTTCCCATGTAGGCCATGTTGCGGCGGTCGCCCAGCGGCGTTGCTTCGGCGAGCACGGCTTTGGCGTCTTTGCTTGACGGAACGGACTCGCCCGTCAGGGCGGCTTCCTGGACGCGAAAGCCGAACGCATCGAGCAGCCGGACATCCGCCGGCACATTGTCGCCCGCTTCCAGTTCCACGCGGTCGCCGGGAACAAGTTCGCGGGCGGGTATCGAGCTGAGCAGGCCCTGGCGAATGACCTTCGCGACGGGCGCCGAAAGTTTCTGCAATGCGGCCAGTGCCCGCTCGGCTTTTTCTTCCTGGATGAAACCGAGCACCCCGTTGAGCATAACGATGGCGATGATCGCGGCCGCGTCCGCCCATTCACCCATCATGCCTGAGATGATGGCGGCGACGATCAGGATCCAGATGATCAGGTCGTTGAATTGGCCGAGGAACTTCTTCCAGATCGGCTCCGGCGGAGATTCGGTCAGTTCGTTGTTTCCGAAGCGCACAAGCCGCTCGGCTGCCTGACCGGCCGACAGGCCCGACTTCGCGTCGCTCTGCAGCCGTTTGACGACTTCGGCAGGTTCAAAGTGGTGGGCGGCAGTTGCTTCCACGTTCGATTCGATGCGGGCTGTCGACATCGCGCAGGGTTCCGTGAGGGAGTTCCGGCAAAGTGTTTCGATTCGGCCGAGAAAACGCCGTATTGTAGCGAAGAACCGAGTTTCGCGAACGCCAATTCCTGTGCGGCTGGCGGGGGCGATCGCTGCTCAGGCAGAGCGAACGACCGATCTGGACTACTCCGCGGCTGTTTGTGGTCAAACGACTCGTCATCACCTCCACCGAGTTGGCCATGCCAGAGTGGCACGCGAAAGAACGGATTGCCGAATTCTGTCGATCCGCCCGATTCGTCCGCGTTCAGACCTCGACGGAGAGAGTCAGTTCGCGTCGTCGCAGCAGCGTGATCGCGCCGGTGAGAAACACGATGGCCGCTCCCAGCAGAAAGACCACGTGCTGCCAGGCCGGCGCATCGCTCACGAACTGCTGATTCATGCGGAGCGGATCGGCGATCAGCCCCCACCCGATCCACTTGGCAAGCAGGCTTCGCAGATGGAACTGCATGGTCAGTTGATTGATCAGCGCGGGAATGAACCCGATGAGAACTTCGGAGATGATGGTGTAAATCACCGCCGCCACCATGGCTCGACGCAGGAAGATGACTCCGATGAACACGTAGGCGGCTCCGTAGACCAGGCTTGCCAGCGGCACCAGGATCGCCAGCACCGCAGCTACCCGCAACGGCTCGGTGTCGGGCCACGCGACAATCAGGCTGAAGGCAAGGCTGAACCAGCCCACCACCACGGTGAAGAGGACTGCCGCGCAGTATTTTCCCAGCAGAATCGAGGCCTTGCCTGCCGGGTTGATTGCCAGATAGGTCCAGGTTTTTCCCTCCAGTTCCGCGTAAATGAGCGGAGCGGCTGCCAGCAGCAGATTCATGCAGCAGAGCAGTTCGGGGATCAGGATGAACATGGCCACCGCGGCGCGGCCGTCGCTTTCGAGTCGTGCGCCGTTGTTCTGCACGAGCACCAGCAATGTCGCCGGAAAGACGCCGAGCAAGACCCAGACGCTCAGTCGCGCGAAGGTCACGGCGCGACCGCACTCGAAGCGGAACACGGTCCAGATCGTGCGCGGATTCATACATGACCTCGGTGTATCTGCAGCAGCGAATGAAACAGGGAATGCAGCGAGTCGTCTGCGCACCGCATCTCGTGCACGCGAATGCCGGCCTCTGAAATCCATTCGGGCAGCCGCGCGAAGATCACGGCCGGATTCCGCGTGGACAGCAGCAGCGCCGCGCCATCGTCGTCGATCCGCACGGAATCAACCGTCTTCTCCCCGACCAGCAGGCAGGCCAGTTCATGCGGGCGATCGCAGCGCACCGAGATCTCGTTGGGGACTTCCGCCAGCAGAGACTTGACTTCAGGGATCGATCCCGACGCGAGCAGTCGGCCGTGGCAGATGAGCAGAAACGAATCGGTGACGCTTTCGACTTCGTGCAGCACGTGGCTCGCCAGGATCAGTCCGCGTCCCTTGGCGATCCATTGGTGCAGCACGTCGGCAATCGCGTGCCGGCCCACGGGATCCAGGCCGTTGAACGGTTCGTCGAGTATCAGCAGCTGCGGGTCGTGGGCGATCGCCTGCGCGAGCTTCGCGCGTTGGCGCATGCCTCGCGAATAACCGCCCATCCGTCGCTGCATGGCCGCGCCGAGACCCACGAGCTCCAGCATCTCGGTTGCGCGGACGGTCGCCGCCTGGCCTCGCCATCCCCGCAGTTCGAGCAGGTAACGCACCCATTCCAGCCCCGTGACGTTCGGATAGAGGACGTCCTGTTCGGGGCACATCCCGATCTGCCGCAGCACGTTGGCGTTGTTCCACGGCGATTCGCCCAGCACTCGCACACGCCCGATCGTCGGACGCAGCTGGCCCGTGATCAGGTTGAGCATGGTGCTCTTGCCCGAACCGTTCGGTCCGACCAGGCCGAATGCGCCCCGGCTCAGCGTGAGCGAGATGTCGTTCACACCGATGACCGATCCGTAGAGTTTGGTGACGGCTTCCAGTTCGAGCATTCCCTGTTTTCCTTTCACCGCTCCGTTGCCGGGACGACGGCGCATTCGTTGCAGCCGGCCTGAGCCTCATTGGCGCGTGCAGGCCGTCACGCGTTGAAACACGATTGCCAGCGACACGACCGATAGCAGCCCCAGCAGTGCCAATGCGATCGGGGCAGCGGGCGAACGCTCGGTGATGTTGAAAATCCAACTCTGTACAAGTCCGAGCGTGTGATGTAGCGAGACGAGCGACCAGCGATCGGAGCATTCCTCGATCGAAGCACCACGCACGAATTCGTACGTGATGAACCCCACGGCCCACGTCGCAAACCAGGCGAACCCGGCCTGGTAGCTGCGGACCGTCAGTGACGAAAAGGCCAGCGCGACGGACGTCGTCGGAATGGTGAGCACCAGCGAGCAGAGCAGAATGCGCGGCGGAAAGTCCCACGTGTATTTCAGTACGCTCAGGTCGGGCGAGAGCAGCACGCCGAACGTGTAAAGCGCCAGCGCCGGCGCGGTGGTGATGATGAGAACGTAAAAGGCCACCACCGCGAACTTGCCGACGATGTACTCCCAGCGCGTGATCGGCCGCGAGAAATACAGCAGCAAGGCGCGCGAACGGATGTCCTGAGAGATCAGCGGCGGCGCGATCATGCCCACCACAAGGGCCATCAGCACGCCCTGCGGCTGGCGGAAGAAAACAAGCAGCAACCATCCCCAGACCTCGTGCCGCCCGCTGGCCGGATCCGTGATCGACGCGGTGCTGAACACCTCGGCCGCCTGTTGCCCGCCGAACCCGCGGAAAAACTGCATGGCTGCGAGCTTCATTTCGGGTTGCGAGGCCGCCTGCTCCCACATGAAAAACGCGATGCCCATGTACATGGCCGGCAGCCAGGCCAGCAATACGAACCGTCGCAGCAGCCGCGATCGCCAGGCCAGCCGGATTCCTGTTCGACTGATCACCCACCACCGCGCAGCTTCGGATCCGAGCCGGCCTTCCCAGGCACGATATCCGAGATCATGAATGGGCATCGGATTCCTCCGCGACCGCTTCCAGGAAAATCTGTTCGAGCGAGTTTCGCGCGGGAGCGATCGACCGCAGTCCGACTCCGCACGTCCGGGCACATTGCCAGATCATCGAATACACGTCGTCCTGAACATACGCCAGCGTCAGCGTGTCGCCCGATTGCTCGCGGACGTCCAGCCCCCGGCCTCGCATCGCCTCGACAAGTCGGCCCGGGTCTCCGAACACCTGAACCTGCAGCGTCGGCGAGCTGGGGCGGTTGAGCGCGACGAGATGCTCGGCCACACGGACTTGGCCGCGCGACATGATGACGACGAACTGGCAGGTTGTCTGGACGTCGGGCAGGATATGCGTCGAAAGCAGGACCGACTTGCCGGCCCGCGAGGCCAGCACGCGGACACGGCTGAGCATCGCTTCGCGCTCTTCGGGATCGAGACCCGCGGTCGGTTCGTCGAGGATCAGCAGCGGCGGGTCGTGGACGATCGCCTGGGCAAACTTCAGCTTCTGCCGCATCCCGGTCGAATACGTTTCCACCGCGCGGTATCGTTCCTGCTCGACGCCGCAGAAATCGAGAATCTCGTGGGCCCGGCGCAGCGCCTCGATGCGGGGAAGACCTGAAAGGCAGGCCGCAAACTGCAGCATCTCCACGCCGCTCAGTCCGGTCAGGTAACAATCGTCTTCGGGCATGTACCCGATCTTCGCGCGGATCGCACGCGACTCGGCTCCCAGGCGATGGCCAAGTACCGTGCCGGAACCGCTGCCGATGCCGACCAGCCCGAGAACGGCCTTGATCAGCGTCGTCTTGCCCGCACCGTTCGGACCGAGCAGTCCGGTGATGCCCGCGTTGATCCGCAGCGCAACGCCGTCCAATGCGCGAACGCTGCCGTAATCCTTGCGGATGTCAGTCAGGTCGAGAATGGGCTCCACGAATGCGCGACTCCCGAGGTCGATGTTGCGATGTGTTTTCGCGAAAGCCGCGAAAACCTTGGACGGCGGCGATGAACCGTTCGGGTTTTGCGGAAAGGCACAAGCCAGGCAACAGTTTTATCGCAGGATCGCTCACGCCGAAACCCGCCGATGCCCCAGCGGTGCGATTTGCATTCGACGCGAGTTGGGGGTAACGTGGCTCGTGCGGAATAGTCTGGAGTCTGGAGTCCGGAGTCCGGAGGAAGAAAGGCATCCATCGGGCATCCCTTGTTCATCCTGCGTGGTGACGACCCTTCATGCCGACTCCACGCTTTGAAGCGATCCTCGGAACTTGTCGAGTGAGGCAGCCATGAAACAACGATTGCCATTGAGCTGTTTTCTGTTCCCGGTTTTCAGTCTGATTGCCGTGTGTGCGTGCGGCGCCGAAATCGAAAACGGCAACGTGCCTGCCGCGTGGCTGGAGAGTTGGAAACAGCCGCCATGCGCCGATCGGCCGCTGCAGATCGTTCACGGCCTTGATCCTCGCTGGGCGCTTCCTCCCGCCGATGGCGCGAAGCCGGATCGCGGCATGCGTTATTTTCTGGATCATGGACTGGGAGGTGTTGTGTGCAACGTCGCTTTCCAGGATTACCTGAAGTCGGAAACGAATTGGAAGACGCTGTTGTCGGGGATAAAACAGTGCGAAGAGTTGGGAATGGTCGTCTGGATCTATGACGAGGAAGGTTATCCCAGCGGCGCTGCCGGCGGGCTTGTTCTTGCGGAAAACCCCGACTTCGAGGCTCTGGAACTGGCCTATAATCCTTCGCTGCCGGATCCGTTTCAGATCCGCCGGTCGTACGAATTCACACATGCCAACAACAACTATCACGCGTCGCGCCGATATGTGAATCTGATCGACGACCGCGCCGTGAATTGCTTCATTGCCAAGACCCACGATGCTTACCGGCAGCGGCTGGAACCGTTCTTCGGCAAGACCGTGCAGGCGTTCTTCACGGACGAACCTTCGCTCATGGCCGTCAATCTGGGGCTCATCCCTGAGCCCGCCCGCAGCGGCGTGAGAGTCGTGGACAAACCCGATCCGCAGGCCAAGTCCCTTCCGGCCGTTCCCTGGTCCTACGATATCGTGCAGCAGTATCGCGCGCGTTTCGGCGAGGACCTGGTCGAACGGCGAAAGAGCCTCTTCACGGGCGACCAGCCCGAGGATCGCCGCACGCGAAGCCAGTACTGGTCGCTGATTGCTGATCTGATTGCGGACCGCTATTTCGGCGCGCTGCAGAACTGGTGTCAGGCTCATAAACTGGCCTCGTCGGGGCACACGCTGTGGGAAGAAGCCGTGATGCACCACGTGGCGCTCGAGGGCAACGGGCTGAAGATGCTCGCGCGGATGGACATCCCCGGACTGGATGTGCTGAGTTCGGATCCCGAAGCGGTGATCCACGGGGCGTGGATGACGGCCGCCCTCCCCTGCTCCGCCGCTTCGCTGTGCCAGCGCCGTCGCGTCATGACCGAGGTCAGTGACTTCAGCCAGAAAATGGCCGACGCGGGCCCCGCGAAATTGCCCGAAATGCAGGCCACCGCCGCATGGCAGGCCTGCTGGGGAGTGACTGAATTCACGCTGTATTACGGCATGCAGGATCGGCCGGTCGAGGAGTCCCGCCGCTACTGTGACTTCGTCGGAAGGATGAATGCGCTGCTCAAGCCGGCCGATCGCGAGGCGTCCGTCCTTCTCTACTATCCGGTCTGCGATCTGTGGGCCGAGTATCGCCCGGTCGCTGAACCTCTGCAGATCGGCTCCCAGTCGAAACGTGCTCAAACGATCATGCAGTCCTTCCTGAAACTCGGGCAGAACCTGCAGCGGTCACAGCTTCCGTTCACGCTCGTCGACCATGAGTTTCTCGCCAAGGCCACGGTCGCGACCGATGGCGCAATCGAATTAGGGGGGCAGCGCTACCGCACGCTCGTCATGCCCGCTTCGGCAGAGTTGCCGCCTCAGGCAGCGGCCGTCGCGAAGCGGTTTGCGGATGCGGGCGGACAAGTGCTGGTCGACCAGGGCCAGCGGCCTTCCGAGTTGTTTGCGCCGATTGCATCGCCTCAGCGGATTGTGCCTGCGGAGCCCCGCATCGCGATGGGCCGTTTCCGTCGCGAGGGCCACACGATGCTGTTGGCAGTGAACGTGGGGAAAGACGCGTACCAGGGGAAACTGGTCGCCGAATCGAAGCGGCCATGGTTCGCGTTGGATCCGGCCACCGGCCAGATCGCCGCATTGGCTGCCGACGCCGACGGCAGCGTCCCGATTTCACTCGCCGCCCGCGGCACGATGATCTACGTGCAGGCCGGTTCGTGACGCGGCCGGATTGCATTTGTCCGTGTTAATCCGCGTGCGTCCGTGGCCTCTTCGTTGGCCGTGTCGTTTCAGCGCGGGTAGTCGAGTTTCTCGGGGATCTTCACCCGCGTCAGTTCGGCCGCAGCGCGGTCTTTGGCGAGGCGTGCCCCGGTGACGCATCCGTCGAGTTTGCCGCGGCGCCGCAGGAATTCACTGAGTCCCGGGAATCGCACGCAGGGTCCGGCTTTGGCGACGTGCGTGTTGTCGGCTTCGATGACGTCGCCCGTGATCCGGGCGCCGACACTGATGCCGGGGATCAGGCTCTCCAGCGCGTCGATCTCGTCGCCGCCGAAGCAGTTCTCGCAGTTCGCGTCCCAACTCGGGTGTCGCTGATAACCGAATACCAGTTCGGTGCAGACGCGACCGACTTCACCCGAAGCACGTGCCGATTGGATATGGCAGAGGTCGGTGTAGAATCGCGCGAAGCCGGCGAGCGTTTCTGCTTCGGCACCGCCTTTGGCCGCCTGCGAATCGAGCTCCATGACGTCGCGGATCATGAAGTAGGAGGCGAGCAGCCAGCAGAGCGCGTCGGCCATGGCAAAGGTGACGCCCTGTCGCTTGTCGCGGAACAGCGGCTTGCCTTCGGCGTCTTTGGATTCCTGCAGGTGACGCAGGGTCCACAGCCACAGGTCCATGGCGGATGCCAGAGTGCATGCTCCCGTGCCCGGACGCTTCGCGGCGATCCGCCGCATGTCATTGAGCCAGCCCTGGAACTGTGCCAGGAACAACTCGGAGACCATGGCCACGACCAATTGCCGCCGATGCACGGCTTCGGGGCCTTCGTACATCGACTCGACCTGCGAATCGAGCCATTTTTGCGGGAGAAAACCGGGGCAGTTGTCCATGATTCCCTGGCCGCCCATCAGACCTACGGCTTCGCGAAGCATGTGGACGCCGTGGCTCGCGTTCCAGAGTTTGGTCGCCGGCGAGAGGACGTTGCCGACCGCTTCCAGCAGCGTGCATTGCACGAGACGGTTGGCCTGGAGAGATTCCCAGCGAGCCGTATCGCGCTCATCGGCGGGCGTCTCTTGAAGCTGAAGGCACTCCAATGCAAGCCGCGCGGCCTGCTGTTTGGCCTGGCGTTTCTGCTCGACCGTTTCCGCTCCTTCGGCGGCCAGTGCGTCGGCCTGTTCCGAGAGCAGTTGATCGATGGAGTCGAAGTGCCGTGCGGCGGCGAATCCGAACGACGCCGCCGCTTCGCCGGCGGCCCATACGTCGAGCAAACGGTACAGCACGTCCTCGTGAGCCTGCAGGCCGAGTTCGCCCACCGCCGGCGGAACGCCGGTGGCTCCGACAAATCGCTCTCGCTGATATCGGAGGATCGGCTCGACGGCCGAAAGCAGTTTGGCGGCCGATGACATGCTGACGGTGATACGGGTGCGGGCCAGCACGGTCTGCAGGATTTTCAGGTGGCTGTAGGTCGGGATGATTACGCCATCCTGCACGGTGTATCCGCCGAGGATCCGCGACGCAGGCACGGTCAGATTGAAGCAGGGATTGCGAGTCGACGCCAATTGATGCGCGATGGTCTGTGCCGCTTCACCTTTGTCGTAAACGCCAGGATCGCCCGGTTCGAGGATGATCATGCAGCTGCCTTGAATCCGCGGATCGTCCGAGGTGACGGTGGCCACGACGAAATTCGCGAAATCGACGTTCGTGATGAACCGTCCCCGCTTCTCAACCGTCAGTACCGGCTCCTTTCCTTCCTCCCACTTGGCGATGCGGACTCGGCCTGACAGCGTGCCCGTCTCGACTCCCGCGTAAGGCAGCGGTTCGGTCAGGCAGAATGCGCCCCGCATCGGGGCTTTGGATCCGTCCGAAGTGGCGCTGCCCGCGATGTAGCGTTTCTTTTGTTCGCTGGTTCCTGCTGCCACGACGGGCTCCATGGCCAGACGCATGGCCGCACAGGAAGCGGCAGCTCCGCCATCAACCCAACCCACTTCGAAGGAGGCCAGCGCGGCAGCCAGGTTTTTGGGGCCGGCGATCTTTCCGCCATCGGCCGGGTCTGCGCACAGTCCGGTGATGCCTGCCCGATCGAAGGCCGCGACGATTTCGTTCTTCTCCTTGGTCCACTCTCGGGACTTCCGCGCACCTCCAGCTACCAGACCGGCGACCGTCGCCCTCGCCGCCTCGCGCGCCGAGGCGACCAGTTCCTGCAGGTCTTTGCGATCGCGGAATCGCCACATGACCCGGCGCACCTCGTCCGAGGGAAGCGTGGGTAACGCGGCGGGTTTGGTGCCGGCAGAGACCGCAGAAGTCATGATTCGAGGTCCTTCACGAGGGATAGCAGAAGTTGAGTTTCAGCCGCACCTGGTTGCCGGCCACGGCTGCGATGGAGATGCCAGACGCGTCATGTTCGTCCTGACGCGTGATTATAGTAGCGTCCCCCAGTGGTGAAAAAGGGAGCGGACCAGAGTGGGGAGGAGGACTGTCGCGGAACCGGTCCGAGGGAGACGGAAAACGGGGGGGATGAGTGGACTTGACCGGTCAGCGGTACGCTGATACCTTGCGACCGGTTCTTATCCCGAAGGGCTTTGCCGTGGAGTAGTAACGTTGCCATACGATAGCATTGTCCTGGTAAAACAGGTGCCGGACACCGGGAACATCTCGGGAGATGTGATGCGGGACGACGGCACCGTCAATCGTGCGGCCTTGCCGGCGATTTTCAACCCCGAAGACTTGAACGCGCTCGAGACCGCTCTGGAAGTGCGGGACGCCTACGGGGGTACGGTTACTGCCATCTCGATGGGTCCTCCGAAGGCGGCCGATATCCTGCGTGCCTGCCTGTTTCGGGGGGCGGATCGCGGTGTGCTCATCACGGATCGTCGAGCTGCGGCCAGCGATACGTTGGCGACGAGCTATATCCTCTCGCGGGCGGTCCGCACGGTGGGGAGATTTGACTTCGTTTTTGCGGGCCGTCAGGCCATCGACGGGGATACGGCTCAGGTCGGACCGCAGTGTGCCGAGAAACTGGGCATACCGCAGGTGACCTATCTCGAGCAGATGATCCACGTTAAGGATGGCATCGCGCGTATCCGGCGGAATTTCGGCGACGGTTGGGAAGTCGTCGACGCACCGGTTCCGCTGCTGGTGACCGTGCTGGGATCGGCCAATCGTCCGCGTCCATCGGCGGCCCGTCGCGTGATGCGATACAAACGGGCTCAGATCGAGGCGGAAGTCGCGGCGGAAGTCAAGGCCGAGCTGGGATCGGCCAGCGAGGACGAGCGCAATGCGGAGACGGCGCGGCGGGTCAAGGAGCTGGCCGCCAGCGGTCTGCTGATCGACCAGTGGAGCCTGGATGACATCGGCGCGGACCTGTCACGATGCGGTCTGGCCGGTTCTCCGACCAAGGTCTATCGCGTGCAGTCCATCGTGTTGACGAAAGAAGGGTACACCGAGATTCCTGCGACCGAAGAAGGCATCCGCCAGATGATTCACGAACTGGTGGTGGATCGGACGCTGGGTTAGTCGACGCTGGGGTAATCGACGGAGTAGCGATAATCGACGGGATGGCAGAAAGACATGATTGAAGTTAATCGTGCTGGGGAAGTCTGGGTATTTGCCGAGCAGCAGGATGGAGTGCTGCACGATTGCGCGCTGGAACTGTGCGGCAAGGCCCGCCAACTGGCGGACGAACTCGGCGTCAAGGCCGGGGCCGTGTTGCCGGGTGCTCAAATGGCCGGTCTGGCGGAGCGCCTGATCGCCCAGGGAATCGATAACGTCTACGTTATCGAGGATCCGCGACTCGCGCATTTCCAGACGCTTCCCTACGCTCGCGTGCTGTGTCATTTGATCGAGAAGCACACGCCGCAGATCGTGCTGTTCGGAGCGACCGCGATGGGCCGCGACCTGGCTCCCCGCGTGGCTTCGGAAATGCGTGCCGGCATGACGGCCGATTGCACCGACCTCGAAATCAAGGACGTCGAGGACCCTCGCACGAAGGAAGTCCACAAGAACCTGCTGCTGCAGATTCGCCCGGCCTTCGGCGGGAATATCATCGCGACCATCGTGAACTACGACTGGTGGCCGCAGATGGCGACGGTTCGCGAAGGGGTTATCCCGCTGATGGAGCCGGATGCGGCCCGCCAGGGAAACATCATTCCCGAGCCGATCAAGCTGGATGACTCGCTGTTCGTCATCAAGCTGGTTGAGCGGCACGTCGAAGAGCGCCGCGTCAACCTGAAAGGCGCCCGTGTGATTGTCGCCGGCGGCGGCGGCATCGGCAGCCGCGAGAATTTCCGGCTGATCCACAACCTGGCGGCCGCCATCGGCGGTGCGGTCGGGGCCAGTCGCGCTGCAGTGGACGGCGGCTACATCGGCAAGGAGCATCAGGTCGGACAGACCGGCACCACGGTGCGTCCGGCGCTTTACATCGCGGCCGGCATCAGCGGCGCGGTACAGCACCGGGCGGGTATGGAAGAATCCGCCAAGATCATCGCGATCAACACCGACAAGGACGCGCCGATCTTCTCCGTCTCGCATTACGGCATCGTCGGCGACGTCAAAAAAGTCATCCCGATGATGATCAAGGCTTTGAAGGAACGAAGGTAAGCAATGCCCGGAGCGGGTTGCCCAGGCGATTCGCTTCGTTCTCTGATTTCAGTGGAGTGTTTCCGTGGCGAACTTTTTCCTCGACAACGACGATATCAAATTTCTCTTCGAGTACTACGACTTGAAGGAACTGGCCCGTTTGCAGGAAGTGGACGCAGAAAACGGCGACGCGGATTACGTCCCGCGCGACGAGGACGACTCCGTCGACAACTATCGCAGGATTCTGGAAATCGTGGGTCAGGTTTCCGCGGAAACGATTGCACCCAACGCGGAAGATGTCGATCGCGAGGGCAATACGCTCAACGATGACGGCACGGTGACGCTGCACGAGAAAGTGCGCGAAAACATCTGGCGTCTCCGCCAGGCGGACGTGATGGGCTTCACGCTGCCGCGGCGCTACAACGGGTTGAATTTCCCCAACCTGGTGTACACGATGGCCAACGAAATGGTCAGCCGCGGCGATGCGTCGTTCATGAACATCTTCGGCCTGCAGGCTATCGGCGAAACGGTCAACGCGTTCGCGAGCCAGGAAATCAAGGACGAATATCTTCCCAAGTTCGCCAGCGGCGAGTGCACCGGCGCCATGGTGCTGACCGAACCGGACGCCGGCAGCGACCTGCAGGCAGTCCGCCTGCGTGCGCACCAGGACGAGAACGGCAACTGGTTCCTCAACGGCGTGAAGCGGTTCATCACCAACGGTTGCGGCGACATCCTGTTGACGCTGGCCCGCAGTGAACCGGGAATCGATGACGGCCGCGGCCTGAGTCTGTTTCTCTCGGAACGATCGGACCGGATTCGCGTGCGGCACCTCGAAGAAAAGCTCGGTATCCACGGATCGCCGACCTGCGAACTGGTGTACGACGAAGCGCCGGCCCGCCTGATCGGCGAACGGCAGCGAGGTCTGATCACCTACGTGTGGGCCCTGATGAACGGTGCCCGCATCGGCGTCGCCGCACAGTCCGTCGGCCTTGCCGAGGCGGCTTACCGGCTCGCACGCACCTACGCCCACAGCCGGCACCAGTTCGGCCGTCCGATCGAACGGCTGCCCGCCGTCGCGGAAATGGTCACCGACATGCGGATCCTCGTGGAAGCCAGCCGCGCGCTGACCTACGAGACCACGTTCGGCTGTGACGTCGAAAACAACAACCTCCGCATCCTGGAAACGTCCAAGCGGACGCTGAGCAAGGAGGAAGAAAAGGAACGCAAACAGCAACTGCGGACGTACAAGCGTCTCAACGGCATGCTCACGCCGATGAGCAAGTACTACACGTCCGAGACCTGCTGCCGCGTGGCCGATTTGGCCATCCAGGTGCTGGGCGGCTCGGGATACATGAAGGACTACGCCGCCGAGCGATACCTGCGCGACGCTCGAATCACCACGATCTACGAAGGCACCAGCCAGTTGCAGGTCGTGGCCGCCGTGCGCGGAGTTGCCTCCGGGACGTTCGACAATTGGGTCACGCCGCGCGAGGAAAAAGTCTACGACGATGCGCTGCTCAATGAACTCAAGGATAAGCTGATCGAAGGCCGCAGTCGCCTGAGCGAGGCCATTCAGTTTTCCAAGAAGCGGTCGACGGACTATCTGGATCTGGCGGGACGTCGCCTGGTCGATTGCGCGATTGCGATCATCATCGGCCACCTGTTCCTCGGACAGGCAACGAAGAACGATCGCAAGAAGCGGGTCGCACGCCGCTTCATCGATACCGAAATGTGCACGCTCCGCATGAACTGCGAACGCGTGCTGGCCGCCGACGTCTCTTCGCTGGAAGAGTACCAACTGCTGGCCGGGCCCGTTCCGTCGAATGCGTAAGCCGCGGATCGGCGAGCAGTCGCCGATCTGAACGGCCTCGCGTGGTCCTGGGAACGCCCGCCGGGTGGTGGACCGTCTCCCGCCGGGCCAATCCATGAGAACTGCCGCGAATGGTGCGGCAGTGAGAACGCGCCTCTGCGTGGATCAGCCGGTGCGTCTGGCGAGCAGCCAGTCGGCCAGCTCCGCCATGCCCGTGCCGTGCAGCGCCGAGACCTCGAAGATCGGAGCCTGCGGCGCAAGCCGCTGCATGTGCTCGCGCACTCGAGCGACGCTGAAATTCGAGTGGGTGAGCATGTCGATCTTCGTGATGACCAGGGCGTGGCTGCGCTGGAAGATCACGGGGTACTTGATCAGCTTGTCATCGCCCTCGGGAACACTGAGGGCGATCAGTCGCAGGTGTTCGCCGAGATCAAACCCCGCAGTGCACACGAGATTGCCGACGTTCTCGATGAAGAGCATCGTGGGGCCCTCAATCGCGAGACCGTCGCGGGCGGCGGCGATCATGTTGGCATCGAGATGGCACATCCCGTCCGTGTTGATCTGGACCACAGGGACGCCGATCTTCTCCATCCGCTCCGCGTCGACCTGCCCCGCCAGATCCCCTTCAATCACAGCCATCGCGGCTCGCCCGTCCGTCGCGCGAAAGACGCCTTCCAGAAGCGTTGTCTTGCCGCATCCCGGCGAGCCGACCAGGTTTACCGCATAGATGCCTTCGCGTTCGAATCTCGCACGGTTCTCGGTGGCGAGCTGGTCGTTTGCTTTGAGAATTCCCTTGGCCGCTACGATCTTCATCGGTGTCTTTCGGAGTCCGGAGTCCGGAGTCTGGAGTCTGGAGTCTGGAGGAAAAAAAGCCGTCCGTGTTAATCCGTGGCCTCCCCGGCGGATTGCCCGTCTACGGGGGGCGTCATCCGCTCCGCATCGTAGGTGAGAGCGGCGCCTCCGACAATGGCGCGGGGCCGACGGGCGGGATGGTCGCAGCTCAGGTCCCGTCGGGTTCTTCCATCTCGATCGACTGCAGCAGCAGTTCGGTGCCGCCTTCGATGGTGACGTTTCTGCTCCCGCAGGAGTCGCACTCGACGGTGATCTCTTCGATTTCGTGACGGGCGTTGCAGTCACGGCAGCTCAGCTCGGGACGCGGCTGTTCGATCCGCAGTTGTGCGTCGGCGACAAGCGTGCCCGGCGAGAGCACTTCGAACGCAAAGCGGATCGAGTCCACGTGGACGCCGGAAAGCCGGCCGATGATCAGATCCAGGGCCACGACGTTTCCTGCGTGGCCGGACTCCGCAACCTCCACCCCGACCTGCTCGATCAGGGCCTGGACAATCGACATTTCATGCACGCGAGTGCCTGCCGTTTCGCCGAGACGTGGTCCACTCGGGAATCCCGCCTTGCCAGCGGGATTCCGTCCATCGACCGGTTTGATGCCGCCGTTTTTTTCGAGCGTCCTCTTTCAGTCGATCGTCGCCAGTTGGACACGGGCCGCACCGAGTCGCGAAGCGAGCGCCTTGGTCAGGCAGACCATCAGCCGGTAGCCCAGAGCGCTGTCCTGGTCGCAGAGTTCGCGCAATTTGGGGGCATTGATGACGATCATCTTCGCATCTTTGCTCACCTTGCACAGTGCCGTCGATTTGTACGGCGCGACCAGCGAGGACCACATGCTGAGTTCCCCGGCCACGACCGAGTCCACCACGCGGAGCTCGCCGGAGCCGAGAGTGAAATAGATATCCAGCTCGCCGCTCGTCAGGAGGATCAGGTTTTCAGCCGGATCGTCTTCGCGAAACAGGATCGTCCCTGCTGCCGCCGTTTTTTCTTCGGCGATCATGGCGACCTGTCGCAGGCTCTCGTCGCTCACACCCGCGAAATACGGATAACGGCGCAAAAGTTCAGGGGAGATCATGGCAGATTGGCTCCGGGGTGGTCCAGAAGGTTCAGCACGAGTTGTGCCGCACGCGGAATGGCTGCGGCCACGTCCGGCGTGCATTCCTCAGAGAACGTCAATATATCGTGGGCCTCGACGCCCACAAGTTGAATTGCCTCGTCGGGGGGCAGGTGCGCGCCGGCCTGGCGTCCGAACGCCAGTGCGGTCGGCAGAGTCAGGTCATGCGCCGAGGCGCTTTTCTGTGTGGCCAGATCATGGGGGCCCAGCACGACCAGCGTGCCGGGGGCCGCGCCGGTGCAGATTGCGTCGACGACGATGGCCCGATCGAAGTCGATCATGCGTTCCATCAATCGCAGGCCCCCCCAATAGTCTTCCGAGACCTCGACATCGGGGCGATTCCCAAGCATACTTTCCAGCAGCTTGGCGACCCGGAGGCCGACACTGTCGTCGCTGACAAGGGGATTGCCAAGACCGATGATAAGCGTCTTGAGCCGCACCGCAGGGCCGGAGGCGGAAGGCTGGTTGCGATGCGGCTCGACGCTTGTCGTTGAGGTCGTGAGGAACGGTATGCCGTTTTGTTCGGCTGGCATGACTGTGTTCCTCACTCCGTTCAGTCGGACCATTGATCAATCGAACTGCTGATCAATCGAGATACTGGCTCAGGCGTTCCACGACGTCGCCGTCGGCGTTGCGCAGCCGCACTTCCAGCGGCATCTGGCCGGGAAGGCTGTGCGTTGCGCAACCGAAGCAGGGGTCATAGGCGCGGAATGCCATCTCGACCATGTTGAGCAGGCCTTCGCTGACCTTGCCCTTCTTGATCAGGCCCTGGGCCGCCTTCTTGACCGACATGCAGATCGGCGCGTTGTTGTTGGTCGTTCCCACGATCAGGTTGACTCGCGTGAGGATCCCGCGCTCGTCGGTGGCATAGTGGTGAGTGAGCGTGCCTCGCGGCGCCTCGACGCAACCGACGCCCTCGGTCGGCGTCTCGGTGGGCAGCCTGCGAAATTCCTTGCCGGTGATATCCGGGTCGGTCGCCAGCTTCACCCAGTTTTCCGTGGCGTAGGTCAATTCGATCAGACGCGCCCAGTGAGTGGCCAGCGTCGGGTTGACGGGTTTGCCGCCCAGCGCTTCGTAGAATTTCTCGTATTCGGCCTGCGCCAGCGGAGTTGCCATGCCGTCGGACGCATTCAACCGCGACAACGGGGTTGCCTTGTAAACGCCCGAGTCGGCTCCGTCCACGAAGCCCTTCCAGCCGATCTGCTTGAGGTACGGGAACTTCAGGTACGACCAGGGCTCGACCCGCTCGGCCACATACTGTTTGTAGTCCTTCGAGTCGAACTTGAACTTCTCCTTGCCGTCGGGGCCGACGACGCGGATCTTGCCGTCGTAGAAGTTCACCTTGTTGTTTTCGTCCACCGTCCCCATGTTGTACGTCTTGTGCGTGTACGTGTCGCTCTTGATCAGGTTCACGTACTCGGTGTTGCCCAGCACAACGTCGCGGAACAGTTGCAGCGAGAACTTTGCGAACTCGATTGCCTCGCGCCCGAGCTTCTCGATTTCCTGTCGCTGTTCCTCGGTGATCCCCCGGCTGACTCCGCCCGGCAGGCCCCAGTTGGGATGAACGGCCCGTCCGCCGATCATTTTGATCAGGTGGTGTCCGTCGCGGCGCATCTTCAGCACCTTGCCGGCGATATCCATGCCGACCTTGCTGATCACGCCGAGGATGTTCCGTTCCGCCTTGGGAGCCTGGGGTCCCACGACGAAGTCCGGTCCACCCAGTGCATAAAAGTGCGTGGTGTGATCGGTGGCGAAGAAGATGCTGTAGAACAGTTCGCGGAGCTTCTTGGCCGTCGGTGGCGGATCGACGTGAAAGACGCGATCAATCGCCTTGGTTGCGGCCAGGTGATGGGCCTCCGGGCAGACGCCGCAGATGCGCGCCGTGAGGTTCGGCATGTCTTCGGCGGGACGTCCGGTGCAGAATTTCTCGAAACCACGCAGCTCCGGAATCTGCAGATAGGCATTGGCCACATCGCCGGCATCATCGAGGAAGATGTCGATCTTTCCGTGGCCTTCGAGCCTGGTTATCGGATCAATGGAAACGCGTTTCATCTTGCGATCCTTCCACTATGCGACACTTACTTGGATGCTTTTCGTGATTTCCGGAAATGTCTCGGACCGTTTTCGCGGCCGCTCTCCGGGAACTCGCTGCCGGGGTTCCCGGTTCTCAGTTCATCTCCGTTTCAATTCATCCCCGTTCTCATTTCAACTCTCGATCAATGGCCGCCGTCGCTGCCCGCGGGGCGTTTGCTCCGCCGCAGCAGGCTGCCGGCCAGGCCGAAACGATAGAACGTTCCGACGGGGTCGGGAATCCCCTGGCTGATGATCGCATTGATATCCTTGGGATTGTCCGCGTCAATGACCGAGGCCACCGCGCTCATCAGGCGGGCGCCGAAGTCATGGACGTCGTTGTTCGGGCCGTAGCAGCCGATGCACGGCGAGTTCACCTGCGGGCAGAGAGCGCCGCAGCCGGCCCGCGTGGCGATGCCGCAGCAGAGCAGGCCCTGCTCCAGGAGGCAGATCTCCGGATCCGGGATGATCTCCCACGTGCGTTTGAACTGCTTGACTTTTTTGACATTGCGGATGCGTTTGCAGTCGTCGCAGACGGTCGTGTCCGAGCCGATCACCGTGCCCTTCGGCGGCAGATTGCCGGCGACGATCGCCTGGATGGCTTCCCAGATCTTCGGCGATTCGGGCGGGCAGCCCGGCAGGTAGTAGTCGACATCAACCGTCTGGTCGAGCGTGCGGACCGTGTCGTAGAAGACGGGCAGGTGCAGTGTCCCTTCGGGCACGGTCGTCGCCGTCTGCGGGCGGACCCGCTGCGGGTTCTCGGTCGATTCGGTTTCCTGGTACGAGTTCTCGAAGATGGCCTGCTTGTCGTGCAGGTTCGCCAGGCCGGGGATGCAGCCTTCATGTGCGCACGAGCCGAACGCCACGAGGACTTTCGACTTGCGGCGGAGCAGCTGAGCCATGTACTCCTGCTCGCTGTTGCGGATGCTGCCGTTGAACAGGCAGACCGCGATCGCGCCGTCCTCGAGTTGCTCGATGTCACGGACCTTGCCGTCCATGATGCAGGGGCACATCACGAGTTCGAAGGCCGCGGCCACATCCAGAATCTTGGTGTCGATTCCGAGGATGGAGATCTCACAGCCGCCGCAGGAAGCGGCCCAATAGATGGCCAACTTCGGTTTCGTTCCGGCCGCGGTTGCGGCACCAGAAGCAGAGCTCATGCATGCACCTCCATCGCCTCGGCATGTTCGTTGATGATTTCTTCCAGGGCGTGCAATCGCTCGCCGTTTTCTTCCCAGTTCTGGGACCAGCCCAGCGGTCCCAGTTTCTTGACGTCCGCGACCAGGCCGTCAATGGCCTCGGCCAGTTGCTGGCCCTCGGCCGCCGAAGCCCAGACCAGCCGCACGCGGTCCGGCTCCACGCCCATCGCATGCAGCGTGTGCTTGAGCAGGTGATACCGCCGCATGGCCTTGTAGTTCTGGTCAACGTAATGGCATTCGCCCGGGTGGCAGCCGGCGATCATGACACCGTCGGCCCCCAGTGACAGGGCCTTCAGCACGAACGTCGGGTCGACCCGGCCGCTGCACATCACTCGGACGATCCGCACATTCGGAGCGTGCGTGATGCGGGCGATGCCGGCCAGATCCGCCGCGCGGTAAGAGCACCAGTTGCAGAGAAATCCTACGATCTTGGGTTCAAAGTTCGTTTGGCTCATTCCGAGGGAGTCCTTTATCAATTAGCGGAGACCACGGCGCTCTTCGGTCTGATCACGTCCCAGAGAACACCTTCGATTTCCGCGTCAATCTGCTGGTCGCTGAAATGCGCGCCGGAGATCACCGAAGCCGGGCAGGCGGAGACGCACGTGCCGCAGCCCTTGCACAGCGCGGTGATGATGTGGCTGACGCCCCTTTCCGCGTCGTACTCGATTGCGTTGTAGGGGCAGATGTTGTTGCAGATGCGGCAGCCGGAGCAGGCCTCTTCGTTGATCTTGGCGACCACCGGCTCGACCATCACCTTGCCCTTGGTGATCATGCCCTGCACCCGCGCCGCCGCGGCCGCGCCCTGGGCCACCGAAGCGGGAATGTCCTTCGGGCCCTGGCAGGCGCCCGCGACAAAGATGCCGTCGGTCATCGTGGCGACCGGGTCCAGCTTGGGATGACGCTCGGTGAAGAACCCCTGCATGCTGCAGGAGATGCCGCACTTCAACCCCATTTCCTTGGCGTCCGACTGCGGTTCCAGCGCGCCCATCAGGACGACCATGTCCACTGGAATGCGGCGCTGCCGGCCCATCAGGGTGTCTTCGCACTGGATGATCAGTTTGCCCTGTTCGTTGGGCATTCGCGCGGCGTCCGTGATTTCCGACACCTTGCCGCGCACGAAGTGCATGCCTTCTTCCAGCAGCCGCTGGTAGAACTCTTCGTAGCCCTTCTGGTTGGTCCGCATGTCGATGTAGAACGAGTAGACGTTGGCTTTCGTCTTTTCCAGCACCAGGTGGCCGAACTTCAGCGAGGCCATGCAGCAGATGCCCGAGCAGTACTCGTTGTGCCTCACGTCGCGGCTGCCGACGCAGTGGATGATCGCCACCGACTGCGGTTCCGTCTTGCCGTCGCGAAGCACGATCTTGCCGTTGGTCGGCCCCGCCGCATTGCACAGCCGCTCGAATTCCAGGCTGGTATAGACGTTCGCCAGCCGGCCGTAGCCGTACTGCGGAATGTCCCGGCATTCGAATGGCTTCCAGCCCGTCGCCAGAATGATGTTGCCGACGTTCAGCGTCAGGGTTTCATCTTCCTGGTCGAACTTGATGGCGTCCGTCGGGCAGAGCTTTTCGCAGGCCCGGCACTTCTGCCGCTGGAACCAGATGCACGAATCGGCGTCGATCACCGGCACGCGGGGCACAGCCTGCGGGAAGGGCGTGTAAATCGCCTTGCGGAATCCCAGACCGGCCTCGAATTCGGTATCGACGACCTTCCGCGGGCACTTCTCGATGCAGATGCCGCAGCCCGTGCACGCATCGTAGTCCACCCGGCGGGCCTTCTTGCGCACCTTGACCTCGAAGTTCCCGACCGAGCCCTTGACCGACTCGATCTCCGAATAGGTCAGCAGCGTCACGTTCTCGTGCTGCCCCGCTTCGGACATCTTCGGGGTGAGGATGCACGCCGAGCAGTCGAGCGTCGGGAACGTCTTGTCGAATTGCGCCATGTGCCCGCCGATCGAAGGCGACCGCTCGACGAGGTAGACGTGGTAGCCGGCGTCGGCCAGTTCCAGCGTCGCCTGCAGACCGGCAATGCCGCCGCCGATCACCAGCGTCGCCGGATTGACGTCGACGTAGGTCGGTTCCAGCGGTTCCTGAAACTTCACCCGCGACACGGCGGCCGAGACGAGCGACTTGGCCTTGAGCGTCGCCGAGTCCATGTCCCGGTGCACCCACGAACAGTGTTCGCGGATGTTCGTCATGTCGAGCAGGTAAGGGTTGAGGCCCGCGTTCGTGCAGGCGCGGCGGAAAGTCTTTTCGTGCAGATGAGGGCTGCAGGCGGCCACCACCACGCGAGTCAGTCCCTCGCCGCGAATGTCGTCCTCGATCATCTTCTGACCAAGCGACGAACACATGAACTTGTAATCGCGGGAGACCGCAACGTCCTGGAGGTTCTCCCCCGCCCACTTGGCAACCTCTTCCACGTTCACCTTGCCGGCAATGTTGCTGCCGCAGTGACACACGTAGACGCCGACTTTCTCGGCCATTATCTTCCTCCCGTCCGCGCACAGGCGGTTATCGTCCGATCGAATTTCGCTTGGAATCGCAAAGAATACCTGGGAAGCACGACCACTCGGTCACTCACGCGCCCGCCCCCGACAACAGCCTCTGCCGCAGCACGGGTTCGGCCGACACGATCTCCTTGCCGATGCCCACCTTCTTCCAATCGAGCCCCAGGGCGATCCCGACGAGCTGGGTCAGGAACAGCACGGGCAGATTGAAACTCTTGTCGAACTCGCTGTTCACCCGGCTCTGATAGGCATCCAGATTGAGCTGGCACATCGGGCAGATGCACACGATCACGTCGGCTTTGTAGTCCTGAGCGCTCTGCAGCAGCCGGCGGATCAGTTCAAAGGCCTGCGGCTCGCTGATCTGCGTCATGTGCCCGCCGCAGCAATGAGCCTTGACCGGATAGTCCACTACCTCGGCGCCGAGCCATGTGAACAGCTCGTCCATCTTCATCGGGTACTCGGTGTTGTCGAACCCGTTCAGCGGACGGACCACCTGGCAGCCGTAGTACGGCGCAATTCGCAGACCCGCCAGCGGACGCTTCGTCATTTGACGCAGCTTGTTTTCGCCGATGTCGGTGTAGAGCACGTCGAGCAGGTGCCGCACGCGGACGGTGCCCGGCTTGTAGCTCAGACCGCCCGCTCCCAGCGCCTCGTTCACGTGCGCCTTGAGCTTCGGGTCGTCGGCCATCAGCTTGTCGGTCTTCTTCAAGTTCAGGAAGCAGGCCGCACACGGCGCGACAAGCTGGTCGTACTGCTTGTCCACCAGCGCCAGGTTGCGCGCGATCACGCTCAACGCCACCAGTTCGTGCTGCGTGAAGTACTCGGTAGCCCCGCAGCAGTTCCAGTCATCCAATTCGTCCAACTGCGCGCCCAGGCACTGCATCACCGCCCGCACCGACACATCGTAAGCCGCGCTGCCCGATTCGAGCGAGCAACCCGGATAGTACGCATATTTCATGAAACGCCTCCGATCTCTTTGGCCTTCTTGATGATTGCCTGCAGTTGACCGACCTGACGGATCTTCTTGGGAATCAACGAGAGACGGCCGCGCGACAGCATGGAAAGTCCCATGGGCCCCATCTTCAACATGGCCGTCGGCTTATTGAAAAAGTAATAGGTGCTCGCCAGGCCGAACTCAAAGCTGCGCCCGAATTTCTCCACCATCGAGGTGAACGTCCGGGCCAGCGCCGGTCCGTCTCCGGACTTGGCAATCCCCTCTGCGATCGAGATCCGCTTCAGGGCGTACATGATCTCGGTGATCGGGATGTTCTGGGGGCAGCGTGTCGTGCAGAAATAGCACGAAACACAGCACCACATCGTGTTGGCCTTCAGCACGCGATCCCGCTGATTGGCGGCGATCATCGCGAACACCCCGCGAGGCGTGTATTCCATGTCGGCACCGCTGGGACACGATCCGCCGCAGCTGCCGCACTGAAGGCAATGCACGATCCGCTCGCCCCCCGGGGCCGATTCGATCACCTCTTCAAGGAACGGTGATATATGCCTGTGACTCGATTCCGCAATCATCGGTGTCCTCCGACGTTCTCTACCGCCTGCCCGGCTAGGCCGACGCGTGATTTTGTTGGGGACTCCTTCTTAGCAAGCGTTGTGCCAGCAGTGACGGGAAACTGGAAGAATCGCGTAAGTCACACGTGGGGCAGTTGTTGCGATTCGGTGGCCGTGGCGGGGAAATCCACGGACGGCCGGCAATCAGCGGAAATCCGCGAGTTGGCCGCGAAAAGCCGCGAATCCGTTTCGCGGCTTTTCACGCTCGCCCGCCGTGGACTCCGAGCCGCGTATGCAGAAGTCAGAAATCTGGAGTCCGGAGTCTGGAGTCCGGAGGCCGGAGGCCAGGCCAATTCCGGCAAGCCACTTCCCACCCAACTGCCAAGATGGGCTGGCGATTTGTGACCGCTGTCTG
>CAIPEB010000126.1 GCA_903863885.1 uncultured Planctomycetaceae bacterium | reverse complement strand
ATGCGTTGGCCAGTTCGTTTGCCGCGGGCTTTGCCAGTGTTCTGCGTCGTTCTTCGGACATCTGCTTGATTTGTCACGCGTCCAATTCAGCAGGCTTGGCAGTGACTGCTGCCCGGCAGCACTGGCATGATCAGTGGCACGCCGGTCATATTCACGGCAAGTTGGCTGCGCCACGCCGTTCGTTTGCGGTAACGAATCGTCTAATGGCAAGCCCGCGAGTCGGAGTCTGTGACGCACCATCCGGACCGCAGGTCAGAATTGCCGCAGGAAACGCACGTCGTTGCGGTAAAACTCACGTATGTCCGTAATGCGGTGTCGCCGCATGCACAACCGCTCGACTCCGAGTCCGAACGCAAAACCCGATACCTGCTCGGGATCGTAGCCGACCGATTGCAAAACATTGGGGTCCACCATCCCGGCGCCGCCGAATTCAATCCAGCCGTCCCCCCAGCTCATATCCACTTCCACGCTGGGCTCGGTGAACGGGAAAAATGACGGCCGAAACCGGATGTGAACGTCGTGTCCCAGATAGCTGGTGGCGAACAGTCGCAGCACCGTCTTCAGGTCTGCCATCGTCACATGGCGGTCGATGAGCAGTCCTTCCATCTGGTGGAACATCGGGTAGTGCGTGGCGTCAGCCGTGTCGGGACGATAAACGCGGCCGATCGATATCACCCGGACCGGCGGCGCTGTCTGCTCCATTACCCGGATCTGCACGGTGCTCGTCTGACTCCGCAGCAGCAGCGGACCCTTGGCGTCCTTTCCCGCCACGGACAGGTAGAAATTGTCCAGCGGATCGCGCGCCGGGTGTTCCAGCGGAATGTTCAACGCCTCGAAGTTGTGACGCTCGTCCTCGACCTCGGGTCCGTCGGCCACGGAAAAGCCCAGACGGCCCATGATGTCCTTGAGTTCTTCGATGGTCTGCGTGATCGGATGCAGGTGCCCGATGTCGAACGCCTGGCCGGGCAGCGTCGGGTCGAACCGTGGGCCCTTCGCAGCACCTCCGGTCGACTCGCCGGACTCCAGTCGCGCAGCCGCGGTCTTGAAGGACTCCTCGACTTCGCGCTTCACCTCGTTGAAACGCTTGCCGCCCTGCGGTTTCTCGTCGGACTGCAGCGTGCCGAGCTGCTTCTGCAGGGCGCGCAGCGTGCCGCTCTTGGCGCCGAGAAACTCGATCCGCGCGGACTCGAGCGAACCCGCATCGCCGCATCGCCCGAAAGCTTCGACGGCGGAAGCCGAGAACTCGTCAAGCTGCTTGAGGAAGTCTGACAGCGCCATGATAGTGTGCCACTCCGAAAGACCAGCGCGCAGCGCGAAAAACGAACACGTCAACGCGTGGCGAAAGACTGCGGCATCGGCACCCGATCTGCAATCGCTCAGGCAGACAAAACTGCACGAACTTTTTCGACAATCTGATCGAAAGCAGCCGGATCGTGAATTGCCATCTCGGAAAGCGTCTTGCGATCCAACTCAATCTGCGCAGTCTTCAGACCGGCGATGAACTGGCCGTATCGCAAACCCCGTTCGCGGACCGCGGCGTTCAGACGGATAATCCAGAGTCTGCGAAACTCGCGGCGACGGACTCGGCGATCTCGAAACGCGTACGCACCCGCGCGCGCCAGAGTCTCTTTGGCGGTACGCAGCAGCTTGCCGCGACCTCCGCGATAGCCCTTAACCCTCTTGAACAAACGACGCTTGCCTTGATGCGTCGATGCTCCGTTCTTCGTTCTCATGACATCAGTCCCATGTCAATCAGCACCACCAGGCCCTGCCGCAAATTGCAGCAGCGTTTACCGCCCGGGCGCCAGGTTCAATGAATGACCGTAACTCCCGCAAGTACAGAAACTAGTTGCTGTACCCGTTCAACGCGCGGTGAATGGATTTCTCCATCGCCTTGGCGAGAGTCGTCGTGCCGCGCAAGTTGCGGCTGCGCTTCGCCGACATGCGGAAGGCCAAGTGGCTCGTGCCAGCCTGACGATGCTTGACCTTGCCGGTCGCGGTCAATCGAAAGCGCTTCTTCGTACCCTTGTGGGTCTTCTGCTTAGGCATAGCGTCACACTCTGCCCTAGGGGCATGCAAAACCGAAAGTGGAAACCCCAGAATATAAAGAGAACAATCTCGTTTCGGAAGGGGGATTCGCAGATACAAATCGACAAACGCCACTCGGCAAACTCGACGGTGTAAGGCCGTATATCGGTCCCCGAGTCACTCCAAGTAAAGCTTTCCTGCCTTTCCCCGGTCGTTCGATGGCTGCCAAGGGGAATTTAAGGAGGCCACGGATTCACACGGATCTCCACGGACGAGAATCCAATCGCCTCCGTTCTCCCTCCTCCGGCATCTCTGTTTTACCTCCAGACTCCAGACTCCGGACTCCAGACT
>CAIPEB010000125.1 GCA_903863885.1 uncultured Planctomycetaceae bacterium | reverse complement strand
GGCAAGAAACCTGTCGCGATCCCGGCCGCCGTGAAAGTGGCGATCGAGGGGCGATGCATCACCGTCGAGGGTCCTCTCGGGAAACTCGACTACGTACACCGTCCGGAAGTCGAGGTGCGGATCGACGAGCAGCCCAAGCAGTTCGTCGTGAACCGCAGCTCGGACGAGCGTACGGCCCGTGCGTACCACGGACTGACCCGCGCGTTGCTGGCCTGCATGATCGAGGGTGTCACCAAGGGTTACGAAAAACGACTCGAGATCGTGGGTGTCGGCTATCTGGCGGCGCTTTCCGGCGATATCCTGACGCTCCGCGTCGGATTTGCCAACGAGATCAAGAAGAAGATCCCCAAGGGACTTCAGGTAACATGCCCGGACCAGACTCACGTCGTGGTAAAGGGCTGCAGCAAGCAACAAGTGGGCCAGTTCGCCGCGGAGGTTAGAGCCGTCCGCAAGCCTGAGCCGTACAAGGGCAAGGGCGTTCGTTACCAGGGCGAACATGTGAAGATCAAGCCGGGTAAGGCTGCGACTTAACAGCTGGGGGAAGTGCGTCGTGAATCAGGAGAAGTTCATTCAGCAGCAGCGTGAGCGGCGACGGTTCCGGGTTCGGAAGAACATCCGGGGCACCAGCGCTCGACCGCGGCTGTGCGTGTTTCGCAGCAACAAAAACATTTCCTGCCAGATCATCAACGATGTGGAACGCAAGACACTGGTCTCGGCCAGTTCGCGGGAAACAGGGTTGCGTGACCAGCTCGGTTACGGCGGGAATGTGACCGCTGCGACGGCCCTGGGACGAATCGTGGCGGAACGCGCTCTGGCTGCGGGCATCCAGGCGGTATGTTTTGATCGCGGGCATTACAAGTACCATGGTCGTATTGCGGCCCTGGCCAACGCGGCGCGCGAAGCCGGCCTGCAACTGTGACCCATTTAGGTATCGAACACTTCACGGATTTTTCAAGGGAGCGGGCCAAACGTGGCAACTGATGCACCGCAGGGTATTGAGCGCACCGTAAAAATCCGCCGCTGTGCGGCCGTGGTTAAGGGTGGTCGCCGTTTCAGCTTCGCGGCTATGGTGGTCGTCGGCGACGGTCGCGGCCGGGTCGGCTGGGGCTACGGCAAGGCGAATGAAGTTCCGCCCAGCGTGGAAAAGGCGAAGAAGCAGGCGTCGCGAGAACAGATGGAAGTGCGGATTGTCGACGACACCATTCCGCATACCGTCGAAGGGCGCTACGGCGCGGGCAAAGTCATCCTGGTTCCCGCTCAGGCCGGTACCGGCGTGATCGCGGGCGCTGCCGTACGTGCCGTTTGCGAAGCGGCCGGCATCAAAAATATTCTGACCAAGAGCATTGGGACCAATAATCCCATCACACTTGTCAAAGCCACATTCGAGGCGCTGAAAAACCTGCGGACCCGGCAGGAAGTCGAGCGTTTGCGAGGAGTTTCGCTGTCATGAAAGTGCACGACGTCAATCGGGGGATTCAGCGCTCGAAGAAGGGCCGGCGCGTGGGGCGCGGTCTCGGTTCGGGACGCGGCAAGACTGCGGGACGCGGCCACAAGGGCCAACGATCAAATCCTGGATACGGTGCACTGCCGATCTTCCAGGGCGGTACGATGCCGTTGGTCCGTCGCATTCCGAAGCGCGGATTCCATAACGCGTTCGCTCTGACGGTTGTCACGGTCAACGTTGCCGATCTCGAGCGACGCTTCGAGAACGGCGAGGAAGTGACGCCGGAAAGCCTGGCGGCCAAATCCTTGGTCAAAGTGCGATATGACGTGCTGAAGATCCTCGGGAACGGGGAACTGACCAAGAAGCTCAAGGTCTCGGCACATCGATTCAGCGAAAGCGCGAAGGAAAAGATCGAGAAGGCCGGCGGCGAAGTGACCGTTCTGGCCGGCAAGGTGCCTTGCGAAGTCAAGAAGAAGCAGAAACGTCAGCAAAAGGCCGCTACTGCTGAAAAGGCTTAACTCGCCTGCGGTTGGTCGCGGCGGTTCGGCCGTCTCTGAACATCAACTGACGCGGTTCGTTGCTGGCTTGGTTGCGGAGAGCGAAGGAAGTTCGGTCCGCAGTGGATGATGATCGGGGGTTCCTCGCGAAACTCTGAGTGCTCGCCAAACTCCGAGTAATCGTACGTGAGCTTTTGGGGAGTAGCCGCAGCATCGTTTCGCCCGCCCGTTCGCCTGCTGTGATCGGATAAACCTGGAAGATTTCAGGGCGGGGAAGCCGCTCTGCGGTGTACCGAAACGGTTTGCAGCGGCGCGGAACTGACGGTCGGCTGGATACGCCAGGCGCGACACCTCACAGGCTAGGACGGATCGCATATGTTAGAAAAACTTCGGATCGTCTTTACGATTCCCGAACTGCGTCAGAAGATCCTTCTGACACTCATGTTCTTGGCCATCTATCGGGTCGGCTGGCACATTCCGCTGCCGATCATGAATCAACAGGTTATCGGCGAGCGGGCCGGCCAATCGGGCGGCGGCTTCACGGACTTCGTCGACAAAGTCGCCGTGTTCGCCGCGAGCGACCTGCGTCAGGCCACGATCTTCGGTCTGGGCATTATGCCCTACATCTCCGCTTCGATTATTTTCCAGCTGCTGGGCAGCGTGTGGAAGCCGATCGAGGAACTCCGGAAAGAAGGAGAAACCGGGCGGAAGAAGATCAACGAGTATACGCGGTATCTGACCGTGTTTCTCTGCTTGATACAAAGCTGGTTTTACGTCCGGTTCTATCTGATGAGCACCCCGTCCGGCGGCGGCAGCGGGCTTGTCGACGTCAACTTTCTTTCGGATCCGCTCAGTCCCGGCAGTCTTCCGCTGGGATGGCAGATCACCGCCGTGCTCACGATGACCTGCGGCACGATTTTTCTGATGTGGCTGGGCGAGCAGATCGACGAATTCGGCATTGGAAACGGCATCAGTCTGCTGATTATGGCCGGTATTCTCGCACGCATGCCCGGTGCGTTGGTTGACCTGTTCCAGAACGCTGAATTGCAGCTCGTTGGCCTGAGTCAGTCGCGTATCGGTGTGGAAACCCTGCTGGTTCTTGCCTTCTTATTTGTGGCCGTAGTGTTCGGCGTGGTGTTCATCACGCTCGGTCAACGCCGCATCATCACGCAGAGCGCCAAGCATGTCCGCGGTCGCAGGGTGTACGGCGGCGCCCGCCAGTACCTGCCATTGCGAATCAATCAGGCCGGCGTCATGCCGATCATCTTCGCGAGCAGCCTTCTGATGCTGCCGGCGATGTTCTTCAACATGATCGTGACGATGAGGTCGGGTTCGACGCCGAGCTGGATTCTGTTCATGTCCGACATGTTCCATCGGGGAACGTCATTTACATACAACGTCATGTACGTAGCGCTGATTTACTTCTTCTGCTACTTCTGGACGGCGATTACGTTCAATCCGAAGGAAATGTCCGAGAACCTGAAGGACTACGGAACATTCATACCCGGTTACCGGCCCGGCAAGCCGACTGCGGATTACCTTGAAAAAGTGATGGTCCGTATTACCTACGTCGGTGCCGGCTTTCTGGCCCTGGTGGCAATCGTCCCGACGGTGATTTCCGGATCGCTCGGGGTGAGCTTTACGGTCGCGAGTTTTTACGGCGGCACGGGTCTATTGATCGCTGTGAGCGTGGCATTTGATCTGGTGCAGAAGATCGATAGCCACCTGGTCATGCGGAATTACCGCGGGCTTCTCGAGGGCTAGGCGGACTGTTGATTGCGAGGCAAATCATGTACGTAATTCTGCTGGGGCCGCCGGGGTGTGGCAAGGGAACGCAGTCGAAACGCTTGATTGAACGTTTGCAGATTCCGCACCTGTCGACCGGCGATATGCTCCGTCAGGCCAAGAAAGCGGGGACCCCGCTGGGGTTGAAGGTTGCCGAGTGCATCGACCAGGGAAAACTGGTTTCCGACGAACTGATCATGGACCTGGTTGCTGAGCGGATTCAGCAGTCTGACTGCCGGGCTGGGTGTCTGTTCGACGGGGTGCCTCGGACAATTGCCCAGGCAGAGTCGTTGGACGTGATGTTGGGCAAGAACGGCGTATCGCTGGCGCACGTTTTCGAATTGGTTGTCGACCAGGAAGAGTTGTTGCGCCGAATGCTGGAGCGGGCAAAGGTTGAGGGGCGGGCCGACGACAACGAGGAAACGATCCGGCGGCGGATGGAAGTTTATGCGACGGAGACGCGTCCGCTGGTGGATTACTACCGGCAGCGGGGCAAATTGCGGACCGTCGAGGGCATCGGTACGCCCGACGAGGTGTTTCAGCGGATTGCGAATTACCTGGCCGGCTGAGCGGGTGGTACGGAATTCGCTGGAAGATTCGCGACAAGTGTGGCTTTCCGGCCCTTGTGGAAAAGGCCGCAAGCATCGTATATTAAGGGACTTTATCCCCCTGAAAAGTGAGAGTTGGTACGATGAAGGTTCGTGCAAGTGTCAGGCGGATTTGTGAACATTGCAAAGTCGTGCGGAGGCGGGGCCGCGTTTACGTGGTCTGCACCAATCCGCGTCACAAGCAGCGCCAGGGATGACGGTCGTTTTCGGGTGACGCCGCCAAGTAATCTGGATATTGGGCTGTCAGGCGAGTGAGGAGTTTCCGTACATGCCGCGTCTTCTCGGTGTTGATATTCCGAACGACAAACCGACGTTTGTCTCCCTTACGTACCTTTACGGCG
>CAIPEB010000124.1 GCA_903863885.1 uncultured Planctomycetaceae bacterium | reverse complement strand
TCCAGACTCCGGACTCCAGACTCCAGACTCCAGACTCCAGACGAGTTAATCACTCAATGCAGCCTGCCTGCTAGCAGCCTTTCTGCTTTGAATTGAAGGTTGCGGGTTGAACTTGCTCCCATTGACTTCATATCCTAAACTTCGCCCGCGCAGAGCGAGCGCGCGACGTCAGCGCGAAGCTCGCGAAGCGAGTTTTGCGACGGGGTCCTCGACTTTTCTCGGTGCCGTGCGAAGAATGTCCTCGTGGCGGCAACGAGGCGGGTTGATTGGACGCCTGACAAGTCGCTCGACGAGATGCTTGTCGGGGGAACTTGTCAGGGAGTTTGCTGGAACGCCTGGTAGGACGCGCGTAACAAGAAGTCAACTGTTCGCATTGCCGAGTTGCATCGAAAGACAGGGAGGTTACTGGACTTTGCGTGAGCATCGCCAAATCTGACGTAGTCGGCGTCTCACACGTCAACGCTACAAGGAGTTCGCGGTAAGTTTCGGTTCACTAGCCGAGTGCTGCGGGACGATGAAGTGCAACGCGTTCGCGGTAGTCACATCTTTAGCCATGGACAGCTCTGCACGACACGGATCGCAACGCCGCAACCGAAACGTGACGTAGATTTTGGGGACGTGGGATCTGAGGTCTCAGACCAGCGTTGGTAGCCGGAGTCGCCTTGCGAACTAGTGAGGAAGTCTCCTGTTGCCTGGGGAAACCCGGCAGCGAGGGCGTTTCCTGTCGCAAGGACTGGATGGCGCGTACCGTATTTGACGCCAGATTCGTTCACGTACCCCTCGACTTGCTATAAACCGACACTAGCAAGCCGAAATCAGGGCGGGTAAGCTGGGAATGGGTGGAACCCGTTCGGCCCGTGCCTGTGGCTTGTACCATGGGGGAAGAAAGCAATGCAGATTCAAGGAACCGCCCACATTCACGTAGCGCAATCGATCAATGCACCGCATCGGACGGCGGCTCCGCAATCCACTCCAGCCAGCGACTCGATGTCGCCCGTCGACCAGTTGGAGATCTCGCACGAAGCCGAATTGGCGAGCCGATTGCAGGACGTCCCCGGGATCCGCGCTGATCGAGTTGCTTCTATCCGCGCGCAGATCGAAGCCGGCACGTACGAAACCGATGACAAGCTGGATTTGGCGGTAAGCCGGTTGTTGGACGAGATTGGCTGATTGCATCATGGCGGAAGATTTCTCGCTGGGAACCGTCAAGGTTGCGCTGTCGCCCCTGGCGAGGCTCGAGGAGTACTTGCGAAGCCGCGGCATGCGGATGACTCAGCAGCGGCGTTGCCTGCTGGATCACGTCTTCAGTCGTCACGAGCACTTCGACGCGGATTCACTGATCGAGCAGATGCCTTCCAGCGGCAGGGAAGGGCATGTCAGTCGGCCGACCGTCTACCGCACTCTGAACGAGTTCGTTGATGCGGGCCTGCTGCGCCGTTTTCAGCTTGGCGGGCGGTCCATGTACGAGCATGACTACGGCTATCCCCAGCACGATCATCTGCACTGCCTGGAATGCCAGAAGCTGATCGAATTCAAGAGCGACGAATTGCTTGAATTGAGATCGCACGTGGCCCGCGAAAACCGCTTTCACGTCACGGGGCACCGTTTGATCATTTCCGGAATCTGCGAGGATTGCCGTCGCGGCCAGCGTCGCATGCGGCGTCGGGCCGGGGTCGGTTGATCTCCTGCGGGCTTTTTGGGTTGCGGTCGCGGTATCCGGGGTGCTAGACGCGGATCTCCGCGTCGGGCGAGCCTGTCGACGTCTGACGCTTGAGGGGAGCGACAACTTCGGCGATGAACTCGTCGACCTGTTCCCGCGACCGGCCGATAAAACGCAGCGGATCGGTGGCCTGGCTGAGGTCGAGATTCCGGAAGGCTTCGTCGCCGGCGAGCCGTTCCATCAGGTCGTTCGGTTTGCCTTCGACCTTGACGGTCTGTCCGGCCGCAACGCTGTGACGCCGGATTCGCTCGTGCAGATCCTGCCGGTCGCCGCCGGCCGCCACGCCGTCCATCAGGATGTTCTCGGTGGCCATGAACGGCAGTTCTTCGTTCAGGCTGCGCGCGATCACCTTGGGGTACACGACCAGGCCGGAAGCGACGTTCTGGTACAGCATCAGGATCGCGTCCACGGCGAGGAACGCCTGGGGCAGGATGATGCGGCGGTTCGCGCTGTCGTCCAGCGTCCGCTCCATCCACTGCACGGCCATGGTCTGCGCAGCGCAGCCCGGCAGGCTCATCGCGTAACGGGCCAGAGAGCAGATGCGTTCGCATCGCATCGGATTGCGTTTGTAGGCCATCGCCGACGAACCGATCTGCTCGGCCTCGAAGGGTTCTTCGATTTCCTTGCGGTGCGAGAGCAGTCGCAGGTCGGTTGCGGCCTTGTGCGAACTCTGGGCGATTCCCGACAGCGCGTCGAGGATCTGCGAGTCGACTTTCCGTGAATACGTCTGGCCGGTGATCGAGTAGCTCGAGGAAAATTCCATCTTCTCCGCGACCCGCTGTTCGAGCCGCCTCACCTTGGCGTGATCCCCGTGGAACAGCTCGATGAAGCTCGCCTGTGTTCCCGTGGTGCCCTTGGTGCTCCGCGCGGCCAGCGTCTCGAGGCGGTGGTTGATCTCGCGCAGGTCCAGCACCAGGTCGTAAGCCCACAGGCAGGCTCGGCGGCCGACGGTCGTGGGCTGAGCCGGCTGCAGGTGCGTGTAGCTCAGACAGGGGAGATCGCGGTATTTCTCGGCGAATCCGGCCAGCCGCTCGATCACGGCCACGAGGCGGTCACTGACGAGTCGCAGCGCCTCGCGCATCAGCATGAGGTCGGTGTTGTCCGTGACGAAGCAGCTGGTCGCACCCAGGTGAATGATCGGCCGGGCCTGCGGGCAAACGTCGCCGAACGTGTGGATGTGAGCCATCACATCGTGCCGCAGGCGGCGCTCGTAGCGCGCGGCGGCCTCAAAATCAATGTCGTGGATATGGGCCTTCATTTCCGCGATCTGCGAGTCGCTGATCGGCAAACCCAGTTCCTGTTCCGCCTCGGCCAGCATGACCCAGAGCCGGCGCCATGTGCTGAACTTGCGCTGGTCGCTCCACAATTCGCACATGGCCGGAGAAGCGTAGCGGGCAATCAGCGGGTTTTCGTAGCGGTCATGCGACATCGTGGCATTCCTGCGTGGGGCTACATGTTGGTGAGATCGTCGTCGGAGGGACCGCCGATCAG
This sequence comes from uncultured Planctomycetaceae bacterium, assembly GCA_903863885.1. Lineage (GTDB taxonomy): Bacteria > Planctomycetota > Planctomycetia > Pirellulales > Pirellulaceae > CAIPEB01. The sequence goes on along the minus strand of CAIPEB010000124.1, from coordinate 51,000 downwards.
CGTGTCCAGCGCCGTCGCCAGCTCTCCTGCATGCTCTTCGTTTTGTACGTAAATGCGGCAGATCCGGTAACTGACCGGAATCCGGCGAAACAACTCGTTGGTCGTGAGCGGCCGCACCGATCCGCGCGCCGAATCGAACAGGAAGTTCTGGCCCTGCGCCGGCCCGTGCGTGTGAGGCCTCTGCAGCAACCGGGCAATATCGATCCGCAACGGCGCATCCTGGATCGCGCGGGGCAGGCACGCACGCAACTGGCGTTCGACCAGCTTGCTGTCGCTGAAGATGCTGCTGCGCTCCCGGTCGTTTTCGGCAAACACCAGGTTGCGCTGGCAGGCCATCTTCCAGCGGAGTTGTCGCCGCAGCAGGTCGCCCCACTGGCGCCCCAATTCACGTTGTTCGGTGCTTGAACTCGACGCCCACCGCGACACGTCGATCAGCAGCGAGGCTTCGGTGAAGTTCAGGTAGGCGTCAAGGTTCTCGGCCGGATTGCCCGGAAACAGATACGCTTTGCTGACCGCAAACAGGTCGGCCAGCGTGAGGTCGATGGCGCGAACCGTGCGGTGGAAGTAGACGGAGCGGAAAAGTTCGGCCCGCACCGTCATGAACCGCACGAGCGCATCCAGCCCTCGGTCGTGGATCGTGAGCCCTGATTCGCTGAAAAAACTGTAGTGCAGCAAACGCTCCAGATCGAAAGCCCGCACGCTGTAGCCGGTCATGTAGGCGTCGCGGAGCACGAAGTCCATGTTGTCGATCGTATAGATCCCGCTCAGCAGGCCGCGCAGGAAACGCAGCCACCGCGGCTGGTCCTCGTCGCCGCCTCGCGGCCGCTGGATCAGCCAGGCGACCTGTTCGGGATCCAACTGCTCGTGCCGGGCAAGCTCGCTGTTCGGATTGCGGCGAATCCCGCGCAACAGGTCCGCCAGTTGCGAGCGAATAATCATCGCGCCGAGCGTCTCGTGGTTCAGGCCGAAATCGCGGAGATAGAACTCATCGAAAAAGTGGCCGAACGGCCCGTGTCCCACGTCGTGCAGCAGACCCGCCATCCGCAGCAGGCACTCGACATAGCCTCGACTCGGCGTATCCGCACAGGTGTCCTTGAGGCTGTCATACAAAACGGCTATCGCTCGACTGGCGAGGTGCATTGCCCCGATTACGTGGGGGAAGCGTGTGTGTTCGGCCGTCGGGAACACCCACCAGGCGGTCTGCAACTGGTGGATCTGGCGCAGTCGTTGTATCCAGGGATGATCGATGATCTGCCGCTCGGATGTCTCGTCAGAGTGCGATTCTCGACGAGCTGAGAACGGTATATAGCCGTGGACCGCGTCGTGGCTCAGATTTTCCAGGTGATATGCTCGCATGGGCGGATTATCCGCATTCGCGTGAGGATCGTCTAGAATGCCATAGCCATTGCAGCGACGGCGGTTCTGTTCGATCGGAAATACCGGCCGTAGGATTGCGCGAAGGGTCGCTGGAACAGCCGGTTTACCCGCTTGGGAGGGGTTTGCTATCATCGCGAAGGCTGGCATTTGTTCCGGTCAGGTAACCTGGTCGCTCTATGATTGTGGAAGTTATTCCGGATCGCAATGCGCGGCCGATAAACCAGTAACCACCCGCACTCCTGGTCCGCGGGTGATTCGCCGTTCCACCCGCAAGAGCCTTACGATCGACCAAGGAGAGCCACCGTGGGCCGCAAAGTCGCTTGTTCTTTTCCCGTCTTAATTGCCAGTTTGGGTCTTAGCCTGCTCGCGTGCGTTTCGCCGGCACGAGCCGTGCCACCGGCTGAAACGCTCTTGCCCGATACAACCAAGGGGTTTGTCTCCGTGCCCAACGTGGCGACGCTTCGCGAGAAGTGGGAGGCCACTCAGATGGGGCATCTCGTGAGCGATCCGGTTATGAAACCGTTTGTCGAGGATCTTCAGCGGCAGCTGAAGGCGCGGCTTGATCAGGCGGGCAACCGGATCGGGCTGGTCTGGGAAGATCTGGAAGGTGTTTACGGCGGAGAGCTGGCTGTGGCGGCCATTCAGCCTTGGGATGCTGCGAATGCGGCGGCATCCGAGCGGGCAATCAAGGACGCGGCGGCGGCTGCCGTTGCCAAGGCCAAGGAAGACAAGCTGTCTGCCGAGGAAACCAAGGTCGCTGAAGCCGAAGCCCGGGCGACTGCCAAGCAGGAGCAGGATCGGAAGCGTCAGGAAGTGCACAGCCTCGTTCTGCTCGTGGACGTAACCGCGCACAACGAGCAGGCCAACGCCCTGGTCAAGAAGGTCACCGACGGACTGGTCAATCGCGGAGCCAAGCAGGGCTCGACTCAGGTCAATGGCGTCGAAATGCTGACGCTGGACATTACGGTCGAGCGCGAAGGCAAGCCGGCGGCGAGCCACACCGCATATTACTGTGTGCACCAGGACATGCTGCTGGCCACCGATAACAAGGCGGTCGCCGAAGGCATTCTGAAGCGGATGGGCGGAGACGCCACGGGTTCGCTTTCCAAGGTGCCGGCGTTTGAAGCGGCAATGGCCAAGAGCAAGGAGACGTTCGGCGACACGGCCCCGCAGGTCCGCTGGTTTGTGGAGCCGTTCGGAATGGCCGAGGTTATCCGCGGCATGAGCGGCGGCCGCAAGCGCCGCGGCACGGACCTGCTGCGCGTGGTGACCAACCAGGGCTTCACCGCCATTCAGGGTGTCGGCGGTTATCTTTCGCTGTCCACCGGCGAGCACGAGATGCTCTACAACGCGTTTGTCTACGCTCCGGCGGTTGTGCGGAAGTCCGGGGACACGAACACGGACAAGTATGATCTGGCCATGCGGATGCTGAACTTCCCGAACACGCAGAACGCCCAGCCGCCGGCTTGGGTTCCCCGCGAATTGGCCACCTACGCTGCGTTCAACTGGAATCTGCAGGACGCCTTCAAGTACGCGGAGACGCTGGTCAATGAATACGCCGGCGACGAAGCGGTATTCCGCGATGTGCTCAAGAGCGTGGAAACGGATCCGAACGGCCCGATGATCAACCTCGAAAAGGACCTGGTGGCCCACTTGGATCAGAGCATCGTCCTGATGGCCGACTGCCGCATTCCGGTCACGCCGAAGAGCGAAAGAGTGCTGGTGGCTGTTTCTCTGAAAGATGCTGAAGCCGTTCGCCAGACGATCAACAAGGCAATGGAATCGGATCCCGAAGCTCAGCGCCGCGACCACAACGGGCACATCATTTGGGAAATGGTTCCCGAAACGGCTCCCGAGGTCGAAACGGTCCAGATTGACGCGAACTTCGGCTTTGAAGCCGAGGAAAAGGCGGCGCCCGCGAGTGAAGAGGAAAAGCCGTTCCGGCCCAACGGTGCCATCACCGTGGCGAAAGGCCACCTGATTGTCTCCACGCACGTCGATTACATCGAGCAGATCATCGACGCAGCGGAGGACGCCCCGTCGCTGGATACGGATGGCGAATACAAGCTGATTGAAGTGGCCCTGGACAAGCTCGGCGCCGGCAACGACTGCGCCCGCGTCTTCAGCCGCACGGACGAAGCGTATCGGGCCACCTACGAGTTGATTCGCCAGGGCAAGATGCCGGAAGCCGAAACGCTGCTCGGCAAACTGCTGAACCGGGCCTTCGAACCGGAAGAAGAGGGCGTGGTCCGCGAGCAGTATATCGACGGCTCGAAACTGCCGGAATATGACGCGGCTCGCCGCTACCTCGGGCCCGCCGGGTTGTTCAGCCATGCCGAAGACAACGGATGGTCCATCACGGGCTGCCTGTTGAGCAAGCAGGCTCCGTGACGTTCGGCCCGCCGCCTGAGAATCGGGGCCGGCTCAGGGAAAAGGGGCAGCAAGGAACAGAAAAGAACGGCCAAGAAAGAGAAGGGGGCATCGCTTCGGGGATGCCCCCTTTCTTTATTTCGAATGCGGCGGAGCAGACGGAATTACTTGCGTTCGGGCCAGACGGCTTTGGCCCAGAACGGGTTCTGGCGGTCGGCGCGGGTCCGCACGTCTTCGAGCATGACCTCAATGCTGGGCTTGATGTCCTGGCGCAGATCGCGTCCTTCGACCAGGATTCCCAACGGCTTGTCGAATTGCACGATCTTGGGAGCCAGCCAGATCGTGACCTTGCCGCTGCGAGGCGTCACCGTGATGCGGTTGTTCTCGACCACGCGGGCGCTCGTTTTGATGGCCCTCGCCTCGATGTTCCCCTTGTCGGGCCATTCTTCGGGCGAGATCAGCGAACGCGGCGGAATCTCGTCCACGTCGATCCACCAGAAGAAATTGTCCCACGACCGCATGGACAGCGCGTTGATCTCATTCGGGAAGAAATTGCGACGGTGCGCCTCGAGCTCCATCCAGTCGAAGATCCGCTGGATCTCCTCGTAATATGGTTCGTGGCCTCGCCCCCGATACTGGACGATCGTGCAATCGAAATTGGCGAACCGCAGGTAGTCGTTGAATTTGTCCGCGTTGTCCTGCACCCAGTTGCTGTCCATCTGGCCGCCGACGAAGTACATCGGCAGGCCTCGACCGTTTTCGGTGTAGTGGTTGATGTACTTCCCGCGATTGGCGACGATCGGAATCACGCCCGCCCAGAGGTCGGGATGTGCCAGGCCGATATCCCAAGCCGCGTTGCCCCCGAGCGAATGTCCGCTGAGAAATACGCGGTTGGTGTCGATGCTGAAACGCCGGCACGCGTCGCGCAGCGAATACAGCACGGCGGCATGTTCCCGCAGCGAATAGTCGTACTCGGACTGGTACTGCTTCTGCCAGCGGGGCGCCAGTACGATGTACCCGCGCCGCGTGGCTTGTCCGGTGCGTGCGTGCGTTTTTTCGTCGCAGGCGCCGGCCCACCAGTCGATCTGCTGCAGTTCGGACGTGACGCTGCTGTTCATCGTCACCACGCACGGATACCGCTTGTAGGGATCGTATTCGGGCGGCAACTGCAGGAGATACTTGAACTCGTCCTGCTGCTCGATTCCCGGTACCGCGATTTCGTAAAGTCCGGGAATCTTCTGTTCGGTCTGGGGAATCGCAATCGGCGGCTTGATGTGCTCCAGTATCTTCGCGATGTAGTCGGGCGAGGCGCCCTCGAGACTCTTGAGACGCTCGAGAATCGCCTGGCGCTCCGCCGGCGCATCCGAGGCAAGATACTGCACGACCGCATCCCGCACCTGCACCAGCGACAGAGCGACCGTGAGGTTCTCGCGGCCGGATCCGCTTCCCAGCAGCCAACCGGTTATGGCCAGAGCCAACCTCTGGTCGGCGGTCATCGTGGCGTCGTCCGCCAGCCGCAGGTAGTCGGCCATCCGGTTCAAGTTGTTGAAGCCCAGTTCCTTTGCGATCTCGTCCTTGACCGGACCGATTGCGGCTCGCTGCGTGTCGTCCTTTAATTCCCCCATGTGTTTGTCGAAAAGCTGGATCGTCCGCTTCCGCTGCTCGTCCTGCCGACCGTACTCGGCCAGCATGTCGCGGACCTTCAGCAGCGTTTCGCCGGCGATGCCCGCTTCGGGAAACTTGTTGAGCAGCGCCATGGCCTGCGAGTTCTGCCCGGCGCGCTGCCGCACCTGGATTTCGCGCAGCACGCTTTCGGCCAGCGCCTGGCGGATGCGGTCCGCCTGCTCGCCGAGATGTTCCAGATCCGGAAAGTCCCGCATTACGCGCTCGAGTTCGACCAGCGCATCGCGGAATCGCTCGGCCTGGAGATACAGCCGCACGAGCCGCAGTCTCGCGTCCGGATCGCGCGGGTCGAGGTGGCGCATCAGGATCGTCGACAGGTTCTCACGGGGAATCGAGTTCGTGTTGACCCGCATGTCCCAGACGTACGCGCTGCTGACGAGCAGGCCCTCGACCTTGGCGTAGGTCGGAGTCACCTCGGTGATGCCCTGGATCACGTCGATGCGGCCTCGCGGACCTCGCATGGAAAAGATGCGACGGCCATACTCGTCAAAGGGCGTGACGCCGAGGATCGGCCCGACAGAGGCAATCTTGCGTCCCGATTCAGCCACCCGCTGGTCGATCTTGATCCGCTCGACCCCGCCGGGAGGGCTCTCAGTGAACGATGCGACCTGCGAGTTGGCGACGAGCGTGTATCGCAACTCGTCGTCAATGATCACGATCGGACGGGCTGCCACCTCGCCCTTGGCCGCCGCGGCGAATGGGTTTTCTCCCAGCGACGCGATGCGATCGACGCGGCCCTCGAACTGCATGCCGCTCTTGACGGTTACCACGGCGGCCGCCACCGAGCCGCATGGAATCCAGAACACGGCCACGCCGAAAACGCCACGGACAAGGCCAGCGAACCCACGTCGTACGCAGCCTCCGAACCGACCACCTGTCACCATGAAGCTCAAGCCTCGCGCCGGTGTGACCGCCGAGCCCCCGACCCGCGGCCGCCTGGAGACGGCCCGGCATATTCAGCGGTTGATTCTCTATTCTAACGCGAACGCATTATTCGTGGCGTGATTCAATTCGGCAGCGAGGCTTTTTGTCGCTGTCCGCCCGCTACAAACGGTCCCGAACTGCAAGTGCCACGGTTGACATAGAACCGCTTTCACTGGAAGATTGGGCGGTTCAGTGAAACTTTGCGGGATACGCTGTGATTCCACGTCGACTATTTCACGTGCTGGTCGGCGCTGCGGCCGTTCTGGTTGTTGCGTTCACCATGCTGATGGCTTTCTTTTTGCTCGTCCGCTCGCTCGGAGACGAATCGGCCGCGCGCGCGCTGCTCTGGACGGCGGTGGCCTGCCTCATTCTGACGGTTACGGACCTTTTTCTGCTGGTCATCGCTCTGGGGCTCAAAGCGATCCAGGACGACGATTCCCTGCCCGGCGAGTGACTCCCGCTGCTGCGTGCAAACAACGACTGGACGTCTTGCGACGTTCATGCTCAGATTGAAGGTGCTCGAGCGCCCCGATCGCTTTTCCCTGCCAGCAGCACGAAAGGAATCCAGAGATCGTGGAACCGTTCGCTATTGCCTGCACCACGTGTCAGACTACGTTGCGGGTCCGCGATCGATCGGCGATCGGCCAGATCCTGACGTGCCCCAAGTGCGGCAGCATGGTGTTGGTCGAGCCGCCCTCGAATGAATCAAACGCAGCGCCCCGCACGGCCTCGCCTCCTCCTCGGCCCAAGACTGAACCAGTGCCTCCCGCAGGCAGCAGCACTTCCGAATCGGCCGCAAATCTCGCGGACACCGTCGAGGATCCCACGCTCTATGGTTTTGTAGACAGTTCCGCGGCCGGACAACAGGCCAGCGAAACGGCCGCGAGACAATCCGGTGACCTGACCGACGCGACGGCCGGGGAGTCATCCGAGGAACCTGCCCCCACGCCTCTGGATGCCGGACTTGCGTTGCCGGATGAGGAGCCCGATTTGCCGCAGGTCGCCTTGTGGCGGGGAAGGCTGATTCTCGCTCTGACCGGTGTGAGCGGCATTGTCATGGCCGTGCTGCTGTTCATGTGGATGAGCAGACCGGACGACCGGACGACGGGCAACCCGCGCGAAGTGGCCAAACGCGATTCGGCCGCGAAGTCGCCCCCGACTCCCGCGCCCGCCAAGGGACAGGAAACTCCGGCAACGCCGGAGCATTCGAAGACCGAGAATCCGAAGACAGGCAAGGCGGACCCGCCGGCGCCGAGTCCAGAAGCAAAGCCCGAACCGGCGTCGCCGACGGCGCAAGTGCCGTCGGACCTCGGGCCGCCATCGGTCGAGAAACCCACGCCCGGCACTGCCAAACCGGCCGAACCGACACCCGCTGAGCCCAAGCCCGAAGAATCAAAGCCTGCCGAGCCGAAACCGGCCGAGGCCAAGCCGGAGGAAACGAAACCGGCCGAATCCATGCCCGCCGAGGCCAAGCCGGCGGCAAAGGACGCGGCGGACTCGATGTCCTCCGCCGCTTCGCTCCGGGAAACGCTGAAGGCGTTCGGCTCCGTGATTGGCGAATCACCCGTTGCGGAAGGGGCGATACCGCCGGCCGGCGGTTTTTCGCCGGACCTGCCCGCTCGGCCGCCCGTGCCTCGTCCCGATCCGGTGGTGGTGGACATGGAATCTCGCCTGGCTGACGTGATACAGCAGATCGACTTCAACGAAGTCCCGCTGGTGGATTTCCTCAGTTTTGTCTCCGACTACAGCACGATCCCGGTCACGCTTGACCCCGATGTTCTGCCCTGGCTGCATATTTCACCCGAAACGCCCGTCACCGCCCGCCAGACCAAGGTGACGGTCGGCGATCTGCTCGGCGAGACGCTCAAAGGGCTCGGGTTGGGATACACGGTGATGGAGCGGCAGGTGTTTGTGACCCGCGTCGATGCGAAGGGGGCCCGCACGCGTGAGGTGCCGTTTGAACTGGGCGACCTGACCAACAACGATGCTGTCCGGTTGGAGCAGATCGGGCAGTTGATTCGGGAACTGATCGCCCCCGAAACCTGGAAGGCAGCCGGCGGTACGGGCACCCTGCAGACCCGCGATCAATCGCTGTTGGTGAAGAACGAGGAACCGGTCCTTTACCAGGTCCTGGCCTTCTGCGAGAAGCTGCGCGTGGCTCAGGGATTGACGCCCCGCGGCAAGATGGATCCGGCGCTGTTTCAATTGACTCCGCGCACGGAGAAAGCCCAGTCGAAGCTGAAGACGGCCGTGACATTGACCTGTCCTCGCCCGGAGCGGCTTTCGACGATCGTCCGCCGACTGGCGAAAGAGTCCGCGACGGAGATCTTGATCGACTGGGACGGGGCTGGGGAAATGGGTTGGAACCCCGGCGCCCAGGTGCCGTGCAATGTGCGAAACCAGCCCTTGTCGGAGGCGTTGCGCATCCTGCTCGGTCCGCTGGATTTGACCTATCGCATCGTGGATGAATCGACGTTTCAGGTCACCTCGCGGCAGGTGCTCGACAAGCGGATTGAACTGGAGTTCTACCCCGCCAAGGATCTCGTCGCGGGCGGAATGACCGGCGAGCAGTTGATCGACAAGGCCAAAGCGAATCTGGGGGAAGATGCACTCAGGGAACATGGCGGCCTTGGAGTGCTGCGATTCGACGCTCCCAGCCAGTGTCTGCTGGCGGCCGTGACGCAGGCCCAGCAGCAATCGCTCGCCGCGCTGATGGGCCAATTGCGGGCGGCGAAGAAATGACCGCCGCTCAGGAATCACCGCGAGTCAAAACAAGCCTCTGAAACCGGCCGGTGTGCGGTTTGCGAAGCTCATTTCCCCGGGCGTCATGCAGACTCACGGCAAAGCCCCGTGCTCGCGCGGATTGCACGAATCGTTCCGCATGAACTCGCCCCGGATCGCCGATCCAGCAAATGCCGGTCCCGGGCAGCATGGCATCCAGAAGCGAGAGCAGCACGTCGTGGAGTTTGAGGTCGTACAGCACGTCCGAGGCGAGGATGATCGGATAGGTCAGGCGCGGCGGTTCGTGCCAATCGAACGAAACGCCCTGCGAGTCGGGAAATCCGTTTCGCTGCGCATTCTCCCGTGCCAGGGCAACCGCCGTCGCTTCCAGATCGCTGAACGTGACATTCAGTCCCCGGTGCAATCCGGCCAGACCTGCCAGGCCGACCCCGCAGCCGATTTCCAATGCTGCTTCGCCGCGGGTCCACGAGGCATCCAGTATCGACGCGGCTAATTCAATCGCGCACGGCCAGAGACGGGCCCAGTACGGGTCGGGCGTGGCTTCGCCTTGAGCGGCCCGTTCCTCGAGTTGCTCGAGAAACATGTCGGGATCCGCCGGCAGCAGCAAATCGAATTCGCGCCCCGCGATCGTCATTCGCGTTTCCTGCCATCCGCCCGGTATGGGCAGTTCCCGGACGGATGGCGGTCGGTGCGAAGCCGGTTGCGCGGTCGGAATCACCGAGTCCGGTTGCGTCACATCGTCTTGCCGAGCACGTTGGCGATCTTGCGGCACTTTTCCATCGTCTCCTCGAACTGGCGGTAGTCCAGCGATTGGTATCCGTCGCTCATCGCGTGCTCGGGATCCGGATGCACCTCGATGATCAGGCCATCCGTTCCAGCAGCAACCGCCGCGGCCGCCATGTCCGGCACCAGGTACGTGTGGCCGGTGCCGTGGCTGGGATCCACGACGATCGGCAGGTGAGTCAGATTGTGCAGGTACGGGACCGTGGCCAACGGCAGCGTGAAGCGAGTGTGGGCCTCGAAAGTGCGGATGCCCCGTTCGCAGAGCATGACGTTCTTGTTGCCGCCGTCGAGGATGTACTCCGCGGCCAGCAGCAGTTCTTCGATCGTTGCCGCGGGGCCTCGCTTCAGCAGCACCGCGCATTTCGACTGGCCGACGACTTCCAGCAGGCGGTAGTTCTGCATGTTGCGGGCGCCCACCTGCAGCACGTCGGTGTGCTGTGCCACGAGCGGCACGTCCTCAGGCGCCATGACTTCGGTGACGATCGCGAGCCCCGTTTCCTCGCGGGCCCGGCTCAGCATCTCAAGGCCCTTTTCCTTCAGTCCCTGGAAGCTGTACGGACTGGTGCGGGGTTTGAAAGCCCCGCCGCGCAGTGCCGTTGCGCCGGCGGCCTTGACGCGATGGGCCGTCTCAATAATCTGTGCCTCGTTCTCGACCGAGCAGGGACCCGCAATCACGCCGATCGTGCCCGCACCGACCCGCAGGCTGCCGGCCACCACCTGTGTCGGCTCTGGCTTCACTTCGCGGCTGGCCACTTTGAATGGAGCCAGAATCGGCACCACCCGCTCGACACCCGGACCGCTCTCCAAAGCGTCTCGCATGTAATCGCGTTTCTCGCCGATCGCGGCAATCACCGTCCGCTCGGCCCCGATGATCACATGGCTCTTAAGTCCCAGCTCTTCCACGCGCTGAGCCATATGGTCAACCTGGTCCCGTGTCGCGCCCTTCTGCATCACAACAATCATCGAAAAACTCCTCCCTCCGAAGACGCTGCCCGCAATCTTCTGAATTACGCCCGCACCTCAGCAACTGAAGCTGCAGCAAAAAAGGCCGTGCAGCAAGATTGCCCTTCAACAAAAAAAGCCCTGAGGATCTTTCGGGTCCTCAGGGCTTGTGAATCTTTCCGATTCTGGATCGAGGTTATGAACCTCCTCCGGCCCCTCGAACCCGAGGGCTAAAGTAAAACCAAAAATAGCCGAAGCAGGAACGCAACATATCGACAGCCGCAAATTCTCACAGATAACTGTGACACTACCGGTCAGGATGTTTGTTCTTCGCCCAAAGCCCAGCCACGAACGGGAGCAGGTTATTTGCCCGGTGCCGCAGCACCGCTTTGGCCGGCGGACCTGCCGCCCTGTGTGTGATCAACACGAATCGGAAGCAGTTACCGCCGAACATTCCACGAGAAATCCTAGTCGAACCAATGCATGGCGACAAGTGCCGCGTGCCGGAGAGCGTCCCTGCGGACCTCGCCCGGGGCGACCTAGAGGTAGTCCTCGCGAACCGGATGAAACACGTCGAGCGCCTTGGCCCGTTTCGGTCCCGCCACGACCCGGTGAGGCACACCGCCCGGGATGCACCACATCTGTCCCGGTGACACCACCTGCGTCTGGTCGCCGATCGTGAACGTCAATTCCCCTTCCAGCAGAATGCCGACCTGCTCGTGAGGATGCGAATGCGACTCGACCACGGAGTTCGGCTCGAAGTAGACCACGGAGAGCATCATCTGCGATCCGGCGGCGGTGCGGATTTGCACCCCGGGGAAAATCGCTTTCGCTTTGCAGTCATCGGCGTCAATAAAGTATCGCTGCACGGTATCCTCCGCCGGCAAAATCCCCAGGTGGCATGTCCCGCCAAAGCCCCAGTCATCGGCGGGGTTTCAGCATAGATCCGCGCCGGCTTGGAAGATAGCCGTACGCGATGGCGAACCACTCGGCGAATCGCTCGCGGTCGCGCGACTTCGCGTTGCGCGAATCGATGACGTGTCCCAACTCGTGCAGCAGGACATTGTTCAAGTAGAAGTCGCGGATGGAATCCCGGGTCCAGACCAGTTTCCACGCCTCGCCCTCCTGCACCCATCTCCCGCCGTACATGCGCGCTTCGATAAACTCGGCCGGCCTCGGCGGCTTGGCGAACTCCTCGACCAGCGTCGCTTCGAGCGGGTAAAGGTAAATCGCACTTCCCCACTGCATGCCGTAGCAGGGAAACGTCTTCTTCTTCCGCGTCATTCGGCTCAATTGCACGACCTCGAGGGAGTCCACCATGTGCCGCGGCAGTTGGGCCAGGCGGTCCCGGATCTCCTCGGGCGTGACAACGTGGATGTAACCCGCCCCCGGCGGGTAGACGCGGATACGATACCCGGCCGGGACGGCTTCATTCGGCTCGTGCCAGTCCTCCGGTGGAAGATGCGACCGGTCCACGCGGGACGCCGCCCCGCGCGCTCGGTGACCCAACTCGAGTGAGTTGCGGGTGGCGCGGGACAGAGCCGGATGACGCCTGGCCGTTCTCGAAAAGACTTTTCGTGTCCGTATGTGATGTGTCATGGTGCCTGCTCATCGAAGTGTTCAACGTGACGATTCGCATCGCCAGCCATCCCGCCGCCGCTTGCCTCGGCGCCTAGTCGGAAAAAACGCTCTGTCTGCATGCTAGAAACGGCCCCTATGAAAAAACAAGTGAACAAGGCAAGTGGTTTCTCTGAAACGACTTGCGAAGCATGAATTTGGTCGAAACACGGTGCTGGCAGGAATCCGGCGTCGGGCGAAGGTTGCCACGCCATACCCGCCGTTTGGGGTGCTTGGATACAGAGTCCGTTCTCAGCTAACGAGTTGCGATGCGATAGCTGTCGCTGCATTGGCAACGCGAACGGTCGAGTTATCGCGGCTCAAGAGGCAGGCCTGCGGAACGGTACTCGGAGCCGCGAGCCACAAGTTGCGAGATTGCCGAGATGCGAGACCGCTACCGCAGAGCGGCCCAGATGCCGGCAGCCAGTCCGAGCACAACGACGGAGGCAACGGCGAGCCACAACGAAACCCGAAGTGGAGAGCAAGGCCGTTTTCGGCGGTAGCGCCGGACGCCTGAGCGCGGTGTTTGGATGAGGATCGGCGTCGAAGGCAGATGTTCAGCGACGTGGCTTGACGGGGTGTGCCGTTCGATCTTCGGAGGTGGAAGCGGAGGCAGAGGCTCGGCGTCGAGGATGCTGCTCGTTCCGGCTTCTGCATTCTCGGGCGACGAACCGTTGCCGACAGGAATAGCCTCCAGTTCCAGATCGCTGATTGTCGCCGCAGGAGGGGCGGAGCCGTTTCGCGAACTTCCGGAGGTCGCTGCCGGCGGAGAGGAATCCGAGTCGCCGGTCCGTTGTTTGATGCCGGTCGGCGCGGTCCCGCCTGGCGGGTCGGCGAACTGGTTGTTGCTGAGCGGTAGCGTCGAACGGTCGGTTGCTCGATCCGATGCGAAGCCGCTTTCACTGCGATAATCCGTGGAGGTCCAGGCCGCTGCCTGTTCGGCCGCCGCATTGGCGAGCAGTTCGACTTTCTCCTCGGTTTCCAGCTTGTTCAGGCCGGACAGTACGCCGTGATGCTGCAGCCAGCGTTCCAGTGTGTTGGCGACGTCACGGCATGATGCGTATCGCTCTTCGGGTTTCTTGCGCATCATGCGCATGCAGATTTCATTCAGGTCTGCGGGGCAGTCCGGGCGGTCGATGAGGATGCTGGGCGGCGCCTCGTGCTGATGTTTGGCGATGCGCTGGGGGATCGTGCCTTCCGGAAAGGGCGGGTGCCCGGTAAGTGCGAAATACAGCGTGCAACCCAATCCGTAGATGTCCGCGCGGGCGTCCACGCCGTGGCTGTTCAGCGCCTGTTCCGGTGCCAGATAATCCGCGGTTCCGATGACGTTCTCGTTGTGTCGAAGCGTGAGCGAGGCGGCTTCGTCGTTCGCGACCAGCGCCAGTCCGAGGTCCAGGATCTTGACGACTCCGCGGTTGTTCAGCAGCAGGTTGGCCGGCTTCACATCCCGGTGGACCAGGCCCTGTTGATGTGCGTACTCCAGTCCTTCGGCCGCCTGCGTGATCAGGTTGGCGGCCAGCGCACTGGGAAGCGGGCCGTGCTTGGCGACCAGCAGCGAAATGTCGTGGCCCTGGACCAGTTCCATGATCAGGTAGTGGCGGTCCCCATCCCGGTCCAGGTCGAAAGCCCGCACGATGTTAGGATGTTCCATCGCTGCCAGCGACCGTGCCTCCTGCTCGAATCTCGCGAGGTATGACGAATCGCCCGCTCGGGTATGAGGCAGGACTTTCATCGCCCGCTTGACCCTGAGCACCGTGTGTTCCGCCACGTACACGTTGCACATGCCGCCTGTGGCCAGGTGTTCGAGCAGCTTGTACTGGCCCATGAAGAAGCCTCGGTGCCGGCGTTCGAATAGCCGGTCACGCTGCCATGAGGTCAGCAGGCCTGCCTGGATGAGCCATTGAGCGACCACTTCCGCATTGCGGGGAAGTTGTCCGCCGTAGTGCTGCTTGCAGTCCAGCAGTGTGCGTTTCAGCGACTTTGGCTCCACGAGCGCGCTGCGTTGAATCAACTCGACAAATGCCTTCACGCTCGGGTTCGACATGCGGAAGTGCCGGGCACACGTGACTGGGGAGAAGAAGTGGGTCGAAACGGCCATGCGGAATGGCCCGACGAATTCACACTAACATGCCACGCGTAACCTTACTAGCTATTGGCTGCGGGCCTTTCATTCCTTAGTTTCAGGAACGGGAGATTGCCGGCATCCTTTCTTGAGGGATATGCGGATGATGACGGCTGTGCTTTATACGCGGCAGGGTTGTCCCCTCTGCGAGGAGGCCCATGCCATGCTGCGAAGACTTGGCATCGAACCCGACGTGCGCGACATAAGCGAGTACCCGGTTTCGTCGCGCAAGCCGGATTGCGCGCCCGTTCTGGTCTTGAATGGTCGCGAACGTTTCCGCGGTCGCATCAACGAAGTGCTGCTTCGCCGCCTGATCAGGAATGGCGTGGCCATCCCGTAGCTCAAAGAGGTCCTCGGCGCGACGGCACGCGGCGGGTACCATCTGTGCGCTGCTTAACTTGGTCTCTTGGTCGGGCTTTCGCAGCACCGACCGTAGTCAGGCCTCGCGTTGTTATTAGTGCGAGTGCCGTTGCGCCTCCAAAATGCGGCGCAGCGGATTCGTGATCCGCAAAGGAATGTGATTCATGGCTGTCGATACGCCGGCGAGAATTGTCGTTATCGGAGCGGGACCCATCGGGTTGGAGGCGTCGCTCTATGCCAGGTTTCTCGGATACGACGTCGATATTCTGGAGCGGGGAGGGGTTGCCGGGCATGTGCGAAAGTGGGGGCATGTGCGCATGTTTACGCCCTTTCGTGCGAACAGTTCGCCGTTGGGGCTCGCGGCGCTGACGGCGCAGGATGCTGATTACGCCGCTCCGCCTGCCGACGCGATGCTGACCGGCGACGAGTGGGTCGAACGGTATCTGGAGCCCCTGGCGCGGACGGATTTGCTGGAAGATAATCTCCACCTCGGTGTCGAGGCGCTGTCCGTGGCGCGGAGCGGATTCGAGAAGGCCGATCGTTCATCCGCCGATGATCGGGCCGAATCGACGCTGCGGGTGGTCTGCCGCAATAGCGAAGGCCGCGAGAGGGAATATCTCGCAGACGTGGTGATCGATACGTCGGGCACGCAGTCCAGTCCGAATTGGGCGGGGCAGGGGGGACCGGCGGTCGGCGAGCACGGTCTGCGGAGTCACATTGAATACGGCCTCCCGGATGTGCTCGGACGCGACCGGCAACGATACGCGAATCGGCGCGTGTTGCTCGTGGGCAGCGACTTCACCGCGGCGGTCACCTTGTTGGCCCTGGCGAAATTGTCCGGCGAAGCTCCGGAAACTCGCGTGCACTGGCTGTCCATGTCCGGCTCAGTCGGACAGCAGACGGCTGAGCAAGCGTCGATCGTCGAGCAGGCGCGTGCCGCGGCCGAATCGTCGGAACGCGTGGATCACCTCGCCGACACGTTCCTGCTGGATGTTGCGCGAGATGCATCGACCGGGGTTTTTGCCGTTCGTTTTGACGGGGAGAAGTCGGGGGCCGGCGAGTTCGACGAGGTCATTGCGAACGCGGGCTATCGGCCTGACCACGAGTTGTACCGCGAATTGCAGGTCTTCCAGGACTGCTACGCGGACTGCGCCGCCGCCCCGGTTCGCATGAAACGCCTTCTCGGTGACGAAGACGGCGGACCGATCCCGCCGTCGGAAATCCTGGTGCAGGCCGAACCGCACTTTTACGTGCTGGGAGCCAAGAGTCGCGGCCGGGACTCGAGCTTCGTTTTTTCCGAGGGGCTCGAGCAGATTCGCTCGTTGTTCGCATTGATCGGCGATCGAGCGAACCTGGATCTGTACGCGGGCGCTCGCGGGCTGCTGCCCTGACCGGGTGCGGCCCGAATGACGGCGGCACATCGTGTGTCCCGACGAACCTGACTTACTTGCCGCTCTTCGGCGGTTGCACGTCGGGCGTTTCGCGCAGTGCGCTGAGCAGTTCGTCGGCGAGTTCTCCCATTTCCCGGAGAACTTCGGCTCGCGGTCGGCTGGCCGCGTATTCCATGCGTCGCACGAGGGCCGAGCCGACGATCAGGCCGTCGGCCACCGGAGCCAGCAATCGCACATGCTCAGGGCGGCTGATGCCGAAACCGATGCAGATCGGCAGTTCCGTTCGCTCGCGCAGCCATGCCACATTCTGGACGAGGTTGTCGGGCAACCGGGTCCGCTCGCCGGTGATCCCCGTGACCGAAACGTAATAGAGAAAGCCGCTCGATCGTTCCGCAATACGCACCGCCCGGTCGCGCGGAGTGGTGGGCGTGACGAGCTGGATCAGGCTGAAATCTTCGCGTCGGCAGACATCGGCCAGGGTATCCGCTTCTTCGAGCAGCAGGTCCGGCACAATGGCGCCGGAAACGCCGGCCTGCTTCGCGTCGCGGACGTACTGCTCGATTCCATGGCGATACACGATGGAGTAGCTGACCATCGTGACGATGGGCATGCCGAGTTGCGGCGTGACGGCGCCGACAGTCGCGAGAATGTCCGCCAGCCGGACTTTCTGCGCGAGGGCGCGCGTATAGGAGGCCTGGATCACTGGGCCGTCGGCGATCGGGTCGCTGTAGGGGATTCCCAGTTCGCACAGGTGGCAGCCCCGAGCCGCGAGTTCCTTCAGGGCGAGTGCGGTGAAATCGAGGTCGGGGTCGGCTGCCGTGATGAAGGGCATGAATGCCTTCTGCCCGGAAGCTCTCAGTCGTCGAAACAGGAGATCGATGTCGGACATGTTTTGCGGCCGTCGCGTTGGAGGTTGGCTGGTTCAGGGGTTCTTTGCCGTCGCGTTGGACTGACTGCGGACTCGGGCGATCTCGGCCACGTCCTTGTCGCCTCGGCCCGAAAGGCAGACGACCACGGCCTCGTCGGCCGGACGCAGGCGTGCCATTTCCATTGCCTTGGCGAGCGCATGCGAGGATTCCAGCGCCGGAAGGATGCCCTCCTGGCGGGCGAGCAGGTCAAAGGCGTCCAGCGCTTCCTGGTCGCGGCAGTACGTGTAACGCACACGCCCGGTGTCCTTCCAGTAGCTGTGCTCCGGTCCGACGCCGGGATAATCGAGGCCGGCGGAGATCGAGTGGACATCGCAGGTCTGACCGTCCTCGTCCTGCATGACGTAGCTCAGGCTGCCGTGCAGGACCCCGGGCTTGCCGAAACTCAGCGTCGAAGCGTGCTCGCCCGGAGCCGCGCCACGCCCGCCGGCTTCAACCCCGAGCAGTTCCACGCCGGAGTCTTCGACGAACGGATAGAACATGCCGGCCGAGTTGCTGCCGCCGCCGACGCAGGCCACCACGAGGTCCGGCAGGCGTCCGAGTCGCTCGAGGCATTGCCGCCGTGTCTCGACGCCGATGACGGACTGGAAATCCCGGACGATCATCGGAAACGGATGGGGACCCACGACCGATCCCAGGATGTAATGCGTGGTTTCCACGCTGGACATCCAGTCCCTCATCGCCTCGTTGACCGCATCGCGCAGCGTTCGGGAGCCGCTCGTGACGGGGCGCACTTCGGCACCCATCAGCCGCATGTTGTATACGTTGGGGGCCTGGCGGCGCACGTCCTCTTCGCCCATATATACGACGCAATCGAGGGCGAACCGCGCGCAGGCCGTCGCCGTTGCCACACCGTGTTGTCCGGCGCCCGTTTCGGCAATCACGCGGCGTTTGCCCATGCGTTTGGTCAGCAGGGCCTGGCCGATCGTGTTGTTGATCTTGTGGGCGCCGGTGTGGTTCACATCCTCGCGCTTCAGCCAGATCTGGGCCCCGCCGCAGAAGTCGGTCAGCCGCTTGGCGTGGTACAGAGGCGAGGGGCGGCCCACGTAGTCGCGAAGCAACTCGTCGAGTTCGCGTTGGAACTCCGGATCCCGCCGGGCACTCTCGTACTCCGCCGCCAGTTCATCGAGTGCATGCGTGAGCGTCTCGGGCACGTACCGGCCGCCAAATGCGCCGAAGCGGCCCCGCGCGTCGGGTACATGGGACGAAACTCGGCCGGACTGCGGTGGTTGGCTCATGGCGTCGCTCTTCACGGGAATCAGGATCACTCTGCAGCGATTCTCAGGCCGTGGCTCGAAACGGTCAAGGGAGTGAGACGCCCAACGGCACCTTGCAGCCGAACTGCGGGCCAAGCAAAATGTTCGTTTCCGCTTTTCTTACCGTCTCGGGCCCGTCGCCCGGTTCGTTCGGCTTCGGCGTGGCTCGGGAGGCGGCGGGAAAGTGGATGTTGCCTGGGACTGGATACTGCCAAGAGAGGGTGATGACGAACCATGTCTAGTTGCGTTTTGGCCTATTCCGGCGGTCTGGATACTTCGGTCATTCTGAGCTGGCTCCAGGACGAGGGCTACAAGGTGCACGCGGTCTATGTCGACCTCGGCCAGCCCTGCGAGAACCGCGAGGCGATTCTGAAAAAGGCCCGCGATGCCGGAGCCGTCAGCGCCCGGATCGTGGATGCCCGCGAGGAACTCTGCCGCGACTTCGCGTTTCCCGTTCTGCAATGGCAGGCCAAGTACGAGTCGATCTACCTGCTCGGCACGTCCATCGCTCGCCCCCTGATTACGAAGGTCTGCCTGCAGGTTGCCCGCGAAGTGGGGGCCGACGTCTACGCACACGGTGCGACGGGCAAGGGTAACGACCAATGCCGGTTTCAACTGGCCGCCGAAGCGCTGGATCCGACCGTCAAGGTCGTCGTGCCGTGGCGCATCGCCCGCTTCCGCGAGACGTTCCCCGGCCGCAGCGAGATGATCGCGTACTGCCAGTCCCGCAACATTCCGGTCAAAGCGTCGGTTGCCAAGCCCTACAGTTCGGACGAGAACTGCCTGCACATCAGCTACGAAGCGGGCAAGCTCGAGGACCTGGGCGTCAACGGCGTGGAACTCGTGGATTTCGGGATGACCCTTTCTCCGCAGCAGGCGCCGGATCAGGTCGAACGCGTCACGATCGCTTTCGACAAGGGAATTCCCACGCACGTCAACGGCAAGGCCCTGAGCGCCGCGGAGATCGTCGCGGAACTCAACCGGATCGGAGGCCGCAACGGAATCGGCCGCGTTGACATGGTGGAGAACCGCTTCGTGGGGATGAAAAGCCGCGGCGTATACGAGGCGCCGGGTATGACGCTGTTGTACGACGCCCATCGCCTCGTCGAGCAGATCACGATGGACCGCGACCTCATGCATCTGCGAGATCGGCTCGCTCCCGAAGTTGCCGAGATGGTCTACTACGGATACTGGTACACCGCCAAGATGGATGCGCTGCTGGCCTTCATTCGCGAGGCACAGCGGACGGTCACCGGAGAAATCGCGCTGAAGCTCTACAAGGGCAACGTGACGGTTGATGGCCGGTCGAGCCGCTTCAGCCTCTATGACGAGGGTATCGCCACGATGGAAGGCGGCGGTTCGTACAACCAGTCCGATGCCGAGGGCTTTCTCCGCATCCAGGGCCTGCCCGTGCGCGTCCAGTCGCGAGTGACCCCGCGCGGATACTGATCGAGCCCGAACACGTCGCCTCACTGCATCTCCGCGGGCGAAGCCCGAGTGCCGAGATCGCTTCGTGCACGGACACGGCGCAATCTGCGCGTAAAGATTGCCTGCCGTTCTCAATAGCGGTATCATGAATCCGGTATGTTCATGATTGGTCTCGACGGAGGTTCGCCGGAGAGATCAAAGCGGCAGCCACGCTCCGGCGCACGTCTTTTCGGCTGCTGAGAGGGGTGTGAGCATGCGACACTATCTTTACCTCTCGATGGTCCCGGAGTCTCTTGTCGCGTCGATGCTGGAGCCCGCAGATTTTGGCAGGTATCTGGCAGTCGGAACGCGCAAGAGCGCGCACGACCGGGCGCTGTTCTTTGATCTCGATGTGGACATGTGCGCGGGAGCTTTCGATCTGGAACACGCCGCGCAGCGATGCGTCGCCCATCCCGACGGAAAACCCAAGAACAGCCTGTATCTCTCGATCTACCGCGTTTTGGAGCAGGTTCCCGCCAGGGCGATTCGCAGTCTCTGGCTGGCCAGCCAGCACGGCAAAGTCCTGGAATTGAAGCCGTCCCCCACGCTGCCGGAATTCTCGTCCAAGTACTACCTCTACCAGGAGGTCTGTCCCGTTCATCCGCTGATTGCCAGCCGATTGGCGCCGCCGGCATTCGTGGATTACATCACGCGACCGAGCAAGCCGCTGTATCTTCCTCGACTCTGCTTCCTCGACCTGGATCTGGCCGAGATGGCCAATGATCCGGAACATGGCAAGCCGCGCGAGTTGTACTACCCGGACCACTATTGGCACCTGCGAGGCTGCCTGATGGAATTGCAGGCGAGCGCCACAAAAGACACCAAGACGGTCGATCGGTCGCACACGCAGCAGTTTCCGTATCACTGCATCAAGAACGGCTTTTATGTCGGCGACCAGACCGCCTTGTTGTACTATCCGTTTCCGACGTACAACGATCTGCACGGCAAGTATCACGACTGGTGGCGTTCAGCGCACCACTAGACAGAAAGACCGAGGTGGATGCCGTGACAGCAGCCTCGAATGACTCCGGAGCTGAGGATGGCCGCCTCGGCGTTCTGGTGGAGGTCGAACGTGCGCTGGAACAGCGGATGGCTGCCCATCGGCTTGAGGCGGAAGCACGCGTCCGCGAGGCGCAATTGAAAGCGGACGAGTACGTGCTGGCCCAGAGCCGGGCCTGCACGGCCAGCGGAACTGCGCAACTGGAAATGCGGCGGCGGGAAATCGACGAGCAGCTTGCGGCGGAATCGCACAGCAGGCGGGAAGAACTCGACCGCGCGATGTCCGCCCTCGATGTTTTGCGCGACGAGCTTTGTGCGAGACTACTCGCCGATTTGCTGCTGCTGCCCTGATCGCCTCGGGCGAAGGCAAGCGGCACATGATCGTCCACATGTGCAAATATCGGATCGTCGCACTCGACGGGCAGTTCGAGCCGCTCGTCGAAGCTCTTCAAAAGCTCGGCTATCTGCATCTCGAACCCGTTTCTCTCGACATGCCGCAACGGGCGGAGTCGTTGCACCGGATGCAGCTGACGGTGGAGGACGAACAGCGGCGCCAGACGCTGTCCGAAGCGAGAAGCCGGCTGGAGGAACTGCGGGTTATCCTCGGCCAATTCCCGAGATCGTCGATCGTTGACAGGCAGGCGTGGGCGCAAAAGAGCCCCGAGGCGATCCGCGATGCGGCGGATGAACTGCTGCGCCGCGTTCGTTCGCTGCGTCGCCGGCGGCACAACCTGGAGCAGGATCGTCGGGTTCTGCAGCGGTACGTGCGGGTCGGCGGCCTCGTTCCCAGGATCGGCCCGATCGAGGACACGACCGAAGTTCTGATGTTTGTGTTTCCCAGCGACGAGCGGCTGATCGGCCGCTCGCTGCGGAACCGTTTGCGTGAAATGGAGCCGCGGCAGACGCGGCTTCGGCTCTTTCGCGTCGCCGGCGGCAATACGGTCGCGGCCGTGGTGTGCCGTTCCGAAGATGCGCCGTGTGTGCGCGATCAGGCTTGGAGAGCCGGCACGCTCGAGTTCAAGCTCCCTCCGGCCTATCGGGGCCCTCACCTCACCGAGAGTTTTCGCCGTGTGCAGGCGGACATCGATTCGATGCCGGGGCAGATCGCCGACTTGGCCGGTGAACTCGACTCGCTTCGATGCGAGGCTGGACGCTGGGCGGCCGCCCTGGACGAGGTTTGCTCCGAGGAAACACAGCGGCTCGAAGCGCGGCACAATTTCATCGAAGGCCTGCTGCTGCGCGTGCTGCATGCCTTCCTGCCGATCGACAAGAAAGAAGAAGTGATCCGTGTCGCGGCGGATGCGACCGGCGGCCGGTTCGAGATCGAGGAACTGCCGCTCGGCCCGCGGATGGAGGAAGTGCCGGTCGTCCTGCAAAATCCCGCTTTCGCCAAGCCGTTTGAAGTGCTGCTCCGGCTGTTTCCTCCGCCGACTTACGGCTCATTTGATCCGACGGTGATCAACGCGGTCGGTGTGCCGGTCTTTTTCGGATTGATTGTCGGCGATATCGGGTACGGCCTGATCATCCTGACGCTGGCTGCCTGGCTTCGCTGGCAGTTCCGCCAGCGGGATGTGGTGCGGTCGGCGGCCACGATCGCCGCTTATTGCGCCATCAGCACGATCGCGTTCGGCGTCCTGTACGGAGAAGTTTTCGGGTCGCTCGGCGCTTGGCTGGGACTGCGGCCGTTCCTCGACCGCGAAGACCCGGCACAACTGGTGCTGCTGCTGAGAATCGCCGTGTGCATCGGCGCGGTTCACGTCGGGCTCGGCCTGTCGTTGGGAATCATGACCGCGAGACAGATCCTCGATCGACACGCACTGCACGAGCGAATCGGCCAGTTGCTGTGCCTGGGTGGCGCGGTGTTCTTCACACTGGGGATGTTCGCGGGCTCGCACTGGTTCGTGCTCGCGCTGACCTGCCTCGCAATCGGCTTCACTGTGCTCTTGTGCGGGGCCGGAGTGGTCGGGTTGCTCGAAGTCTTCAGTCTGATGAGCAACATCCTGTCCTACTCGCGGCTCATGGCTCTCGGTGTCGCTTCCGTGGTTCTGGCGATGGTGGCCAACCGCATTTTCGCGAAGCTCGATTACGGCCTGGCGGGACTGTTCGCCGCCGTGCTGCTTCACGTGCTGAACGTCGCGATCGCCATGTTCAGCCCCACGATTCACACGCTGCGTCTGCATTACGTGGAGTTCTTCACCAAGTTCTACCGTCCCGAAGGCCGGGGATACGAGCCCTTTGGAAGCCGACCTGACGCGGTGCCGTAAGACAGGAGATACCCATCATGCTGCGTTTTTGCACACGCTTGTCCGTGGTGTTCCGCCTGGGGATCGTTCTGGCGTGCGTTGCCTGGTTCACGGCCGTGCTTCGATATTCGCCGGCCATTGCAGCGGAGCCTCCGGTCGCCCAAGCCGCATCCGCCGAGACGCAGGCCGAGAAGTCGCCCGACGTCAGCTGGCAGAGCGTTGTGAAGATGTTTGCTGCAGCGCTCACAATCTGCGTGACGGCCTTCGCCACGGCCCATACCCAGCGGCACATCGGGACTGCCGGCGTGGGGGCGCTGGCCGAGAACCCGAAGTTGTTCGGCAACATCCTGATCTACCTGGTGGTCCCGGAAACGATGGTCATCCTGGGATTCGTGATTGCCGCATTGATCCTGCTCTAGAGCGAGTAGCACCATGGAAGCGGAGCCAACTACCACAGGGCAACCTCTGGTCGACGCGATGCAAGCCGAGATCGCCGCACGAATCGCGGAGATCGACCGCAGCACGGATCGGGAACTCGCGGAGATCAAGGAGCGGGCCGCCCGTTCCGTGCAGGAGGCCGTGCAGCGCGAGCAGACGCGGATCGAACAGCAACTGCAGGCCTATGCACGCGAGAAACGCCAGTTGCTCGAAAACGACTGGCGTATCCGGATTCGCAATTTTCAATTTGAAGTAGCCGAGCAGGTCCTCAATCAGGTGCGCGAGGCCGCGCTTCGCGTGCGGCAGCGCGACGACTACCCGGCAATCTGGGGCAGACTGCTCGAGGAGGCTGCCAGCGTCTATTTTGACCAGCGCCGTGATCGACCCGTCCTGAGAGTCTCGCCTGAGGACGAATCTCTGGCCCGCTCTGCCTCGCACGGGTGCGATCGCATCGAGCTCGATGCAACGGTTTGCGACGGCGTGGAACTGGAAAGTGTCGATCGCCGCATGCTGGTCAAGAACACGCTCGCCTCGCGCCTCCGCCGAGGGCACGATCAGTTTCTGAAGTCCATCTCCGACGCCATTCACGAGCGGATCAGGCAATGACGGCTCAGACGGTCCAGCGACCCGGTGTTCCGCAATCCGGTGAACTTCGAGAAGACGCCCGGACTCAGGCGGACTGTGCACCACCTCACCGGGCCCGTCGCGACCTGGCGGCGAAGACCGACATGTCGTACGTCTGCGCCCGGATTCACGCGAGATTCCCCCGCCTGCTCTCGCCCCGCGAACTCGAGCAATATCGTCGTCTGCCAACGCTCGCGGAACTGTTGCCTCGCATGCTGGTCGGCGAATATGCCGCGGAGTCAAGGCGGGAAGTTCTCGACTCCGCGGATCTTGACGCGTGGGAAGCAGCGATTTTCGGGGGCTACTCGCGCCGTTTGTCCGGCGTGTGCCGCTTGATGGCAGAGGCGTTTCCCAACTATCTCGATCTCTTCACAGGCCAGTGGGACTTGCACCACATCCGGTGCCTGTTGCGCCGGATGTTCCGAGAGGGTCAGCTGGGTGAACGAAATGCGAGGCCCGGTTCTTTGTCCGAGACGGACCGGGAACGTCCGACGCCGCTTCACGCGGAGTTGTCGCCGAAGAGTTTTGCGAATCAGACGTGCGTGCCGCTCGGAACATTCTCACGCGAAGAGTACGAGCGACTCGCCGCCGTCCGATCGTTCGCAGAGTTCTGCAACGGTATCGAGCCGCTGTTCCCCGGTCTGGGACGCATTCTGTTGGATGCCTCAAAACAAGCCGCGCACGGGGAATCGTTGATCGACGAATTGGAACTGCTGGCCGAAAACCTGCATTTCCAGCATCTGCTGCGTTGTGCGCGTAACACGGCCAGCCGCGAGGACGGGATCGTCATCCGGCAATGCACCGCATTGCGGATCGATCTGGTCAATCTGCGTACGAGCCTGCGATTTCTCGGACGAAATCTCTCCGCAGACGGCGTGTCGAGGCTGTACGTAAAAGGGGGAAGTCTGAGTGAGAAGCAGTTCGGGGCCTTGATGGAAGCCGATGTGCTCGAGCAGCTTTACCGAATCCTGCGTCGCGGGCCGCTGACCGACGCGCTGGAGCGAGGCACGCTGGCCTTTGCCAACGTCAATCGCGCGAGCGTATTTCAGCGGCTGTTCGACGAGCAGCAGCTGCTCAGGGAGAAACGTCTTGCCCGGCGCTATCCGGTTTCAATTGCCGTGCCGCTGTATTACGCATCATGCCTGCGCAACGAGTTGCTCAATCTCGACATGATTATCCGGGGCATCCACTTCGGTCTGCCGCCGGGCAAAGTAGGTGGGAGCCTGATCTATGTCTGAACTCGTCGTCATCGCGCCGGGTGAAATGGCTATCCCGCTCCGGCTTGCGGGGCTGGATGTCCTGTCGGCTCGCAATGCCGCTGAGGCGTACGAGCACGCGTTGGACATCCGCGCGATCGGCGACGCTCAACTGGTTCTGTTTCCCGAACATTTCGTGGCCGGGATTTCGCCCGAAGCCATCCGCCTGCTCCTGGACAGCGACGCCCCTTACTTTGTTCCGGTTCCCATGGATTGGCGGAACAGGGGCGATGCGCGAGCTGATTTTGAGTTCCGTCTGGGGCGCATCCTCGGTTGCCGGATCAACCTGGCGGAGCATCGTCGCGGAAGCGGCTTTGGAGGACGCAAGTCGTGATCTCCAGGAACGATCAGGGACGCATTTTCAAAATCGCCGGGCCGGCAGTTGTCGTCGAGGGCATGGAGACGGTGCAATTGGGAGACATCGTCTTCGTTGGCGATGCGCATTTGATGGCAGAAGTGATTCGCGTCGAGCGATCGCGCGCAGTGCTGCAGGTCTTCGAAGACACGACCGGTCTGCGTGTGGGCGAGCCGGTCACCGGAACGGGAGCCCCGCTGTCCGTGGAACTGGGCCCCGGACTGCTCGGGCAGATCTACGACGGAGTGCAGAGGCCGCTGGAATCGCTGCTCGCGATGCAGGGAGCGTTTCTGGCTCGCGGTGCGTCGGCTCCCGCAGTTTCGGTTGATCGACAGTGGGACTTCGTGCCCCGAGTTCGCGTCGGCGATCAACTGATGCCGGGCGCGATCATCGGCGAGGTCGAAGAACGGCCGGGGCGAATGCACCGGGTGCTTGTTCCGCCCGCGGTGACCGGCCGGGTCGATCACGTTGATGCCGGCCGTCACACGGTGCATGACCCGGTGGTTCGCCTTTCGGACGGACGAAGCCTGGCGATGTCTCAGCGCTGGCCGGTCAAGGTCGGGCGGCCGTTTCAAGAAAAGCTCGACCCGACGGAGCCGTTTCTCACGGGGCAGCGTGTGCTCGATGCGCTGCTGCCGATCTGCCGCGGCGGGACGGCCATCATTCCCGGCGGCTTTGGCACCGGAAAGACCGTTCTCGAACAGACGCTGGCCAAATGCGCGAATGCCGAGATCATCGTTTACGTCGGATGCGGAGAACGCGGCAACGAGATGACCGACGTGTTGTCCGAGTTTCCCAAGCTGGATGACCCGGTGACGGGCAGGCCGCTCATGGAGCGGACGATCTTGATTGCCAACACGTCGAACATGCCGGTCGCGGCTCGCGAGGCCTCGGTTTACGTGGGGCTCACGATGGCCGAGTATTATCGCGACATGGGGTACCATGTGGCCCTGCTGGCCGACTCGACATCGCGCTGGGCCGAGGCGCTGCGGGAAATCTCGTCACGGCTTGAGGAGATGCCGGGCGAAGAGGGATACCCGACTTACCTTGCTTCGCGGCTGGCCGGATTCTACGAACGCAGCGGGCGGGTGCGGTGTCTGGGCGACGGCGACCGCATCGGATCGGTGACGATTGTGGGCGCCGTCTCGCCGCCCGGCGGCGACTATTCCGAGCCGGTGACGCAATGTTCCCAGCGCACGACCGGGGCCTTCTGGGCGCTCGATGCCTCGCTGGCATACCGGCGGCATTTCCCCGCAATCAGCTGGTCCCGCAGCTATTCGCTGTATGCCCGCCGCCTGGAGCCATGGTATGCCGAGCATCTGTCGCGCGACTGGCAGGACTCCGTGCACGCCGTGCGGGAACTGCTTCAGCGCGACGCGGAGCTCCAGGAAGTCGTGCAGCTGGTCGGCCCCGAGGGTCTGCAGAACCACGAACGTGTGATCCTCGAAACGGGACGCGCGATTCGCGAGGACTTTCTGCAGCAGAACGCCACGTCGCCGACCGACATGCATTGCGTTCTTGCGAAACAGCATGCCATGCTCCGGACGCTGCTCTTCTTTCATCGAGTTTCCAGCGAGGCGGCGCGGAAGGGCGTGGGTGTGGAGAAGATCCTGGCACTGCCGCAGCGTGAACTCCTGTCGCGCATGAAGGAGGTGCCGGCCGCGGAGATCGAGGCGTACGTCGAACGTTTTCAGAGGGAATTCGAAGAAGCGGTCCGGCAACTCGTGCCATAGCTGCGCGACCCGCGAGATCGAGGCCGATCATGTCACTCGTGACTACTTACTATCGCAACGTGACCTGCGTTACGGGGCCGCTGGTCTTTCTCGAGGGAGCGGAGCAGTTCGGTTTCGGCGCGATGCTCGATCTCGTATTGCCGGGAGGAGAGGTCCGCACAGGGCAAGTGCTTGAAGCGTCGCGCGAACTCGCTCTGGTCCAGGTGCTTGAGGGGACATCGCAGATCGGCCCCGCCGCCGCGCAGGTCGGTTTTCGTGAAGCGGCCGCAACCGTAAAGCTGTCGCCGTATCTGATGGGACGTGTGCTCGACGGCAGCGGTCGTCCTCGCGACGGCAGGCCGTCGGTCGTCTACGAGGAACGCCGGAACATCAACGGCGCTCCGCTCAATCCGGTCGCGCGCCTGCAGCCGCGGTTGTTCATCGAAACCGGACTGTCAGCGATCGATGGCTTCAATACGCTTGTGCGAGGGCAGAAGCTCCCCATTTTTTCCGGGCCGGGATTGCCGGTCCATGAAATCGTGAGTTCCATTCTGGAACGGGCCCGGGTCGTGGGCGACAACGAAGAACAGGGCCTCGTGGTCATCTTTGCGGCCATGGGGATAACGCATCGTGAAGCGACCGCGTACCTGGACCGCATCCGGGGCAGCGAGGCCAGCCAGCGGCTTATCACGTTTCTGAACCTCGCGGATGATCCGGTGATCGAACGTCTCGTGACTCCCCGCTGTGCGTTAACTGCGGCCGAGTATTTTGCGTTCACGCACGGAATGCACGTGCTGGTCGTGCTGGCCGACATGACCAACTACTGCGAAGCTCTGCGCGAAGTATCGGGAGCGCGCGAAGAGATTCCCGGGCGGCGCGGGTACCCCGGCATGATGTACACCGATCTCGCCTCGATCTACGAACGCGCTGGGTCCGTCAAGGGCTCAGAGGGTTCGATCACCCAGATTCCGGTCGTCACGATGCCCGATGACGATATTACGCACCCGATCGTGGACCTCACCGGCTATATCACGGAGGGTCAGGTCGTCTTGAGCCGGGCGCTGCATCACAAAGGGCTCTTTCCTCCGGTCGATGTTCTGCCCAGCCTTTCGCGACTGATGAACAACGGCATCGGAATCGGACGCACTCGCGAAGACCATCGCGAACTGGCCAACCAGCTCTATGCGTGCTACGCGAACGGCATCGACATCCGACGGCTCGTTTCGATCGTCGGCGAAGACGCGCTCACCGAATCCGATCGCCGGTATCTCGTGTTCGCCGACCGCTTCGAACGCGAGATGATCCACCAGGGGGACCAGCGTCGAACGATCCACCAGACTCTGGACAAGGGTTGGGAGTTGTTGCAGATGTTCCCCGCCTCGGAATTGACTCGCATCCGTCGAGTTCTTGTGGAGCATTACTATCCCGAAACCGGTCCGGCAAACAGCGACGAACGAGCGGGTCAATGCATGAATCAAGAACCGAAGACCGGCAGCTGATGCCGGGACGCCAGCGACCAATGTCAAAAAGCTGTGAGGGCCTCGACCCGTGGCCGATCAGGTGAATCCGACACGCATGAACCTGCTGGCCAAGCGCGGTCAGATTGCGCTGGCCAGACAGGGCGCGGAGTTGCTGAGCCGCAAGAAGGACGCGCTGCTCCGTGAGTTCTTTCGCCTTGTTGGGGTCGCGCTGGAGTTGCGATTGCGGTTGGTCGAGTCTCTTCGCAGCGAGATGGTCGAGGAAGTGGTGGCGGAAGCGGTCGAAGGCAGGCACGTTATGGCTGCGGCCGCGACTGCGGCACGTGCGGATTTTCAGATCAAGCTGACGCCGCGTAATCTCTGGGGTGTTCGCGTCATCGACCTGGAACACACCTATCGACCGCGCGACATGCTGGCCCGCCGAGGCACGCCGCGTGGCATGCAGCTTGCCGCGGACGAAGTGGCTGCCGGCTTCGAACGCTGGGTGTGCGATCTGCTCGACCTCGCCCCGCTCGACATGCGGCTCAGTCGCGTCGGGGAGGAGATTCGAAAGACAAATCGCAAAATCCATTCGCTGGAACAGCAGGTGATTCCGCGGCTCGAGGCACAGGCCAGGTTCATCAGCCAGACGCTCGATGAACGCGCCCGCGACGACGTGATCCGGCTCAAGAGACTCAAGCAGAAAAAACGCCGCTCGCCCGGTGTTGTCCGGGGTGACGCTGGTTCGGAAGGCAAGGCCACGGCTTCGACAATAGGGGAATCGAACTCCGAAGACGGTGCAGAGTGAATCGGAACGGGCAGTTCAATATCTCGGGCGAAGAGTCGTGGAGGAAGCTCACGCGTTCCCGAATATTCGTTCCGATTTCGCGGACTGCCGGTTCGTTTCATGAGACGCGAGGCCTCCGTATGAGAGTCGCCGATATTCTGCAGGGGAGCATGATCGTTCCGAAGATGCGGTCCCGCAACAAATGGGATGCGATCGAGGAACTCGTCGACCATCTGGTCGAAGCCCACGAGATTCGCATCCTCGATCGCCGCGAGGTTCTCGACGTCGTGTGCACGCGTGAACGCATGCGGAGTACCGGGTTGGATAATCGAGTTGCGCTGCCGCACGGGCGAAGCCCGAACATCGAAGATGTGATCGGCGTGCTGGGGGTGTCGGTCGCCGGGATCCCTTTTGAATCGACCGACGGTCAGGATGCCCAATTGATCTGTCTACTGGTTTTTCCAGAATCGCAGTCACGCGACCATCTGCAGGTTCTTTCCGACATGGCCCGAACGCTCTCGAACGGCGACTTCCGCAACCGGCTGATTGCGGCGGCTGCGGCAGGCGGCGCCGAGAGTCTCTGGAAGGAGGTTCAATCGGCGGCGGGATGGGGATTGCGGCTTTCCGATGGTTGAAATTTTCAGTCCTCCGG
Source organism: uncultured Planctomycetaceae bacterium (assembly GCA_903863885.1). Lineage (GTDB taxonomy): Bacteria > Planctomycetota > Planctomycetia > Pirellulales > Pirellulaceae > CAIPEB01. The sequence goes on along the minus strand of CAIPEB010000124.1, from coordinate 20,517 downwards.
CCACGCGGAATTCCTTCAATCGCAGAGCAACTTCGAAAGCCCCAGCCCGTAAGTGGGCGTGCCTGCACAGGTTTACAGAAGCAGTTGCGTGGAAACAAATCACCGCGACTTCCACGGCGTTCCGCCGCGCCCAATGGCTCGAGCTTGACGCGGGACGAACATGGTAATAGGTTTAACTTTGCTCCTGAGAAGAGTTTAGGCTCCCTGAAAGTGGGATGGCCGTACCCGAATACTCATTTGGGGTGGCAGTGCGGTCGCAGAGTTGCACGATCGTGCGGGACAGCGCCGCAAGTGAGGAGAGGTGATGAACTCGAGACGTGGTTCAAGGAAGCGTCGTCGTCGGCCTGGGCTGGTCTTCGAGTCACTGGAGAACCGGCAGTTGCTGGCGGCGAACCTCTTCGGCCGCGAGTACGTGCCGAACGAGATACTGATCCAATACACGGACCAGGCGACCGCCACCCAGCAGTCGCAAGCCCGATCCGATGTCCGCGGGCGTTTGCTCGAGGCAACCCAGACCAGGACGATGAAGGCTGCCGGGTTCGGGAAGCTCGAGCGAATTTCGCTCGGCAATGGCGTGGGGATTGAGCAGGCCATCGCGGCATTGAATCAGAAGTCGTACATCAAGTACGCCGAACCCAACTATATCTACCACCCGACCGCCATCAGCAACGACTCCTACTATTCCAACGGCAGTCTTTGGGGAATGTACGGCGACGACTCGCCGGCCGCCGTCGGACCCGGCGGGACGACCAGCCAGTATGGCATCCAGGCGGAAAAGGCCTGGAACGAGAACGTGACGGGTTCCGCAAATGTCGTCGTGGGGATCATCGACGAAGGTATTCAGGTCAATCATCCCGATCTGGTGAACAACATCTGGGTCAATCCCTGGGAGATCGCCAACGACGGCATCGACAACGACGGCAACGGTTACGTCGACGACATTAACGGCTGGGACTTCGTAAATAACGACAATACCGTCTACCATGCGGGGCTCGACTCGCACGGGACGCACGTTGCGGGGACTATCGGCGGTCAGGGGAGCAACGGCCAGGGAGTCGCCGGCGTCAACTGGGACGTCACGATGATCGCGGCCAGGTTCCTCGGGTCGAACGGCGGAACCACCGCGGATGCGGTGAAGGCGCTCGATTACCTGACGGACCTTAAGACCCGCCACGGGATAAACCTGGTGGCCACGAACAATTCGTGGGGCGGCGGAGGCTACTCGCAGGCGCTGCAGGATGCGATCATCCGCTCCGCGAAAAAGGACATCCTGTTCGTGGTCGCCGCGGGGAACTCGACAACGAACAACGATTCGAGCTCCAGTTATCCGGCGAACTACAATACGACGATCGGGACGTCGACGGAGTCGGCGGCCGGCTATGATTCCGTGATCTCGGTCGCCGCAATCAACAATTCGGGCGGCATCGCCGGCTTTTCGAGTTACGGTGCCAGGACGGTGGATATCGGTGCACCCGGCGTCGGCATCTGGTCGAGCGTGCCGAACAGCACTTACGCGTCGTACGACGGCACGTCGATGGCGACCCCGCACGTCACCGGCGCGATTGCTCTCATTGCTTCGACACTGCCCGCAGGGACCAGTGCCGCGACGATCAGGGCGGCGATCCTCGACAGCGCGACGCCAACCGCTTCACTCGCCGGGAAAACCGTGACCGGCGGCCGGCTCAATGTCTACGAGGCGCTGAAGCGGTCCTCGTACCTGGAACTTGACAGCGAGTTCTACACGCTGCCTTCCACCGTCACATTGACGGTCAATCACGCCGCGGCCAACTTGAACGGCGCCGTTGCGGACGCGATTGCCGTCACGATCAAGAGTACGACGGACAGTTCTCCTGAAACCGTGACTCTCACAGAAACCGGGCCGAACACCGGACGGTTCGTGGGATCGATCGCGCTGGTCAGCGGAGCCAGGAGTTCCGGCGATGGACTTCTGCAGGCGGCAGACGGCGACGCCATCACCGCCTACTGCGCGGCATTGAATCGGACAATTGCCGCAACGGTGGATGCTGCAGCGCCGGTCATCTCGGATGCGGCGGCAACTCCCAAGACGACGACCAGCGAGATCCGTTGGACGACTGACGAAGCCGCGACGACCGAAGTCGTCTTCGGCACGAGTCCTTCGAGCCTGAATGAGTCCATGAGCAACTCGTCCCTCGTCACGAACCACGCGGCTGCTCTGACCGGACTGTTGCCGAACACCGTGTATTACTACGCTATGATCTCGCGCGACGCGGCCGGAAACGTTGCCACTTCGGCGGCCAGCAGTTTCACGACTTTGGCGACCCCGCCGATCCTGTTCGTTGACGACGACCAGGGCGCTGCGTATGAGCGGTTTTACACGAGCGCGTTTAAGGCGAACAGTTATACGTACGACACATGGGACGTTGTCGGCGCCGGCCGGACTCCGATCGCCTCGGAATTGAGTGCCTATCAGGTTGTCGTCTGGAATACGGGATACAACTATTCCAGCGCGACGGCCGGTCTTTCGAGTTCCGAACAGACCGCGATTGCAGGGTACCTGGACTCAGGGGGCCGGATTTTCATCTCAGGTCAGGACATTCTTTACAACGGTGTCTCCTCAACGTTCCGGCAGAATTATCTGAAAGTTGCCGGTTTCGTCAGCGACGTTACCAGCACAAGTCACACGGAATCCGGAGTGACAGGCAACGCGATCAGCAACGGGATGAGTCTTTCGGTTGCCAGGCCATCGGATTTCACGTCCCTTTACGTGGACGCTTTGTCGCCCGTCACGGGAGCCGAGGGCACATTCCGGCACGGTGTCACTTCGGCAGCGTATCCGTTCTCGGCGGTGAATTTCCGGGGCAACTACGGCGATGGTGGTTTCGGCATCGTGTTCTCAACGCTGCCGTTCGAGTCGATCAGCACTTCGGCGGCCGATCCGAACAATCAGAAGGTCGTGATGCGCCGCACGATCGAGTATCTGATGGGCGCGGAAGCGGCAGGGTTCACGGTTTCGGCGCCAAGTCCTTCGTCCGCAACGACGGAAGCCGGCGGTTCCGTGACATTCACGGTGAAATTGAATGCGCAGCCGATGGCCGACGTCTTGATTCCCATCGGCTCCAGCGATGCGACGGAAGGAACAGCAGACCCCGCGTCGGTGGTCTTCACCAGCGCGAATTGGAACACGGCGCAGACCGTTACCGTCACCGGCGTCGATGATTTGACCGATGACGGCGATGTGACGTACCGCATCCTGCTGGGCGCAGCGGTCTCGACCGACGCTGCCTACGGTGGACTCGATCCGGCGGACGTCGGCCTGACAAATCTGGACGACGATGACCCGGTTGCGGGTTTCACCGTGTCGGAGCCGAGCCCTTCGTCGAAGACCACGGAAGCCGGCGGGTCCGTGGCATTCACGGTGAAACTGAACACGCAACCGACGGCCGATGTCAGTTTTTCCGTTCGCTCCAGCGACACGACGGAAGGCACGGTGAGCGCCGATACCGTTACTTTTACCGCCGGGAACTGGAACGTGCCGCAGACCATTACCGTTACCGGCGTCGATGACTTTGTCGACGACGGAGATTCCGCCTACACGGTCGTGTTGGACGCCGCGGCTTCCGGCGATGCTGCCTACCAGGGCCTCGATCCCGCGGACGCGAGTCTGACCAATCAGGACAACGACACCGCGGGGATCACGGTCAGTACGCCCTCCGGTACCGGCACGACGGAAAACGGCGGTGCGGCGACGTTCACTGTGAAGTTGAACTCGCAGCCGGCGGCGAACGTCACCATCGGTGTCAGGTCCGGCGACACGACCGAAGGCACCGTGAGTCCGGCGTCGTTGCTTTTCACCAGCGCAAACTGGAATGTACCGCAGACGGTCACCGTCACCGGCGTCGACGATACCCTGGTGGATGGGAACGTGGTCTATACCGTTCTGATTGACGCAGCGGTTTCCGGTGACTCCCTGTACAGCGGTAAGGATCCCGCGGATATCTCTCTGACGAACTCCGACAACGATGCGCCGGTGACCAGGTTCTACGTGGTCAATGACGGCAACGTTAACCGCACGTACGAATATGACTCCGTCGGAGCCGCGGTCGAGAACTACTCGATTGCCACGGCGAACTCCGCTCCCCGCGGAATCACGACCACGGCCGCGGGCGAAAAACTCTGGGTGGTGGACAAGAATCGCAACGTCTTTGTGTACGGGAATTCGGGAATTCTCCTCGGTTCCTGGGTTGCCGGCACGTTGTCTTTGTCGGCCACGGTCGAGGGGATCGCGACGGACGGCACGAATATCTGGATCGTGGATTCCAGGTCCGACAAGGTTTACTACTACGCCGGCGCTGCGTCGCGCCTGTCCGGCACCGCAACGGCAACGAGTTTTTCCCTCAATGCGGCGAATTCGAACTCAAAGGACATCGTGTTCGGCAGCTACGGCGGAGTCAGTTCTCTTTGGGTCGTTGACGATTCCACGACGGACAGAGTGTTCCGGTACGCGGTCAATCCTTCGACGGGCGGCATTGCCCTGCAGAGTTTCTGGATCATCAATTCGGCGAATAAGTCGCCGACCGGTATCGCGATCGATCCATCCAATCGCTCGCTGGATATCTGGATTGTCGACAGCGGCACGGATCGCGTTTATGGCTACGCGAATGGCCGGACGCTTGCCGCACCTGTCATGACCGAGTCCTTTCCATTGTTGACCGCCAACTCGAATCCCCAGGGGATTGCGGATCCTTGGCCGTTTTCGCGTGCTGCCGACTCGTCGGAAGTCGCGAGGCAGTCGGTGTTCGAGAATCTCGGATCGCGGCCAGTGGATTACCCGCGGTCGATGGCGATGCCGAGTCCGTCGTCGCACCAGGCGCAACGCTCGCGGGTTGCGGCAGACTCGCCTGCAAACTCATCGCACGAGTCGGATGGTGCGGGGCGGGCCGCGAACGATGCGCCGCGTCGGGCGGAAACGAGGGTGGCCTCGGCCAGTCGCAAGATCGCGGGTGATCGCCACGCGGATTGCGGCAATACGCTCGACGCCGTGTTTGCCATCTGGTCGCACGACGCTGACGGTGACGCCGGGCTTGGCTCGTTGTAGAGAGATTGCGCACAATCCAAATCGCGCGAACGGACTCGCCGGAAGCAACTCTGCGCATTTGGGTGGTTAACTTCATGTTATGATGCGCTTCCGGGTTGATTAGCGCGGGAATCAACTCGCCCGTATATGCAGGCTCCCTGGTCTCGCGTCCTCCGGCACGATTGGGGTCTTCGCAAGATGGGCAATGATTATCAGCAGTCTGCCGCGCGCTATGCGCGTCGGCCGCAGGATGTCGGAACCGATTCCCTTGTCTTCAGATTGCTCGATGCCCGCTTTCGGCAACTCGGGCTTGATGGCGAGTCGCTGGACGTGGGCTGCGGCGCCGGCAGGTCGACGCGTTTTCTTCAGTCGCTCGGATTGAGGACGGTCGGGCTGGATATCAGCGAAGCGATGCTCGAAGAGGCTCGTCGCGCGGATCCGGAGGGACGGTACGTGAGTTATCCCGCGGGCGCGGAGTTCCCCTTTCTCGACAATCGGTTCGGCGTGGTCCTGTCCACCTGGGCCGTGCTCGAAGTGGCCACGTTGAATGCACTGCGGCACTTGGTCAGCGAATCGTCGCGAGTGCTGCATCCCGATGGCGCGATGTTCGTCGCGACCAACACTCCGGAGTTTTATGCCCATCGCTGGGTATCGTGTGAAATCGACTTTCCCGAGAACCGCCGACCGCTTCGGTCCGGACAGGTTGTCACGGCGATGCTGTTGCCCGAGCGGGTCCAGGTTCGGGATCGTTTCTGGTCGGATCTCGATTATCGCCAGGTTTTCCGCGAAGCCGGGCTCTTGATCAGGCAGGTTTCCTATCCCACTGCACCCGACGACGAGTCGGGTTGGTTGGAAGAGACCGAAGTCGCCCCGCACATCATTTACGAACTGGTCAAAGGACAGGCCTCATCGTAGCGCGAGTGCGATCGGATGCCGCGGACTGCGCAGCCGTCGACCGCGTCGCGGTTGCATCGACTGATTGCCAACTGCCGGCTGATCGGCCAACATGACGGCTGAAGTCGCGACGACGATTCAGAAGGAGTTGCAACGATGATGGTACGAGAGCTTGGTGATTTGCGCAGGCTGCGGTTGTTGACGGGGAGCATTCTCGCGGTTGCGGCGATGTTCGCCGCGTGCGGGGCGCCGTTGGGGCGGTGCGCGGAGTCGCAGGATCCGCCGCGGCTTTCGCGGGCCGACAGTTTCCTCGGCATTCACTTCGACTTTCACGCGGGCGAGGATTGCCGCGAAGTGGGCAAGAATACCACGCCCGAGATGGTCGAGAAGATCATCGATCTGGTGCATCCCGACTATCTGCAGATCGACTGCAAGGGACATCCGGGCGTTTCCAGTTATCCGACGAAGGTCGGGCATCCCGCGCCGGGGTTTGTCGGCGATCCGTTGCGCATATGGCGGGAAGTCACGGCCCGCCGCGGAGTAGGCCTGTTCATGCATTACTCGGGAGTCTGGGATTCCAATGCAGTCAAGGAGCATCCTGATTGGGCAGCGGTCGGACCGGACGGCGCTCCGGGCACGAAAGCCACGTCGCTGTTCGGCCCCTACGTCGATCGCCTGTTGATACCGCAGTTGCGGGAACTGGCCGGCGAGTACCGCGTGGACGGCGTGTGGGTTGACGGCGATTGCTGGGCCTCGGTTCCAGACTACGGGACGGCGTCGCTGAAAGCGTTCCGCGATGCCACAGGCATTCAAGAAGTGCCGAAGAAGCCGGGAGATCCTCACTGGTTCGAGTTTCTGCAATTCCAGCGCCAGGCTTTCCGCAACTACGTGAATCACTACATTCTCGAAGTGAAGCAGACCAACCCGTCGTTTCAGATCTGCAGCAACTGGGCTTTCAGCGACCACATGCCCGAACCGGTCTGCGTGCCGGTCGATTTCCTTTCCGGCGATTATTCGCCGCAGAACAGCGTGAATTCAGCGCGGCTTTCGGGGCGGTTTCTCGCGAGGCAGGGAAAGCCCTGGGACCTCATGGCCTGGAGCTTTTCCACGCAGCCTGAGAGACAGCAGAAGACGGCCGTGCAACTCCAGCGCGAGGCGGCCGTGGTCGTCGCGCTCGGCGGCGGTTTCCAGGCGTATCACACTCAACGGCGGGACGGGTCGGTCCGCGAGGAGCAGATGCCGACGATGGCCGAGGTCGCGAAATTCTGCCGCGCGCGCCAATCGCTCTGTCATCATGCCGAGGCGGTGCCGCAAATCGCGCTGCTGATGTCGACCGCCGCCCACTACCGTTCGATCAACGGCCTGTTCTCGCGGGATAATGCGCGCATCGATGGAGTCCTGCAGGCTCTTCTCGAATCGCAGCAGTCGGTCGAAGTGCTCGCCGAACACCAGTTGTCGGGACGCATGGCCCAGTATCCGCTGATCGTAGTGCCGGAGTGGCCGTTTCTCGAGCCGCAATTCCGCAACGAACTGGTCGATTACGTAAAGGCCGGAGGGAATCTGCTGCTGGTCGGTCCCGGAGCGGCCGCACTGTTCGCGTCGGAACTGGATATTGTCGCGAACGGCGACGCAGCGGCGAGCGATGCGATTTGCGTGGATCTCGACGGCTCGACAGCGAATTCGAAAGGCGCCTTTCAGTCGGTGAAGCTCGGAGCGACAGCCGGCGAATTCGGCAAGATGCGTTCGTCCAAGGACCCCGCCGCTCCCGTGCAGCCTGCGGCTTCGATCGCCGAATTGGGCAAAGGCCGGATCGCCGCCACGTATTTCACGTTCGGGCAGAGTTATTCCGAATCCCCTTCGGATGAGGCGCGGAACTTCCTCAGCCGTCTCGTTCGGCGGCTCTTTCCCGACCCGCTTGTCGAGGTAACCGGATCCAACGGCGTGGATGTGTGCGTGGCCCGGAATCACGGCAAATTGCTCGTGAACCTCGTGAATACATCGGGCCCGCACCGCACTCAGGGGATCATCGAATCGATTGCGCCTGTCGGTCCGCTGTCGGTCACGATTCGGCAACCGGCCAAGCCGGCAAAGGTCACGCTGGAGCCGGCGGGACAGACGCTCGAATTTGAGTATCGCGATGGCGCGATCCGACTCACTGTGCCGCAGATCGCGATACACGAAGCGATTGTTATTGAAGGATAAATCGCGGTATCCCGCACAATCGGATTCACACACCCAATCCGGCGCGACCTGAGTTGCAGGCTATATTTGGTAGGCCACTCAGGGAGACGCAATGTATTGGTGCTTGTCCATCGTTTTGATTGCGGTTGTCGGCGCGGAGAACGCGGCCGATTGGCCTCAGTTCCGCGGTCCCGGCGGCGAGGGCCATTCGGCGGTGCGCGGATTGCCGGCCGAGTGGGGTGGATTCTTGTCGCCCCCCGCCTGGCAGGCGACGATTGACGGCGGCGGCTGGTCTTCGCCCATCGTCATCGGACAGCGAGTGTGGGTCACCTCGGCGGAACTGACGGCGCTGACGGCCGATGAAATGTCGCGCAAGCTGGCCGGACTCCCGGAAGGCGGACAGGGCTTCCAAACGCACGCGGCCGTGACGCTGTTTGCCAGCGAACTGGACGCCTCCAACGGTCAGTTGCTGCGGCGATTGGAGCTGTTGAGCAGCAAGGAACCGCCGGCGATCCACGAAACGAATAGCTATGCCTCCCCCACGCCCGTGTCGGACGGGAAGCGTTTGTTTTGTCATTTCGGGTCGCTCGGCACGGTTGCCATACTGCTGGAAAGCGGCCAGGTGCTGTGGCGGAAACGCTTCGAGATCGACGACATTACCGGGGCGGGCAGTTCTCCCGTGCTGTGCGGCGATCGCCTCGTGTTGACCTGCGACGGCGCTGACGAGCAGTTTCTCGTGGCGCTGGACAGCCGGACTGGCGAAGTCGCTTGGCGCACACCCCGCCCGAAAATTGTCGCGGCTGATGGCAAGCTGCGCCGGGCGTTCAGCACGCCCCTGTTGATCGAGCATGCGGGACGGCGTCAGTTGATTTCCCCGTGCGCTCAATGGGTCGCGGCCTACGATCCGGACACTGGCGGCGAACTGTGGCGAGTGCGGTTCGGGGACTTCTACGCGGTCGTTCCCCGGCCCGTATTCCGCAATGGGGTGGCCTACGTCTGCACAGGTTACATGAAGCCGCAACTCTGGGCCGTGCGCGTGGACGGATCCGGCGACGTCACCGATTCGCACGTTGCCTGGAAGTTCGACAAGCAGGCGCCGGAAATCGCGTCGCCCGTGGTGGTCGATCGCGAACTGTATTTCATTTCGTCGCGGGGCATCGCGACGTGTGTCGATGCGGAGACTGGCAAGCCGGTCTGGCAGCATCGGCTCGAAGGCAACTACTCGGCGAGTCCGCTGGCGGCAGATGGAAATCTGTATTTCACCAGCGAGGAAGGGATCACGACCGTTATCCGAGCGGGACGCGAATACCGCGAGGTCGCCCGCAACCGGCTTTTTGGCCAGACTCGCGCATCGATCGCAGTGTCCGGAGACTCGCTGCTGATTCGCACCGATCCGGTCCTCTACTGCGTTCGCCGGATGCCGTAAGTCGGTAGTCGGTAGTCGGCCGGGCATTCATCTTCCTCCAGACTCCAGACTCTTTCCTGCGAAGGCTCAGAGGCCGCGGATGGGCACGGACGGAACACGGATCGGTGCGTTGCCCTCACGATGTTGCCGCTTCATCCGGCGTGGTAAGCTGTGCGCGTTGTCGTTCCTACAATTTGTCGGGTGTAAGGGGACTCAGGGGATGAACTGCATTCTGGCCACCGCGATTGCCACGCTCGCTTCGTTTGCCGCGTCCTATCCCGACGGCCGACCTGAAGCGAATCTGCGAATGGACGCAGTTGACCACGGCGTAGTGCTGAAGCACGGTGACGGTCCCGGAGACTGTGACCGGCTCGGCGCCCGCGACGTGTGGGTGTACGAAGCCGATGGAACGTACTACATGCACTACGACGGTGCCGGGCCTAAAGGCTGGCTTGCCTGTCTGGCGGTGAGTACCGACCTGATTCACTGGACCAAGCGAGGGCCGGTGCTGGATTTTGGAAAACCGGGTTCGGAGGATTCGGCATCGGCTTCCTACGGCGTGACGTATTTCGACGGAAAGACGTGGCACATGTTTTACCTGGGAACGCCGAATACTTCGCCGGCGCCCGATTTGATCCCTGCGTTCCCGTACCTCACGATGAAGGCCCGCGGAACGCGACCCGACGGGCCGTGGGTCAAGCAACCCGATGTCGTGCCGTTTCGTTGCACGCCCGGGACCTATTATGACGTGACCGCAAGTCCCGGCCACATTGTGCGTCATGACGGCCAGTACATGATGTTCTTCAGCGCGGCATCGAACGACAATCAGGGAACGCATCGGACGATCAGCATCGCGCGTACAAAAGACCTGAACGGACCCTGGCAGATCGACCCCAAGCCGATCGTTCCCGCGGCCGAGCAGATCGAGAACTCTTCCCTGTATTTCGAACCAACCAACGGGTACTGGTTCCTTTTCACCAATCACATCGGCCTGGAAGGCTTTGAGTACACCGATGCGATCTGGGTGTACTGGTCGAAAGACCTGAATCGCTGGGATCCGGCCAGCAAGGCAGTAGTGCTCGACGGCAAGAACTGCAATTGGAGCAGGAGCTGCATCGGACTTCCGGGCGTGGTGAAAGTGCGGGACAAACTGGCCTTGATCTATGACGCCCCGGGCGGCGACAGCAAGAGTCATATGCAGCGGGACGTCGGCCTGGCCTGGCTGACATTGCCGCTGGTTCCGCCGGTGGCGAAGTAGGCACGGCCGATCTGACCGTCGCACGAGTTAACAAGCAGGCGCCGAGGATCGTCGAATCGCATTCCCGCTAAGGAACCGTAACCGATGAAGAAACGCATTTCCCTTGCTGCCGCTGTTGTCGTTTTGTTGGTTGTGTCGCCGGTTCGCGCCGAAGAAGAAAAGCCGCAAGCGGCAGCACCAGCCGAAGCCTCGCCGTGGCTCAAGCCGGACCCTGCGGCGCTGAAGCACTGGCAGGCGATGCGGTTCGGCATGTTCATTCACTGGGGGCCGGTCAGCCTCACGGGGCACGAGATCGGCTGGTCGCGAGGCGGAGCGACGCCGATCGAAGAGTACGACAGCCTCTACAAGCGATTCAACCCGGTGAAGTTCGACGCCGATCAGTGGGTTTCGGTGGCGAAGGCCGCCGGCATGAAATACGTCATCCTCACGACCAAGCACCACGATGGATTCTGTCTGTGGGATACGAAGCAGACGGATTTCAACATCATGCACTCTCCGTTTGCCCGCGATGTTACGAAGGAGTTGGCGGATGCCTGCCGCAGGCAGGGACTTGCTTTCGGCACTTACCACTCGGTCTGCGACTGGCATCACCCGGACTTTCCGCTGACCAGTCCGGGCGGCAGCGTGGTCCGCAAGGAATCGGATATTGCCGCATACCGTCGCTACCTGCGCTCGCAGGTCACCGAGATCATCAAGAACTACGGACCGCTTTGTACGATGTGGTTCGACGTTCCTCAGAAGTTTGACGCGGCTGAGGGATCCGAGAATATCCGGCTCTGTCGATCTCTGCAGCCCGACATCCTGGTCAACAACCGAGCCGGCGGCGGACTCGGCGACTTTGATACGCCCGAGCAACGGGTCGGCGGGTTCAGCATGGACCGTCCCTGGGAAACCTGCATGACGATCTGCAGACAATGGTCATGGAAACCGGATGACAAGATGAAGACGCTGCCGGAATGCCTGCAGACTCTGATTCGGACCGCGTCCGGCGACGGCAACCTGCTGTTTAACGTCGGGCCGATGCCGACGGGCGAGATCGAGCCGCGACAGGTCGAACGACTGCGCGAAATGGGTGATTGGCTCAGCAAGTACGGCGAGACCATCTACGCCACACGCGGCGGACCGTTCAAGCCGGCCAGGCATCTCGCCTCGACCCGCAAGGACGATTTGATTTATCTGCACGTCTTCACCTGGCCTGAAGATGTCCTGAAACTGCCGGCAATTCCCGCCCGGGTCGTCAAGGCCAGCGTGCTCACTGGCGGTCAGGCCAAGGTCGAACAGACCGATTCGGGGATAGCGATCTCCGTGGCTCCGGGCGAGAGAAATGAAATCGATACGATCATCGCGCTGCAACTGGACAAGCCGGCCATCGGCATCCCGCCCGTATCCGTGCCGAGTCTTGGCGGGTCTCTGACCGAAGGCAAGAAGGCGACGGTTTCCAACGTCTACCAGAACCATGACGCCTTCGACGGTGCGAAGGCCTTGGATGGCGAAGCGGAGAGCCGCTGGGCCACCGACGCGAGCACCGAAGAATGCTGGCTGGAAGTCGATCTCGGCAAGCCCGAGACGTTCGATCACGCGGTACTCGACGAGTGCGTGGATTTCGGTGTGCGCGTGGCGTCCTTCGAGTTGCAGAGCCAGGATGCCGGAAAATGGACGACCTTCTTCCAGGGTGCTGCGATGGGGCCTCATCGCGAAGTGAAGTTCGATCCCCGGACCGCGCAGCGCGTGCGTCTGCTGATCCATGGAAAGGGCGGGCCGACAATCAACGAGTTCCAGTTGTTCGCGCCGTCGGCGAAGAAGGCGGCACGTTGACTGCGGGCAACCGTTCACGTCTGTAAAGTGCGCGCGGCGAACGTCTCCGCGCCCGTTGCGATCAGCCGGAGCGGGGCGAGTCGGACGAGCATCCGCAGTTCGGGCAAGCCTGCGCTGCCAGCGGCAATTCGAGCCCGCATTGTTCCAGCAGCGGTTTGTCGCGCAGGATGTCTCGCGCCGGGCCGTCGGCGGCGACCTGGCCGCTGCGCATCAGTATCACCCGCTGACAGACGTCGAGCACCAGGTCGAGATCGTGCGATGCCACGATGCGAGTGTGGTCGAGACTGGACAGCAGGCTGATCAACTTGCGCCGCGCGCTGGGGTCGAGTCCCGCCGAGGGTTCGTCCAGCACGAGAATGTCGGGCCGCATGGACAGGACCGTCGCGATCGACACGGCACGCTTCTCGCCGCCGGAAAGCCGGTACGGGGGGCGGTGCAGCAGATGCAATTCGCCGACCGCAGTCAGTGCCTCGGTGACCCGCTGCGTGACCGAGTCTTCGTCCAGACCCTGGTTTCGCGGTCCGAAGGCGACGTCCGACTGGACCGTCGGCATGAAAAGCTGATCGTCGGGGTTCTGGAATACGAGACCCGCCCGCTGCCGGATAGCCGTGACGTTGCCCGGGTGCGACAAGAGTCCGCCGATGCTCAGCGTCCCGCTGGTCGGCTGGAGGCAGGCCACCAGATGCAGGAGCATGGTGGATTTTCCCGCGCCATTTGCACCGATGATGCCGACGGATTCGCCCGCAGCGATCGAAAAGCTCACATCGCGGATGGCCGAGGTGCCGTCCGGGTAGGTGTGATGCAGATGAGAGACTTCAATGACCGGACTCATGGGGCGACTCGCCTCGTCAGTGCGGGAAATTGCCGGAGTGAGAGACCCGGATTGCGATCAAAACAAGACACCAGACAGCCACAAACGCCGCGTCGCGCGGACCGAAGCGGTCGCTTTCACCCAGCGGAATGTCCCCGTGAAAACCGCGGCAACACATGGCGGCATGAATTCGCTCGGCCCGATCGAGCGTCCTCAGCAACAGGTGGCCGACCAGCGAACCGTACGTGGACAGCTGCAGAGGTCGTCCGTTGGAACGCAAGTCGCGTGCGCGCGACATGGCCGCGGAATTCGCGCCGAGTAGGAACAGGTAACGGTACAGAAACAGCAGTTGCGTCACAAACCCGCGAGGTACACCCAGCCGGGCCAGTCCGTGGCAGAGTCGTTCCATTCCCGTCGTGGCGATCAGGCCGATCGCTCCGGTGACGCCCAGGACGGCCCGCAACTGGATCGAGATGAATGAAAGCCAACCCCCGGCAATGCACCAGCCGTCGAACACCCGCACGGGACTGCGGTCCAGGAACGGGTTCGCCGCGCCGATCGCCATTCCCAGCAGGATCGTCACGAGCAGCGGTCTGGTCAGCACGCGCAGCGGCAACTGCGCTGCCAGGAGCAGCATCAGGGGATAGGCGGCAAACGGAAGCATTTCCAGGACCGCGTGCCTCGGGAGCGAAGCAATCGCGACTACATAGACCAGGGTTGTAATCGCTTTGGCCCGTGCGTCAATGCGGTGCAGCCATGTCTGCTGCCGTGCCACTTCGTCCAGGTGCGTCAGGTCACGCATCGCCGATTCGACGCGGTTCATGACGGTTCCCGTTTCGGGCGAGCAGCACGCGAGACCCATCCAACGGCACAAGCCGCCAGCACGACGAAAAGACTGCCGGCGATTCCCGAAACGGAACTGCCCAGTTGAGCTGCCGGCCAATGCGCAGACGACGCCTCATTCTCTCCTGCGGGCGCTTCGCCGCCATCGCCCAGAAACCCGTAGTCGGGGAGAATGGCGGATTGCTCCTGGAGCCTCGAAAGTTCCGCGTGGAGCGGTGTACTGCCGGACAACGGACTCGAGCCGGTCGCCTTGGCCACCGACCACTCCAAACCGTCTGGTCGAGTCGATGCGAACCAGGAAACAAAGCCCCCGAGCACGAGCGCGGCGGCGAGGAGTCCGGCTGCTACAGGAACCACGGATTGCGAGTAGCCGGTTGGTTGCGAACGAGTGGGCTGCAAATCGGGCCTCGCTCGCCACAAGAAGCCGAGAATCACCGTCGTAGCCAGCCCTTCGATCACGGCGATCGCCAGATGGATCGGCAGCATCAGCAGAAGGAATGTCGAAAACGGCAGTTCCGCACGGTTCGACAATGCGGTTTGGATTACGACGCCCGCCGCACCCAGTTCCACACCCGCGATGGAAGCGGCCAGCGAGGCGATGAACACTCGGCGCAAATTCGTGTGCGATCCGAGCAGGGGACGAAACACCAGAGGATATGCGATCAGGCAGGGACACACGCCGAGATTGAAGATGTTGCAGCCCAGGGCGAGCAAGCCGCCGTCGGCGAAGAACAACGATTGGATGGTGAGGACAGAGGCCATCACCACGAGAGCCGGACATGGGCCCAGCAGGGCCGCAAGCAGCAAACCGCCTCCCAGGTGGCCGCTCGAGCCGGTTGCCGGGATTCCGAAATTGATCATCTGGGTGGCGAATACAAACGCCCCCGAGACACCCATCAGGGGAACCAATCGCCCGTCCGACCGCGCATCGATCGTTCGCGAAGCGTAGGCAGTCAGCCCGGCCGAAGCCAGCCACATCGCGCCGCCCACGGCAGGGGAAATCAATGCGTCCGCCATGTGCATGTTCAGTTCACCCTGGAAAGAGCCGCGTGCCGCCACACCGTCTGTCGGATCGAACCTGTCAGCTCGTCGCGATTCCACCGAGTCCGTATTACGATTCCATACCTTGTAATACTCGAAAAGACGCTGTCGAGCAAGCGACGCAAAGACGGACGGTCGCATGTGGCATCGATGGGTGGAGGGGGGCTGTCCCGCAAGCTGCAGTGTTCATTCTTCGGACGCGGGTTTCCGCGGCGCGAGGGGGCCGAGATGGATGAATCGGCAGACGTTCTGCATCACTGTGAGGCTGCGGTGCTGCCCGTACTGGCCGATGGGGCGGCGCTCTTGGCCCAGGAATCCAGGGCTTCCGCCACCTGTTTTGCGTCCGGCTTGTTTCCTGTGGCACTGGCCTGGCGCAGGATCTGATCGAGTTGGGCAACGCCCGCTGCGAGCAGTTCGGGGTGGTCCGGCAACGCGTCACGCAGCGATCCAACGAATCCGGCGGCCTGCGACTGCTGACAATCGATTCCGGTTTCCCGAAGCCGATCGAGAATCCGGACATAGCGTTCGAAGGCCTGGCGTGCATCGTCGGTTGTCGTCGAATCGGAGCCGGCGAGGTGCTGCTCGAGCAGCTTGCGAGGATAGGCCGGATGCTCGGGAGTGATATTCATATCCGCCAGCGCGACCAACCGGAGGTGGACGCTTTGCGTCGGATAGAAGGCGCGGTTGTTGGCGGCTCGCTGGGCAGCGGCGAGCAGTCGTTCGGCCAGCTGTTTGCCCAGTCCGTCCTCGAGGCTCAAGCGATGGTTCGGCAGGCTGCGGCAGGCGTCCAGCGCCTCGAGCAGAGCCAGAGCCCTGGGTTTGTCACCCGATCGGGCCGTGTCGGTGATCGCCGAGATAAGTTGCCGGCAGACCGGATCCGTCGGTTCGGTTTTCCATTTGGCGAGGATCTCGACCAGCATATCCACGATGTGGACTCGTCCCACGCCGCAATCGCAGGTATGCGCGTCGGCGTCGGCCAGACCCTGGCAGAATGACTTCTGCAGGTCTTCGGGATGAATTCCGATACGCTCGGAAACCACGGTCCGAACGGCGGAGTCTTTTTCCAGTAGCTTCACCAGGAAACCCGCAGCGCCCTGGCTCATGTTGGCACGATCGAGGACTTCCTTGTGGATCGCGGACCTGGCCTCGTTGCGTGCGCTCATGGTGGACGCGAGCGATTTCAGCGATTGCAGGTGCTGCTCGGCAAATTCGGTCAATTGTGCCTGATCGGTCCGCAGGCCAATGGCCAGAGTATCCGCGATGACGTAACCGGGGCTGTACTGGTGGTCGTACGAAAGCGACAGCGATTCGAGATCCGCGACGGCGGCCGTGAATCGATGGGCTTTCTTTTCCAGTCCGATCAGCGGTTCGACAGCCTGCCTGGTCTGTTCGAGGTCGGATGCTTCGTTAAAGCGGATGAGCGACTGATTGCAGAACGTCTCCGGATCGGTCCCCCAGAATTTAAAGAGCTTTTCGACGTACGGCATATGGCTGATGACTTCGAGCTGCTGCAACGTGCGTTCCCGCAGCACGACCCTTGCGCGAGATGCGTACGGCTTTCCCGTGGCTTCGATGAGCGGCAGCGCGATCTGCTCGAACGAATGGCGGCGGTTCAGCAGCAGAATGGCACGAAAGCGGACTTCAGCCGAGGGGGCCCCCAGCGCTTCGATCAATTCGGGTATCACATCGGGGCCGCCTTCCGCCAGTCGCTGCGAGGCGCGGTCGCGATCCTGGAATTGCGGTGCATCGAGCCTGTTGATCAGGGATTCCGTATCGCGGGCGCTGGCGGTAAGCGTCTCCTGCGGCGCCGCCGCGCCGGCCGGAGCCGGACGATCGGGCTCGGCCGATGCGACCCGGGAAGCGGCCCACAAAGCGGCTATCGATCCGCAACAGAACCACCATGCGAAAAAACGGTTGCTCATATTCCCCCTGTCCGATTGGTCAAGCCTCCTAGCATAAGCTGGCCGTCGCGAGATGCGAATACCCGAAATCGCCTGAAGCAGCCGCGGGTTTTTCGCGGCGGAGAGTTGCCCCGTTGGGTCGCGTGGCTTGTGTGGTAAATTGATGCTGCGCGGGTGGCCTGTGCCGCCGCGGAAGACGATTCATCCATCCGTCCATCTCGTGCGGAATTACGGCAGAAAAGGGAAGTGATCATGAGCGACTCCGTCTCACGGCGGCAATTCCTGCAGTCGGCTGCTGTCCTTGGCGCTTGTGCGGTCGTACCTCGACGTGCTCTCGGCGGCGAAGGACAGGTGGCGCCCAGCGACAAGATCACACTGGCCGGCATCGGCACGGGCGGGCAGGGCATTCAGAACATGATGGCTCTTGCGCAGTTTCCCGAAGTCCAGGTCGTGGCCGTGTGTGACGTGAATCGCGGAGGCGGCGGGTACCTGTCGTGGAATTGGGGGCAGGGCCGGGAGCTGCGCGAAGCAGGCCGCGAACCGACGCGGGCGGCGGTCGAGGAATACTATGCAAAGGAACGCCCTTCCGGGACGTTCAAGGGCATCCGCACGTACAGCGACTATCGCGAGTTGCTTGCCAAGGAAGACGTGGACGCGGTGATGATTGCCACGCCCGATCACTCGCATGCGGTCATCACCATGGCCGCGTTGAAGCAGAAGAAGCACGTGTACTGCGAAAAACCGCTGGCCTACACGGTGAACGAAACTCGTCAAGTTGCCGAAGCGGCCAGGCGGGCCGGCGTCGCCACGCAGTTGGGCAATCAGGGCCAGGCCTCCGAAGAGGCGCGGCTGACCTGCGAATTCATCGCCGATGGAGCCATCGGCAACGTGCACGAGGTCCAGGTATGGTCGCCGGCGCGATTCTGGCCGTGGCCCGCGTGGGAAGGACGCCCGAAGGAAACTCCGCCGGTTCCCGAGGGTTTGGACTGGGATCTGTGGCTCGGACCCGCTCCGGCTCGCCCGTATCATCCCGCCTACTGTCCCTGGACCTGGCGGAACTGGTGGGACTTCGGCACGGGACTGCTCGGCGATCTCGGCTGCCACAAGATGTCCACGATCTTCAAGGCCCTGAAGCTCACGCATCCGACGAGCGTCGAAGCCTGCTCCACTCGCGTGGACTCGGACATTTATCCGCTGGGAGTGATCGCCTACTTCGAGTTTCCGGCGCGCGGCGACATGCCGCCCGTGAAGCTCACGTGGTACGACGGTGGATTGAAGCCCCCCGTGCCGAAGGACCTCGAGCCGGAACGGGGCATCTCCGATGTGATGTATTTCGGCGACAAGGGAACGCTGATGGGGCATCGCCTTGTGCCCGAGACCAAGATGCAGGCCTACGGCCGTCCGCCCAAGAAACTCGAGCGCTCGCCCGGCCACCACAAGGAATGGGTGGATGCGTGCCGGGGAGGAAAACCCGCCGGCGCGAACTTCGTCGATCACGCCGGCGTGCTGACCGAGACCTGCATGCTGGGCAATGTCGCATTGCGGGCCGGCAAGAAGCTGATGTGGGACGGGCCGAACTTCAAAATCACGAATGACGAAGCGGCCAACAAGCTGCTCCATCGCGAATACCGCGATGGCTGGTCCCTGTGAGACTGATCGTCAGAATGTTCGTTTTTCGCGCTTGGACCGGCAACCGGCGGGAGCGGGCGAATTTCCGGGCGCGGCGGCACCGCTTTGGCCGGCGGTTCTGCCGCCCCGTGAGGGGCCGCTGAAAGAGCGGTCGGTTCACGAAGGTTGCCAGTCGGGGAACCTGCGGCGCAGCTGCTCGAACAACTGGGAGGTCGTGCCTCGTCGCAGGTGATACCGCAGCACGTGCGCTTCGCGCGGCGTCGGCCAGGCGCGGACACACGCCTCAACCTCGGCGAGATTCTGTATCCGGTCTCGATCGAGGGCGATTCGCGTGCCCGTCGGCGCGACCTGCAGCGACAGGTGGTTGCCTCGCCGCCGCACCGTCCGGTTGTCTCCCTGAAAGGCACACGGCTCGCCGCGAAAGTTCCGGTATCGCACTTCGATCAAATGCGGCCCGGGGTCGAAGGCCCCCGACGATGGTGCACCGAATGCAGACCTCTCTTTTCGGCCGGCGCCCCCGACTCCTGCCGGTGCGGAAAAGTCCGCCGAGGGGAAATTCCGGGCGAACGATTCCGACTGCTCGTGCATCAATTCCAGGTCGAAGTGATCGCAGGCCCGATTCGGACAGCGGATTCCGCCGAACAGCGAATTGCGGGCGCGGGGATCGCCGCAGTTCGGACACGTCGCGGTGCGCGAGAAGATGAAATCGAACCATCCCATGGCGTGCGGTCCTCCGGCAATTCGTGCGACGCTCGATCCGTCTCATATAAAAGGATACGGGGGCAGCTTGCAAACGACAGATACGCTTCAGCCGTATCTGTATTCCATGACACCCATATACAGGCGGCTCCTCTCTCTCACGAGGTGGATTCAGCCGCTGCTTCTGGGCTTTGAGAGAAAGCATCGACCGGCTTGCGGTCGCGCCTGGCAGCTTGCCCCCCGTATCCTCGTTGTTTTTTGCTGACCTTCCACACGAAGAACGACGACTGGATGTGCCCGTGCAGCAGCAGTCGCCGACGGTGCACGAGCGATGGCAACCCCATTCCGCGCAGTCGCGACACGGAAAGACGCCGGTAATATCCCTTTTTGTGGCCGCCGCCGAAAGCCAGGGAAAGCACTTCCTCAGCCAGCCACCGATCGATTTGCTGCAATTGGCTCTCGTCCGTAACGTGCCGCAGATAGTAGTCGATGATCGCCACGTTCCGCACGCCCTGTTCGACGGTTTCGCGGGCAATCCGCACGGCAAGCGCCGCGCGCTGCTCCCAATCGACGATGCGGCGGAATCTGCGGCGGTTCCTGCGGAAAGCGTAGCGGAACAGATTGCAGACCTTGCGGAATTTGTCGCGGCTCAATCCCACCGATCCATCGGCTCGAAACTCCAGCCCCAGATGCCGGAATTTGTGCAATACGGGCAGCGGCCCGCTGCCGGCTGGCGGAGCATCCGGACCAGTCCGATCGGCAAGCACGAAGGTCGTTTCGTGGCTCGGCTTGCTCCGCAGTCCGAGTCGCTCGAGTTCCCCGTCCAGGATGCGGGCTGCCGCGGCGGCTGCTTCGGCCTGCGTGGAAATAACCAGCATATCGTCCGCGTAGCGAAAGAAGCGGATGTTCCCGACCGCAGCGAGGCGATGATCGAGTTCCGACAAATAGAGATTGGCAAGCAGGCAGGCAATCGCCGTTCCGAAC
>CAIPEB010000123.1 GCA_903863885.1 uncultured Planctomycetaceae bacterium | reverse complement strand
CCGAAATCCAGCGGATGCTAGCACGCCTGCGAGGCCAGTCGAAGAACCCCGACGATAGCACGGAACCGACCCGCGTTATCACGGTCCGATTGCCGCGAAGCCTGCACGAATATCTGCGGCATGAGGCGCACGAGCGCAAGACGAGCATGAACCAGCTCTGCATCTCGAAGTTGCTGCAGCTGATCGACGAGAAACTGGTGCCCGCCGACTAGTTGCCTGTTCGAGCGAATCCATCAGACGGAGTCGATCCGCCCGGTCCGGGCGGTCAGATTGCGGCGCGAAGCGTACATTCGGTGTGGTCGTGGCACGGAAGCCACGATTCCCCCGGACACTTCGACCCTGCGTGAGAATCCCCGGGGAGCCACCTCGGCTGAAGGAGACTCGCGCCGAGGACGAGTCGCTCGCGCAATTGCGACGCCAACCGGCTTCGGCCGGCCCCTAAGCCGAAACAAAAGACCGGCAGTGAACGGGTAAGCCGGGTTCTGTTCCCGCGCGAATTTCGCGACGGGCGATGGTCATTTCTCTAGAACGCCGGTTGCCCGACGCTTCAAGCGGCCTACCCGGAAGTCGATAGCGGTCCGGACGAGACCGCGGCGGCTTGCGCCGCCTGCTTCCTGTTTGGCCTTGCTCCGGGTGGGGTTTGCCGAGCCAACCGGGTCACCCCGGCTGCTGGTGCGCTCTTACCGCACCGTTTCACCCTTACCCGACGCCGACAGACATAGGCCTGCCGGAGTTCGGGCGGTTTGCTTTCTGTTGCACTTTCCCTGATCTCGCGACCGGTCGGTGTTACCGATCACCCTGTCCTGCGGAGCCCGGACTTTCCTCTCGCCACGAGCAAGCTCGCGACCAGCGACCACCTTGTTCACTGCCGGCTCTATTCTGCCGCCGCACCCGATATCATCCGGATACGCATGCGCCGCACACAGATGCCGCTCTGTAGTTCTAACGCTCAGATCGAACCCTTTCAATTCGACTTAAAAGAGGAGTGTCCGATTGAACGCTCTCCCGTCACGGATCCTCGTGATCGCAGCCTTGATCCTGCTCGCCTGCCCGTTCCTCACCCAGTCGGCCGTCACAAACCGGCTTGCTGCGGCGGAATCGCGAACTTACTACGTCGATCCGCTCACCGGCGACGACGCTGCCGGCGGCCTGAACCCTGACCGCGCATGGAAGTCCCTGCCGCGAGTGAACCGGGCCGAACTGCAACCCGGCGACACGGTACTGTTTCGCCGCGGAACCGAACTGCGCGGCCAATTGATCCCTCGCAGCGGCAGTGCCGACCAACCGGTTACGTACGGCGCGTACGGCGACGGAGCCAAGCCCCGCCTGCTCGGGTCGGTTTCCATGAATCACGCCCAAGACTGGCAACAGTCCGCACCCGGCGTCTGGACCACCGCCGCGATCCGTTTCGACCCGGAGAAACTCGAGGCCGATCTCTCGCACCTCCAGTGGTCGATCTACACGGAAGGAGGAGCCGATTGCCCGCTGCAGCGGCCGGGAGACAAAGAAACGTCTCCCCCGACTTACCAACTCGATTGCAGACACCCCGGCACCGCCACCTACCACATTCAGTTCAGCACGTCGGGCATCAACTTGCGAGAGGGGGAATACTACACATTCTCATTCCGCGCCCGCTCAACGATTCCATTTACCTCCGGAAACTGGGGCCTCATGCGGAACGGCGCTCCGTTCACGTCGTTCGCCGAAACAAGATCATCCAAAATGCAGATCGGCAGCGACTGGACTGAATGCTGCCTTCAGTTCCGCGCCACCTGCGATGCGACCGACGCCAGACTGGCCTGGTACCTTGGTGGCGTTGTGCCGAAAGGAGCTACCGTTTCCTTCCGGCCGGCCGAGCTGCAACGAGTGCGATGCAGCCAGAAATGGCCCCTTTCCGTCGATGTCGGCAACATCATCTTCGACGAAGGCAAAATGACGGGAGTCAAGAAATGGCGCGAAGACGACCTCAAGAACGAAGGGGATTACTTCTACGACGCGACGACATGGCAAGTGAAACTGCGACTGGATGCCAACCCGGCCTCGCGATTTCAAAACATCGAACTCGCGCTGCGTCAGCACATCGTTGACCAGAGCGGCCGGGCTCACGTTACGTTCGAGAACCTTGCGCTCAGCTGCGGCGCCGCCCATGGCTTTGGCGGATCGGCGACCGACCATATCACAATCCGCGATTGCGACCTGTCCTACATCGGCGGCGGGCACCAGCTCACCGGTGCGGACGGAAGCCCCGTGCGATTCGGAAACGGCATTGAGTTCTGGGCCGACGCAAGCAACTGCCTCGTCGAAGGCTGCCGACTTTGGGAAATCTACGACGCGGCCCTGACCAACCAGGGAATGGGCCGGAACCTCCAGGAGAATATCACGTATCGGCGTAACGTCATCTGGAACTGCGAGTACTCCTTCGAGTTCTGGAACGGCGGCCCGGAAAGCCAGACGCGGAACATCCGGTTCGAGCACAATACGTGCGTCAATGCGGGGGGCGGCTGGGGGCACAGCCAGAGGCCCGACCCGAACGGCCGCCACCTCATGTTCTACGACAACAGTTCAAAGACCGAAGGCGTCGTCATCACCCGCAACATCTTCGCCCAAGCCACCGACAGCTGCGCGCGACTGCACGGCCGGGACTGGACCGACAACTTGAATATGGACTTCAATTGCTGGTTCGAATCCAAAGGCCGGCTGTGGTTGTGGGGCTCCGAAACCATCGACGAGGCGGGGTACGCGACATTCCGCAAGAACCACAAACTCGATAGCCACTCGATTATCGCCGATCCGCAATTCGTCGACGCATCGCGGCACGATTATCGATTGCGAGCGGGCAGCCCGGCCGCAGCAATCGACGACGGCGGACTGCCGATCGGCGCGCTGCCTGTCGCCAAATGACCCGAGGGGATATCCGTGTTTATCAGTGCCCATCCGTGGCCTCCCCTCCTCCGTCATCCGACTCGCTCACTCGCCCTGCAATGCCTGCGAGACCGGATCGAACAACGCTTCGGCGATGATTGCATGCCCCTGCACATAGGGATGACAGCCGTCCTCGATCAACTGCATCCTATCGGGCGACTGCTCGAACAGCCGGAAAGTGTCCAGCACGGGCAGCTTGAGTTCGGCGGCCAGATCCCGCACAGCCTGAGCATAGTTGCGGAGTTGGAAGTTCATATCGTTTTGCTGAGCGTAAGCGCCGATATCCGAGTAAACGTACTTCCGGCTCATGGGCGTCGGAGTGCACAGGAGGACCTTCGAGCCCGACTTGCAGATTTCGGTCACCATGCTGCGCAGATTGTTTCTATATGCCTCCAGCGACACCCGCGGTTCGCTACGAGCCACCGGACCGCCGTCCACCATCGCCGCGTCGTTTATGCCGAACATGATGACGACGAGTTTCGGCTTCTCGCGCAGCACATCCTGCTCGAGCCTGGCAAGTCCGCCCGCAGTGGTGTCGCTCCCCAAGCCGGCATCGACAACGTCTGCGTGAACGCCCCTCTTGCGAAGTTGTTGCTCGAGAATACTGCGAAATGTCTGGCGCTCGGTGACTCCGGGCCTCACGCCTCGAGTGACCGAATCGCCGAACGCAACGATGACCGGTCGTGCCGGCAGGTTTTTCGCTTCGTCAAGCCACTGCGGACTCAAGCGGGCCGCGTGGACCGAGTTCTTGCCTCCGGCCCGCTGCCACCACGCGATAACAACCGTGCCGTCGGCGGATTCAGCGAGCGTCGGATAGCAGGCCGTATCGTAGGACAGACTGCCGTCGTCCCGGACGTCCGGTTCGCTTACGGTCCGCGGCACAGACCAAGTGCGACCATCGTCGGCGCTGAGCGAAACGACGAGCGGAAAACGGTTGGTCGGACTGTTGTCCCAGGCTCGCAGGATCATCCCATTGCGAAGCCGAAGGAGTGCCGTTGGCGAATCGTGGCCGCGAAAAACGCTTGGATGCGGCTTTTCCCACGTGCGACCGCCGTCGTGGCTGACTGTCTCGTACGGGCGAGCCTGTGAAGTTCTGATGACCATGAACAGATCGCCGTTTCCCAGACGGACGACAGCCGGTTCGTCCGCGCCGATCGGATGAATATCCAGTTCGACGTCGCTGCCGGGTTTCCAGGAGCGTCCTCGGTCGCTCGAAACAAGGACGCCCGATTTCAGAAACATGCCCCCTTCGCTGGCCGCCGGACGGTTGTTTTCGGCCGGCACATCCCACGAGTACCCCATCACGACCGTATCGCCGTCCAGCCACACCGGCGCATGAATGCAGCCAACGACGTAATTGCGCTGGATCGGCAAAGCCTCGCACGGCGACCATGTCTGGCCGCCATCCTCGCTGACCGAGACCCGGAACACGCTCTTGGCGATCTTGTCGGGATGATCCACGCTTTCCAGCACATGTGTGGCGAAGACCGTGAGTCGTTTACCATCAACCAGAATGTTGGCGTCGGTGATATAGCGCGGCGACGGCAGCCCCATGACTCGCACGGGCGCCGACCATGTCTTTCCGCCGTCCCGAGTCGCCTGAATCCAGATCGAATTGATGTTCTGCGAATAAACGCAGTAGATTGTGTTGCCGTCACTTGTACCCAGCGTCGGTATTTCGACGTCGCCGTCCAGCGAGCCGCCCAATTTGACGGTTTCCAGCGGCATCTCGGAGGCTCCCGCGACTGACGCAGCCCGGGCAAGAAATACGGAGCCCAGGAACACCGCGAGAATTGCTGAAACTGTCGATCTCATGGATTCTCCTCCTCGGCAAGACGCGTCCCGCAGTTCAGGGCAGACCCAAACGCCCATTCCCCGGAAGACACTGTGCGGCGTAAACGCTCAAAACGGCCCATGCTCAATCGCCGCCGCTCGGACAACACGCGACTACGAGAACGAACAGCCGGCACCGAGTCAAGAAAAATCGGGAGGCGTCCGAGAAGACTCGCCTGCGACGAAAAAGCCTGCCGTCGCGAGAAAACAACGCACAGATCAATCAACGGTCCAACCGGGAAAGATCGTACGCCCCTGGGAGACGGCGCACGCTGGCCCCGTATACATCGCGGCAAGCGCACCGCGACGCCACCTGCTGCCGGCTTATCTGGTCAACCTAACGCGTCGCAAACCGCAGTCGCCAGATGCCAAGAGACCCAGCAGGATCACAATAACTTGTTTTTCGGACTCAAGTTACGGAGTGGAGGCGATGGGAGTCGAACCCACGACCT
>CAIPEB010000122.1 GCA_903863885.1 uncultured Planctomycetaceae bacterium | reverse complement strand
TATTCCAGGGGGCCGCAGAAGGCGACACGATCCTCGAAGATATCTGGAGCAGCCAGACGCTCGATTTCAGCAGCACCCGACTCGTCAACATCGCCGAGGTGAACGGCAGCTGGGGCGATGACACCATCATCGCGTCGAACCTCAGCCCCGGAGCCTATCGCGGAGGCGGAGGAGAAGACATTCTGCGTGCCGGATCCCAGTCGACCACATGGCTGTACGCGGGAACGGACAACGGCTACGACAGTCTCCGCGATAACGGTGCGGCCTCGGTCACAGCAGTCGCCGAGTCGGCCGGCACGGTGATTGGATTGCAGGGCTACGCCAACGGCGTTGATATATTCCAGGGGGCCGCAGAAGGCGACACGATCCTCGAAGATATCTGGAGCAGCCAGACGCTCGATTTCAGCAGCACCCGACTCGTCAACATCGCCGAGGTGGACGGCAGCTGGGGCGATGACACCATTGTCGCGTCGAACCTCAGCCCCGGAGCCTATCGCGGGGGCGGAGGTGACGATCTTCTGATTGCCGGCACTCAGCCTACGACCTGGCTCTACGGCGCCGGATGGGACGGGGCCGACAGTTTCCAGCACAACGGCAGTACGAACGTCAGAGCCTACGGACCGGCGATGAATGTGCTGCCGACCGGTCCGACTCAAGGTACCACTGGAACCGGATTGGATCGTCTGGTCGATCTGATTCTGACTGATCCGTGCCTGCGCGAGAACGTCGACGCAGCCGAGATCGCCACGGCCGCCGCCGCCGCAGATGCAATGAACCATCTGATCATCGACGCCATTACCGAGACGGGCCTCGCCAACGACGGCCAATTGAATGCGGCGGACCTTTACGACTTGAATGCGTGGATTCAGACCTGGCACGAGTCTGAGTGGACCTCGCTTCATGGCGACGACGAAGCGAACGAGGAAACCGGATTTCACCTGGTGCAGAACGACGGATCGAGCGCCTGGTTGTTTGATCGTCAAGCCATCGACACGGTGGCAGACGGCATCTACCACATGGGCTTCGACATCCTATGCGGCCAGTTCTTGAACGAAGATGGCGATCGCAATGCGTGTGTTGAGGAAGTCGCTTACTGGCTGGTAGCCCTGCTCGGCGCCGATCTGGACGCCGGCAGACTAACGAACCCCAACGTCGATCCTTATGCCGTCGGGACAACCGGCACCGGCTTGGACAGCCTGGTCCAGCTCGTCACCAGCGACCCCGGGCTGAACGATCATCTGCCCACCAGTCAAATCATGGAGGGAGCTCGTGCAGCGCACTCCATGAACGAATTGATCGTCCTGGCAATCAGGTCGACCGGCGTGGCCAACGATGGCACGATCAATGCCGCCGACGTTCGCGACCTCAGCGATTGGCTGCGGACAAACCATGGCGACGCGTGGGTGACACTCCATGGCGACGACGAAGATGACTCGGAAACCGGCTACCACCTGGTGCAGAACGACGGAGCCACGACCCGACTGTTTGACGAGAACGCCGTCGACACGGTTGCGGATGGGATTTACCACTTGGGCTTTGCGATCGAATGGGGCCAGTTGCTCAACGAGGACGGCAATGCGAACGCGTGCGTCGAGATCGTCGCCGCATGGCTGACAAGCCTTTTGCGGACCGATCTGGCCGACGGCACGCTCCGTAATCCGGCGGTCGATGCGTACGCCGTTGGCACGACCGGCACCGGACTGGACAGTCTGGTGTCCATCATCGCCAATGATCCGGAACTGAACCTGTCGATTCCGACCAGCGAAATCACCGCCGGTGGTCGGGCTGCCGATGCCATGAACCACCTGATCCTTGATGCGATCCGGGCGACCGGCGCCGCCAACGATCGCCGTCTGGACAGCTCCGACCTGATCGCGATGAGTGCCTGGATCCAGGCCAATAAGAAAGACGCCTGGACCGCTCTTCACGGCGACGATGAAATCGACCAGGAGACCGGCTTCCATTTAGTCCAGGATGATTGCGCAACCACGCGATTGTACGGTCAAAACGCGTTGAACACCGTGGCCGACGGCGTGTACCACATCGGCTTCGCCATTCAACGCGGCTACTTTCTGAACGAAGACGGGGCCAAGAACGCCAGTGTCGAGATGGCCGCTTGGTGGCTGAACGACCTGCTCAAGACCGAATTAGCCAGCGGTGTGCTGAGCACAACCACTCCGCAGCCAATCCCGCCGGCATTGCCGACGAGCGGCACGACAGGCACCGGACTGGACTCGCTGATTGACATCATTCTCGCCGATACCGGCCTGCGGGCGCGCGTCAGCGCGGCCGATATCAAGGCCGCCGCGACAGCCGCCAACCAGATGAACCAGATTCTCGTCACCGCAATTCGAGAAACCGGACTGGGCAACGACGGGGTCCTCAACACGGCCGACTTGCGGGACCTGAGCGACTGGATCCGGCGATACCGCGCAGCTGAGTGGGCGACACTGCACGGCGACGATTCCACCACGACGGAAACCGGCTTCCATCTGGTCCAGAGCGACGGAGCGAAGACGCGTCTGTTCGGCGGCTACAATGCCGTCGACACGGTGGCGGACGGCCTTTATCACATCGGTTTTGCCATTAAGTGGGACTACTTCCTGAATGAGGACGGCGCCACGAACGTCAGTGTGGAGAAAACCGCGTGGTGGATCAACGAATTGCTGGAGGATGATCTCGCCGCAGGCCGCCTGTCCAATCCCAACGTTTCCCCGTACGCGGTCGGCACGACCGGCACAGGCCTCGATCGCCTTGTCGGGATTGTGGCAGCCGATCCCGGACTCAACGAGAGGATTCCAACCAGCCAGATCACGGCCGGAGCCCAATTCGCCGACCAACTGAACCACTTGATCGTCGAGGCGATCAGGGCGACCGGAGTTGCCAACGACGGCACGATCAATGCCGCCGACGTCCGCGAATTGAATCAGTGGATCCGGACTAGCCATCTCGATGAATGGACCGCCCTGCATGGTGACGATGAGGGCGACATCGAAACCGGTTTCCACGTGGTTCAGAACGACGGAGCGTCCACCCGCATGTTCGACCGGAACGCGGTCGACACCGTGGCCGACGGCATCTACCACTTGGGTTTTCAAATCCAGTGGAGCCAACTCCAGAATGAAGACGGCAATGCAAATGCCTGCATCGAGGAGGTCGCCTGGTGGCTCAATGAATTGCTCGCGGCCGATCTGGCCGCCGGAAAGCTGAGCAATCCGAATGTGCCGACCACCGTCACCGGCACCACCGGTACCGGACTGGATCGGCTTGTAGCGATGATTGCAGCCGATCCCGGCTTGAACAAGCGAGTCGCTACCAGCGACATTGTTGCCGGGGCACGCGCGGCCGATGCAATGAACCAGCTGATTGTCGAGGCGATCCGAGCGACTGGCGCCGCCAACGACGGCCAACTGGATGCGATCGACATCATCAACATCAATGCCTATCTGCAGGCCCATTACCGCGCCGTGTGGACTGAGTTGCATGGCGATGACGAAGAGGGTGAGGAAACCGGGTTCCACCGCGTGCAGAACGACGGCGCCACGACACGACTGTTCGACCGGGAAGCGGTCGACACCGTGGCCGATGGCCTTTACCACCTCGGCTTCGACATCGATCATTGGCAACTCTTGAACGAAGACGGCAATCGAAACCTGTGCCTGGATGAAGCGGCCAGCTGGTTGAACGTTCTGCTCCGCGCAGACCTGGCCAGTGGCGTGTTGAACGGCCCCAGCGGCGCTTCAGATGGAGCCCGCAATGATCTGTTCGCAAAATGGGGCCAATAGAAGCTGACGCCGCATTTTCCGAGCGGTCAGATTGGTTTGCCGAAGGCCATGTTCATCGTGTCTTTGGCAGGCGTACGCAGCGATGGGGAAGAGACAAACCAGTGTACAAACGCGAAAGCTAATGCCACTGGCAAATTAGCTAAGCCACGCAAAGTCTTCCTTGTTTGCGGAATAAACGGCGGGGGGGAGGCAAGTTTCACTCCCTGGATGCCGTGATTTCGTGTTGGGTTTACACCGGTTGTACCGATGCTGCAGAGTGTGACGAACTGGTGAACTCTGCCCGCTTTTCGCTCTCTAACATCCAATGGCAATCGGTTGGGTTGAGTGGAGTCGCAATACATGAATATTCGATTTGCAGTGCTGCCAATGGTCCTAGTAGCCTTTGCCGCCGGACGGGTGGAAGCTCAGTCCTTTGGTGTCGAGGTGTTCAACAACTTGATGCCGGCTTCCGGCGGTATGGCAGGCGCCAGCATCGCCTCGCCGCAGGATCTGCAATCGGCGATTAACGGCAACCCGGCCGCGCTGACCCAGTACCGCGGCACACAATTCGGACTTGGCGGAGCGTGGGTCGAGCCGACGTACAACATATCGGTTGCTCAACCCGGTCTACCTTTTGTGGGGCCCTATGATGCGAAATCCGACGCCCAAGGTATTGCGGCTCCGAATATCGGTGTCACACAAGATTTCAGCGCGTGGGATTTGCCCGTCACGGCGGGACTCGGACTGATGGCCGGCTCTGGCGCGGGTGTCGATTTCCGCGAGGTTCCGGCATCGAACGGGACGTATGCCAGCTTGGTCGCATTGGACATCATTGCCGGCGCGGGCGTCTGTCTCACGGAACGCCTGTCGCTGGGAAGCTCGATCATCCTCTCCAATGCCACCATGGGCGGGCCGTTCGTAGCCAATTCGGGCTCGTCAATCGACTATGGTCTGCGCGGCAGCGTTGGTGCCGACTACCAGTTGACGCCCGACACCAACCTGGGCGTGTACTGGAAGTCGAAGGCCTCCTACACGTTTGAGAACCTTGTCACTTTCCCCAACAACGCCCCCGGAGTCTATTTCGACGTGAAGGCGGATCGGCCGCAGTGTGTGGGGCTCGGGGTGTCGAACAAATCGCTTATGGACGGGCGTCTGCTGCTGGCTGTCGATGCCGTCTTTCAGGAGTACTCGGGCACAGAACTGTTCGGAGAGCTTTTCAAGAACCAATGGGCAGTGCAGTTCGGTAGCCAATATGCCCTCACTGACCGCGTGCGTCTGCGTTTGGGATACGCCTGGAACCAGAATCCGATGCGTGATTCGGTGGGCGATCGCCTCGGCGGATTGTTGCCTCCCGGCGGTGTCGCGCAGGTTCAATACACCGAAGCTCTGTTTGCCGCTATCCCGCAAGACCGGATCACGGGCGGCGTCAGCCTGATCGATGTGCTGCCCGGCGTAGACATGGACTTGCTGGCCGGCGGCATGTTTGAGAAATCTCAGACCTTCGGCATCACGACGGCGTCGGTCGAGTCCTATTGGGTCGGCGCCGGATTCACCTGGCGATTTGGCCGCGGGAGTTGCGGCGAAGAGTGTGCGTGCGAATAGGGAATGGTCAGTCGCTGCATAGCGTGCGTAACAGGAGTCGTTGCTGATCGGCCAGGCGACAACCGTATTTGACCGCCTCACGGCGGCATGAACCGAATGCCCGCCCGGCGCGCGAATGACACGATTCAGGATTTGGGTGCCACGAACGCATGAGACGACGATGCCGGCATCGCGCTGCGTAATTACCCGGATTCGTTTTGGCCGGCAGTTGATCTGGCTCAGCGCCATCCTGATGTGCCTGAACTGCCAGACGCGGTTCTGCGTCGCCGACGACGATGGCGATCGGATCGCGGCGGAAAGCTCGCCGCCGGCTCAGCCTCTCGCGATCAGACGGCTGCCGCCGTTGGATCATGTTTACAGCGAGTCGCCCGCGAGCTATTTGGTACCCGAGTTTCAGGGGCCGGGACTCGAACCCCGCCCCCCGGCATTGCGGGAAGAGGAGTATCTTGGCACCGACTTGCCGAGCCGCTCCGAATTGCAGCCCCTGCCATCGTGGATGGAAAACTCGCGTTTCGGCTACGACCGCGGGTTCGTCATAGCGTCAGACCAGGCACTGAGCCTGCAAGGCTCGGACGCGCCATTCATGCTGCGGGTGAATGGACTGCTGCAACTTCGCGAAACGAATCTCGAGTCCACGGGTCCCAATCGCGATCTCAACCAGTTTCAACTCATCCGCGGTCGTCTTGCGTTCTCCGGCAATGCGTTCAGTCCGGATTTGGGCTATCTGGTCCAGCTGGATGGCCGCAGCAGTGCGGGCGACGAATTCCGCCTGCTCGATTACCTGATGGATTACGATTTCGGCCATAATCAGTGCGGATTGGAGCCCGGGACGATCGGATTCACGGCGGGACATTACAAGGTGCCGTTCAGCATGGCTCGCGAAATGTCCGCTCGCGAATTTCAGTTCTGCGACCGGTCCGTGGCCAGCATGTACTTTGACATAAACCGCAGTCTGGCGTGCGGCCTGTACGGTCAGACCGGCCCCGAGGCCATGCCGATCCAGTGGGAGACGGCGCTATTCAACGGCTTCGTCACCGGTGGAGCCGAAACGGGCAGCAGCGGAGCACTGGACAACAACCTGGCGTATTCCGCTCGCGTGTCCTCTGACCCGATCGGGGAATGGGGCGCAGACGCTCTGGCCGATATGGACTGGCACGAGAGTCTCGCCGCGCGGGTCGGTGCGGCCTTCGCCGGTACAATGATTGACCGAGAGGGGCCGACGGAGTTCGCTTTGTTGCGCGTCGTCGATTCGGGCCTCCGCCTCAGCGATCTGCTCCTGCCGCTCGCCGTCACCCGATACGACGTCCAGATGTACTGCGTGGATGCTTCCTGCAAGTATCGAGGTTGGTCCGTGACCAGCGAATACTATTTCCGCAACATCAGCGGATTCAAGGGAGCGTTCATCCCTACACTGTTCGACCACGGTCCGTGGTTTGAAGTCGGCAAGTTCGTTATTCCAGCGAAGCTCGAGTTGATTTCGAGATGGTCCAGAGTAGTGGGCGACTCGGGCACCCTCGGCCTGGAGAATCAGAGCACCGACGAACTCGCCGCCGGATTCGTCTGGTATTTTTCCGGACAGAACGCCAAGCTGACGTTCGATGCGACCCATCTGGACGGAGCCCCGATCAATGCATCTTCGCTGGACATCTTCCCCGGCGATAAGGGTTGGCTGTTCCGAACGCAAATCCAGTTGGCATTTTGAGCGAGCCTCGCCACGTCAATGGAGCTGCCTGTCTTTCGCTCATCAAGTCAATCGCCGGCCGGATTCAGTGCGGGCAGGTCGACATCCACGGATCCTGCGCGATCAGAGTGGCTGAGACTGCGCCGAGCACGCAAGAAGACCTGGGCCAGACGCTGCCCGCACCAGGACGATCCGCTGGAGCCGACGGCAAAGACATGCCGCGACAAGGCCTTCCACTCGTGCTCGAATTCGGCGGCCGCTTCCGGCGGGAACCGTCCGTCGAAGCTCAATTCTCCCGGGCTTACGGCTCGTTTCCATTGCAGCAGCGCGGCGTAGGCTTCCGCCGCTGCGTTCGCTCGACAAGCCGCCAGAACCTGCCTGGCAGCCTGGGCCGCGGGATCACGCCGCCGTGCTTGTTGAGCGGCCATCATTCTCACGGCAGTTCTTCCGATCAGCCAAACGGCCAGGCCCGTCGCCGCCAGCAAGACGAAAACCGATCGGCGAGTCAGCCGCTTCGGAGCATCAACCGACTCCTGAACAACGGCCGCATTGCGCACTTCGACCACCTTGCCGGGTAACGTTACGCTTTTCAATTCACCGGCGTCGGAATCCCACCACATTACCGACAGACTTGGCAATTCCAGCGTTCCGGGTTGTTCGAACTGGTACTTGATCGTTTCACTTCGCTCGGCCCGGGAAGCGCCGCGTTCGGTAACATCCTGTACGACCGGATCGGTGGAATAGCAGCGGACTCCGGACGGTGCCGCGATTGGAACGGGCGGAAACAGCATGGCCGTGGTCCCGTCGGCGCGTCGCGAGACCGTGCGCGCAATCACGTCGCCGGGATGCACGGGACCGCTCGTGCCCGGCTGCCAAGTCTGGGTCACTTCCATGTTCTTTGCCGCGACGACGGTCCCCAGATGCTCGGTACCCGGTGGCCGTGTCGATTTGAAACGCAACTCTTGCGTGAGTCCCTCTACCGGTTCGGCAGCCGACGTGAACGTCTTCTTGCCGGCAAAACGCACACGGAACCCGGGAATGACGATTTCCCCGGCGCGCTGCGTGTAAAGTGCGAACTCGTGCCGCTGCGTAAAATACCGCTTCGCGCCGACCTGCTCGCTTCCGACCACCGGGTTTCCTGCTCGCACGAAAACCGTCTTCGGCAACACGGGCAAATCAAAGGACGCCGTGCCGCTGAACGGGCCCGGCGAATACAGAGTGACAAACAACGGAACTACTTCGCCCATCCACGCCGTGTCCTTTCCCAGCTCGGCGCGGACAACTTCGGCAGCTGCCGACACGGAGGACCACGCTGCCAACAGCAACACACCCGCGAAACGCAGGATTGCCTGCGAATCCGTCCAAGCGGAATTGCGTTCCGCTCGACCTTCGTTCACTCCGCCGTTCATCGACTGCCCCCCTCCACTGCTTCGGCCGCAAGTTGATGGGCGAATTTGGCCTTCAGGAAATCGGCCGGCTTCGTTTGCACGCGGCGCAGCCACAGCGCCTGCATCTCGGCTGCGGAGAGGGTCTGATCGCCTGCAATCTGTGTTTCCTGCCCGCCGCGTTTCTTTCCTTTGTCAAACGTGATGTCGTCGGCGCCCAGTTTCTGATCGCCCATCTCACTGCCCTGCCGCTCGAGTAAACTGGCGCGAGCGGCCGCGATATCGCGGTTGGTCCGCGCATCCTCCCAATCCGGCCTGAGTTCGAGCGCTCGATCGTAACGCCCCACGGCCGCTTCGTACTTGCCCAGCATCACCAGACAATTGCCTCGGTTGAATTCGGCTTCGGGCGTCGCGGAACGCGCAAATGCCTGTTCCGCCTTGGCGAATTCGCCGCCGCGAAACCAGGCGACTCCCTGCCACATCGGATCGCGAAACGTCTCGGCAGCGGCGACAAACTCGCCTCGTTTCAACCGCTGCTGCCCCTGCTGGTCGGGCGTGAACCAAAGGCCGGACCAGGCGACGGCGGCAATTGCAGTAAACCAGGACATGGACCTCATCGGCGCGTCTCCCCAGGGCATCTTCGGTGCCGGGCCATCCAACCGTATCGACACTGACGAAGTGTGCTATGCATCGGCGTCGCGCACTCGGCGGAACGTTGCGAGTGAAACCAAGGTCAGCAATGGCACCAGCCACCAGCCCGCCTCCGCCCAGCGGGTGTCGGCCACTGCCGCGGCAGCCGGCACAGGGGCTTTCGCCGTTCGCCGCACCAGGCTCAGCACATCCGCCGAGTCGGGTGTCAGTTGCGTGACGTTCGCCCGCAGTCCAGTTGCAGCGCGAGTCACGGTATCCCACTCCGGCGTGTCCGCGCGACTCACTGCCAGGAAATAAACCGGCCATGAGCATTCGCTGCGCAATCCGCGCCAGACCGATTCGTCTTCCGGCGGTGCCGCGTCGGTCAATACCACGATCGACCCGCCCGACTCTCCCAGCGTTCGCGCCGCCAACCTCAGCGCGGCGGCCAGGTCATTGCCCCGCCGAGGCATGACGCCGGGACTGATCTCGGCGGCCATCGCTGCAACGACCGAGGTGTCCCGCGTCGGCGGAAGCACCAAGTGGGCTGAACCCGAGTAAGCGATCAGCCCCAAGGGCTGCCCCTTACGCTCGGCGGCAAAATCGGCGACCTTTAATCGAGCTCGTTCCATGCGACTCGGAGCCAGGTCGGCCAGATCCATGCTCTCGCCGGCGTTGAGCACCAACATCACCGGCGCGGGATCAACCGCAAACGGCGAAGGCTCCAGCCGCCACGCCGGACCCGCGATCGCCACGGCGGCCGTCAGCCAGGCAACGAGCAAACCTGTATCGCGGCCAATCAGATAGGACTGCGTGCCATTCCTGCCAAGGGAACGGGCATCGCCTCCGGATGGGCCGGCAGCCGTTCCGATAGTCATCGCGTGCAGCAAGTCGCGATCCATCCAGGCGTGCCAACCGCGCAGCGGATCCCGCCGCTTGCGCACGAGCCACCAGAGTATCACAACGACGGGCACCAGCAGCAGCCAACCGGGGCGCAGGAAGTGGAATTGTTCGAGTTGAGTCATGGCTCGATCGTCTCCAGTTCGAACGTCCGCGGATTGACTCGCAGCCGAACGGAAGCTGCCGTGCCGGTTGCGCGCGGGCGTCCGACCAATAGTCTCCCCGCGTGCATTGCCAGCGAGACGAGCAAGGCAGCGGACAGCGGCCAATAGAACAGTTCGCGCCGCGGGCGATGACTGGCGGTCTTGACCTTGCGCGTTTCGATCCGGTCCAGCTGATCGTAGACTCCAGCCAGTTCCTTCCGATTCATGGCCAGAAAGTACTCGCCCTTCGTCTCCTGGGCGACCGCTCGCAAAGCCTGCTCATCGAGCGCCTCTTCGCCGACGGTAGTCGGATCCCCGATTGCGACGGTGTGGATCGTAATACCGCGATCCCGCGCCACTTTCGCTGCCTCGGCCGGCGGCACCGCGCTGCCCGTGTCGTTCCCGTCGGTGAGGGCGATCACGGTCTTTGTCGGCAACTCGCTCTCCTCAAACAACCTGATGCCGAGCCCGATCGCGTCGCCAAAGGCCGTGCGAGGTCCCGCCATCCGGACGGCCGTTTCATCGAGCAGTTGGCGGCAAAGCTGCAGGTCGGTTGTGAACGGCACCTGCAGAAACGGTGCGGTTCCGAATACGACCAGACCGATGCGATCACCCTGCCGCTGCTGCAGAAACTCGCCCAGCACTTCCTTGACGGCCGACAGCCGATCGACAGATTGCCCGGCAGCGTTCGTGAAATCTCTCTGGTCCATGGAGCCCGACAGATCCACCAGCAGCAGCAGGTCGCGTGCGGGAAGGGTCCGCTCGACAGGCGGTTCGAGCCATTGAGGCCGCGCCAGTGCCGTCAGAACGAGCAGCCACACAACCCAGCGCACGACGAGCGGCAGTTCCTCCTCGCCAGAACGATCGCTCACCTTTCCCCCCGCCGCCAAGATCCGCGGCACGAACGGCACGCGGACCGCGGGACGAACGAAGCGCCGCGGCGGAACGAGCCACCGGACTGCCAGCGGCAGCGGAACAAGCCAGAAGATCCACAAATGAGCGAAGGTCAACATGGGCCAGCGCCTTGCTGAGGCATCAAGTCACTCGTCCCGTGCAGGAGTGCTTTCCAGTTCATCCCGCTTTTCATGCAACGACGGAGCTCCTCCACGAACGAGGTGAAAGCATCTGTCAGCCTGATGGCTCCGAATCCACTCGGCGGCAAACCCGGCGAGTTCACTGGAGTCCGCAATTTCGCGTCCGGCATACACACCAAGCGACAGGGCTTGGCTCAGCGAGGCCGGAACCGGTTTGCCGCCGGTTTCGGCAAGCCACTGCACCCATGCGGAACCGGAAAGTGATGCGACCTCCGCCCGTGGAAACGCGACCAAGGCGGCGCGTTTCAGTATCTCGGCGATCGTCGCGACACTTTCCGCGCCGCGAAGCGATCGCAAGGCCGCGCGACGATAGGCGTTGGTTCGCCAGCGACGCCACCCGCGAATGGCCGCCACGACCGCGATCAGGCACATCGTCGCCAGAAGAAACCACCAACCGGGCGCCGGCGG
The DNA here is from genome assembly GCA_903863885.1 of uncultured Planctomycetaceae bacterium. Taxonomy (GTDB): domain Bacteria; phylum Planctomycetota; class Planctomycetia; order Pirellulales; family Pirellulaceae; genus CAIPEB01. Next base: position 5,592 of record CAIPEB010000122.1, on the reverse strand, counting down.
CCACCACGGCACTGGTGGCGGCATTGCGATGTCGCGCAGGTTCGCCAGGCTGGCGGGATCTGAATTCATCGATGAGGCCTCTCGCCCTGTGGACCGCTTGGAAATCGCTGCTCCCGTCTCTCACCAATCGCCGGGTTGCAGGACGGATCGCAAATCCGCCCTGGGAATGCAGACGGCTCGGCATTACTTCCTGCGAATCTCACGCTCCGGCACGACCGCCAAGCGCGGCCAGCACTTGCTCCGGAACCGGGTCGTGCGTGCAGATCGGCAGGATCGGGATGCGCAACGCGCGCAGCCGCTCGCGTAACTGCTCGCACCGTTTGCGAAACTCTGTTTCAAATGCCTGGGCGAAGTGGCTGCCCTCCGGGATCGCCACTCGCCGCCGGCCATCCGTCGCCTCCATGAAGCCGCTGCCGGACAGACGGATCCCGGCGGGATCGTAGACCAGCACGGCCAATACGTCGTTGTGGGCAGCCAGCCGGGTCGCCAGCGCACGTGTGGTCTCGTCGTCGCCGTCAAAGTCGGTGACCAGCACGATCAGGTGATCGTGCCGGGCCACATTCGCCGCGCAGCGCAATGCGTCATTGAACGCGCTCTTCGTCGCGGGAGCCGACGCAGCGGACAGGCGGCCGTTGACTCGCACCAGTTCATGGCAAATGCGCAGCACGGCAGATCGACTGCGCTGCGGCTTGATTTCCACCCTCTCGTCGTCGCCGAAAATCACCGCGCCGACGCGGTCGCCGACCTCCAGTGCCCGCCACGCCCCCAGCGCGGCGAGTTCCGCGGCGGTGGTGGCTTTGGTCGTTCTGGCACTGCCGAAGAACATCGTCGACCGCTGATCGACGACCAGAAGCACGGGCCGTTCGCGTTCCTCGGAATAGACACGGACGTGCGGCTTTCGCAAACGGGCCGTGGCCCGCCAGTCCATCGAGCGAATGTCATCGCCGGGGCGGTAGTCTCGCAGTTCCTCGAAGGTCAGCCCGCGGCCGCGCAGCCGAGAAGCGTGCCGTCCGCTGAGCAGACTGTGTACCGGCTGCCGAGGCAACAAGGTGAAGCCGCGTGTTTCAAACTGCAGCCGGACGAGATCGTCGAGGGTGGGATGAATACGCGTGGTCATGTCGTCTATCGCCCGTAGGACGGGATGTCATTTCGTCCTGCCTGCGCATCTGCCTATGCAACCGCCACGCATTCCAAAATCGCGCCGACAATGTCCTCTCGCGTCTTGCCGTCGGCTTCGGCTTCGTACGACAAGTGGATGCGGTGGGCCAGGCAAGCCGGCGCGACAGCTTGAACATCTTCCGGAGCAACAAAATCGTTGCCCCGCAGCCAGGCGCGGGCCCGCGAAGCGGCATCGAGCGCGATCGTGGCCCGCGGACTCGCCCCCAAATGAATCCACTTTGCCAGGTCCTCCCCGTATCGCTTCGGTTCCCGCGAAGCGATGATCAGGTCGACCATGTATTGCTCGACCGATTCGGCAACATGCACCGCCCCCACTTCGCGGCGTGCCGCAAAAATGACCTCTTGGGAGACGGGTTCGGGCCGCTCGCCGTTCCTGCCGGCTCGCTCGGAGCGGACCAGACGCAGGATCGACAACTCGTTTTCCGCAGGCGGATACGGCACGCGGACATAGACCAGGAACCGATCCATCTGCGCCTCGGGCAGCGGGTATGTGCCTTCCTGCTCGATCGGGTTCTGCGTGGCCATGACGAGAAACAGGTCCGGCAACTTATGCGTCTTGCCGGCCACCGTCACCTGGCGCTCTTCCATCGCCTCCAGCAGCGCCGCCTGCACTTTGGCCGGCGCACGGTTTATCTCGTCGGCCAGCACCAGATTGCCGAACAGAGGACCCGGCTGGAACTCGAACGTCGCTGTTTGTTCGCGATAAACCTCCGAGCCGGTAACGTCTGACGGCAAGAGATCGGGCGTGAATTGGACGCGGCGGAACTGGCTGTCGATCAGCCCGGACAGGGTCTTGATCGAACGAGTCTTGGCTGTGCCGGGCAATCCCTCCATCAGCACATTGCCGTTGGCCAGCAATGCGATCAGCAGCCGTTCCACAACGGTCTGCTGGCCGATGATCGCAGCGTTCAGGGCGGAGGAGATCTGCAGAACGGATTCGCGAGCTGTGATCATATGAGTACGCACGGAGACTTCTTGATGTTCCGCGCCAAGCGAAACATTTCCAAAGGCGGAGCGCCGTTTCCAGACGCCCCGCCTGAACGACGTTGCCGTACGACCGTATTCAGTTCGTGATACGGTTCAACCATCCGTATTACGGTTGACCCCGCCGAGACGAGGCGGGGCCAACCGAGACGGCCGTTCCTACTGGTTCGTCGGGAATCGTTCCCCCAACTCCTTCAGCATTTCCATGGCCTTCAGCGCTTTCAGCGAGTTGTAATTGATTCCGCCGGCCGTGAGGCTCGACCCCTCCTGGAAGGGATACTGCGGAATCGTCGTGAAGAAGGCCTTCAGTTTCTCCTGAATCGGCACGAACAGCCACATGTTGTCCGCGTACCAGCGCAGGTAGCCCATCTCGCCATGCTCATGCATGATTTCGTACGGATCCGCACGCAGGTTGATGATCAGCGGCCAGTTGGGGACGATCCGTTCGCCCGTCGCGATGTTGCCTTTGATCAGCGCGAAGTGGACTTTCCAGTTGTCCCAGCGAATAGCATTCAACTCACCGCCCTGACCGAAATAGTAGATCGTGTCGCGCGGAGCCTTCTTGACCTCGCCTTTGAAGAACGGCAGGTAGTCATAGCCGTCCAGATGGACCTTCCAGGTCTTGCCGTTCGCCTGATAACCTTCCTTGCACTTTTCCACGATGTTCGGCACACCGGCGGCGTGCAGGAACGTCGGCAGCCAGTCTTCATGCGAAATAAGGTCGTTGTAGACGGTGCCGGGCTTGATCACGCCGGGCCAGCGGACGACCAGCGGTACGCGAAATCCGCCTTCCCATGTCGTGCCTTTTTCGCCGTGGAACGGCGTGATTCCGCCGTCCGGCCAGCTTCCCGTTTCCGCACCATTGTCCGTGCTGTAGATGACAATCGTGTTGTCGTCGATGCCGAGTGCCTTCAACTTGTCGAGGAACAGACCGACGTGGCCGTCGTGTTCGACCATGCCGTCGGGATAGAGCCCGATACCGGTCTTGCCCTCGGACTCCTTCTTCAGACGCGTCCAGATGTGCATACGAGTCGTGCTCATCCAGACAAAGAAGGGCTTATCCGCTTTATGGGCGCGGTCGATGAAGTCCAGGCCCGCAGCCGCGAATTCTTCATCGGCTGTTTCCATCCGCTCCCGGGTCAGAGGCCCCGTATCCTGAATGCGGCCGTCGGCGTAGGAGTGGATCACGCCGCGTGGACCGAACTTCTTCTTGAACTCGGGGTCCTTCGGGTAGTAGTAGGTTTCCGGCTCTTCCTCGGCGTTCAGGTGATAGAGGTTGCCGAAGAATTCGTCGAAGCCATGCGCCGTCGGCAAATGCTTGTCCCGGTCCCCCAGATGATTCTTGCCGAATTGTCCGGTGGTGTAGCCCTGCTCCTTCAAAAGGTCGGCAATCGTCGGGGCCCAGTCCGGCGCGCCGTGGTCACTGCCGGGCATGCCGATCGTCAGCAGGCCGGTCCGGAAAGGGTGCTCGCCCAGGATGAACGAGGCCCGTCCGGCCGTGCAACTCTGCTGGGCATACGCGTCCGTGAACATCGCCCCCTCGCGGGCTATCCGATCGATGTTCGGCGTACGGTACCCCATGATCCCATGGTTGTAGGCACTGATGTTGTGCACGCCGACATCGTCGCCCCAGATGACGAGAATATTCGGCTTCTTTGGCTGCGCCGCCGGGGCCTCCGCGGCCATCAGGACGCTGAAGGCCAGGGCCGCGATCGCAAGCAGCCCAAGACGATGGATCGACATAGGCTAAGCTCCTCTCACAAAAGTAGGTGAATCATGTACAACAAAACTCGGACGGACTGCAAATCCGTCGTGCGTTAAACGCGACTTTCAGGCGGAACGGACGGCAAGTTTGTCTGCACCAGCACCTCCTGCGATTCACAAAGATCACAGGGCGGTTGCACGCTCCCCGATACATAGGTTCGCCCGCTCATAACAGCCTCGATCGCAGGCAACAGGTCAGTGACCGCAGTGCCCTTGACGACGAACCCAAGAGCCCCCAGTTCAATAACGCGTTCGGCGACAGTCCGCTCGTTGTGAACGCTGAGGGCAATGAGCTTGAGATCGGGTGCATGTTGGTGAAGCAAAAAAACGATGTTGTCGGCAGACAGGTCGGAACACGGCAACGAGACATCCACAATGACGCAATCAGGCCGCAGCCTTTGGACGGATTGAAACAGGGAAGCCTCGTCGGCCACCATGACCACGGCCTCGAAACGCCCCTCCAATAGACTGCGGACGCCCTCAAGCATCGGCGAATGCCGGTCCGCAAGCAACACTGTCCCCAGTCTCATTGCCCCAATCTCTTTGCCCGCGGAGCCCTCAAGCAGACGATGAACCAACCAGTTCACGCACTGGGAATAATCCCCACAACCCCTCGGTGCACCTCATATCGACGGGCTCTGCGCAAGAACCGTTCAGCTCAACCACGTTCTATCGCTCACAGGCCTCAGAATCTATGCGTAAAACTACGCATTCCCGAAATTGCGCAGCACGAGCAGACAATTCGTGTCAGAGCAGGCCCCGCGTTCAGGTCGACGCGATCAGCCCATGACGGATCGCACACTGCACCAGGTCGGCCGTGGAATTTGCCCCGAGCAGGTTCATAATCTGCGATTTGTGGCCCTCTGCCGTCCGCACGGAAATGTGGAGCAACTTGGCAACCTCTTTGGCGGAATGACCTTCCGCGAACAGTTGCAGTACTTCGCGTTGCCGGCGAGTGAGAGAGACGTCGCCGTCCGGAATCCGATCCGGAAAACGATCCAGCAGTTCCTGAATCGCGGGCGTGACGTAGGTGCGTCCCGCCAGGGCTTCGCGAATCGCGGTCAGCAACTCGGCACTCGCCGAGTGCTTCAGCACAAAGCCAGAAGCCCCGCCGCGTATCCCTCGAGCCGCATAAAGAGCGTCCTTATGCATCGTGAGATAAATCACCTTGGCCTGGCAGCCAAGGCTGCGGAGTTGCTCGACCGCGTCCAACCCGTTCAGGAGCGGCATCGTAATATCCGCCACGATCACATCCGGCTGCAGGCGTTGAGCTGCCTCGACCAACTGCCTGCCGTCTTCGACGATTTCCAGTTCATAGGCGGGTTCGAGGAGGCTGCGCAACCCCTCGGAAACAATCCGGTGATCATCAGCCATCAGTATTCTGGTTCGCGCCATGGATTGCTCTCAATGCGAAGTCATGGAGTGGATTGGCAATTCGGTTCGGCTTGTGGCTGTCATCCTCCGTAGGACGGTTTGCCTGAACCTTAGGCAGAGCGAAAGAATAACCTATACAATTCGCCGGTTGCTTGTGAGCGAGCGATGCGAAAGAAATCAATGTGATCGGCTAGGCCTGGAAGTTTGTCGTCGATGAATTGCAGTGTCCTATCTGGCTCTGCCAATGGAAACGGCGATCACACCCTTGCCTGCTGTTTTGCGTGCCACTGG
>CAIPEB010000121.1 GCA_903863885.1 uncultured Planctomycetaceae bacterium | reverse complement strand
GCTATGCGCTGGTGGCCGGCGACAACGTCTACACCGGCACAGAACAGCTGGTGGCTTTCAACCAGCAGACCCGCGATCGCTTCGCCGTCTTTCCGGGAAGACGGCTCGTCGTGGCGGAAAGGACATATTATCTGGCGACCGGAAAGCAGATCATCGCGATGGATCGCGAGAAGCGGAGCGAATTGTGGAAGACGGACTGCAAGTGTGCGGATGAGCTGATCATGGCCGGCAACGTGGTTGTGGCGGGCGGCGCGAACCGCGTCGTTGCGTTTGCCGCCGATTCGGGCAAGTCCGTTTGGGAGGCTGAAGTTGACGGCGCAGCGAAAGGGCTCACGGTCGTCGACGGCCGTTTGTTCGTGAGCACCGACAAAGGACGCATTTACTGTTTTGCTCCTGCCGGGACTGCCGTATGCGGCGAAGTCTGTTCCGCGGTGGACGAATCGCCGCTGGCGAATTCACCCGCGAAAGCCCCGTTTGCCGAGGCAGCCGAGACGATTCTGCGACAGGCCGACTTCCAGACTGGATACTGTCTCGTGCTGGGCTGCGAGACCGGCCAACTGGCATGGGAAATCGCCAAACGGTCGAAGATGACCGTTTATGCGGTCGGCTCCGATGCAGAAAAGGTCAAAGCCGCCCGTCGTGCCTGTGATGCGGCGGGACTGCTCGGCGCACGTGTCTGCATCGACCATGTTGCGGCCGACTCGCGGCTCCCGTATTCCGACTACTTCGCGAATCTCATTGTCTGCGAATCCACGGTGCTGGATGGAAAACTTCCGCCGCATTGCGGCGAAGTCCAGCGACTGTTGAAGCCGCACGGGGGCGTGCTGATGGTAGGCAAGCCGGCGGCCGCCGGTGGAGATCTGCCGGCCGCAGCAGTCGACGAGTGGAGTGCCGCGTTCCGGCCGCTTGAATCGAAACCCACTCCCGATTCGGGGAAGTGGATCGCGGCCGTGCGGGGGGCGCTGCCGGGCAGCGGAAGTTGGACGCATCAGTACAGCACGCCGGAAAACACGGCCTGCAGCGACGATCAACTGGTCAAGTGTCCGCTGGGCGTATTGTGGTTCGGCGCACCCGGCCCCGCGGAAATGCTGAATCGGCACGTGCGGGGCGCTTCGCCCGTGTCGCGGGATGGCCGCATGTTCGTGCTGGGCGAGGATCTCGTCATGGCCTACGACATATACAACGGCCTGAAAATCTGGGATCGGATGATCACGGGGGCGTCGCGGCCGAACGCGTCGCACGATTCGAGCGCCTTTGCGGTCAGCGAAGATGGCCTGTTTGTCGGCGCAGGACGGAAATGCCTGAGGCTCGATCCGGCTACCGGCGAGACACTGACACGGTATGAACTGCAGCAGATTCCGAACGCCGCGCCGCGTTTTGGATGGCTGGGCATCAGCGGAAGCCGATTATATGGAAGCCGCGCCGGCGCGATCGGCGTGAGTGATGCAATACTGTCGTTTGATGTCCTGTCGGGGACGCGACAGTGGATCTACGAGTCGCCCGGCATTGCGCACAATTCGATTTCTCTCAGCGGCGGCAATCTGTTCACGGTCACGACTTCGGTCACGGACGAGGAGCGTCGGGCGGTTCTGGCCGCACAGCGGGAGCGGATTTCCGGGCTGCCGGAAGCGGAACGCAAGGGCGCTGAAGAGACGCTTCTCAAGAGCGACGTGCGCGCCGTGGTGGCGCTGGATGCCGCGACGGGCAAAGTGAAATGGCGGCAGGTCATGGATCTTGCCAACTGCGGTCCCAACGTGGCATCGATGTGCCATGACGGGGTGCTCGTCCTGTTCGGTGTCTATCTCGATGGACATTACTGGCAGGATTTTTTTGCCGGGCGGTTCGACTCTCGACGATTGATCGCCCTGTCGGCCGAAGACGGCAAGCAGATCTGGGAAAAATCGGTCGGATACCGCGTGCGACCTCTGATTGTAGGAAATACGCTGCACGTCGAGCCTTGGGCAGTGGATCTCCACAGCGGCCAGTTTCGCACCCGCGTGAATCCGGTCACGGGACTTGAGGAACAATGGCAGTTTGCGCGGCCCGGACACCATTGCGGATGCCCGAGCGCATCCGTGAACTGCCTTTTCTTCCGGTCGTGGAACCTCGGCTACTACGATCTGTTGGGCGATTACGGCACGATGCACTTCGGTGCGCAGCGGCCGGGTTGCTGGATTAACTTCATGGCCACCGGCGGAGTAGTGGTCATGCCCGAGGCCAGCACTGGATGCATGTGCGACTTTCCGAACAAGGGGACCGTCGTCTTTCAACCGGTGACTCAGCAGAATGCCTGGGCGTGGTTCAGCCTGTCGGGTCCGACAACTCCGGTAAAACAGCTGTCCCTGAACCTGGGGGCGCCCGGAGACCGCCGCGACGCCGGTGGGAAGATCTGGATCGGTTTTCCGCGGCCGGCCGGATCGCTCGTGTTGCCGATCAAGATGGACGCCACGTTCTTTCCCGGAGGCAGCTTCACCCGCTCGAATTCCCGCTATACACAGGTGGAAGGATCCGAAACTCCCTGGCTTTTTTCTTCGAGAGCCAACGGTTTGAAAAAGCTCACCGTTTCGCTGATGAAACCGGGGGACGGCCGCGCCAGGTATCGCGTGCGCCTCGGATTCTTCGATCCGGAACACGCTCCGGCCGGTCAACGTGTCTTCGATATTCAGTTGCAGCGACAACGCGTCGCCGAACGGTTTGACATTGGAGCGGCCGGGGGCGGCAGGACGGTGTGGAAGGAGTTCCCCGGTATCGAGGTGCAGGACGAATTGACGCTGGAATTCTTGCCGCAGTCGGGCAACACGGCCCCCGCATCGCTTCCGATGCTGCAGGCGATGGAGGTCGAGCGCGAGGATTTCGTCGGTCCGGGCTGCATTGTGCCGAGCATCCTGATCAACGACGTCGAGCCCAAACGCTCGGGGGAAGTGCAGCTTGTGAACCTGTGCGATCGGCCGTTCGCCGGACGCCTGCAGATCGGGGGACAGAAGGGCTTTCAGATCGAACCGGGCGACATTCCGGTCGAGATCCCGGCCGGAGGTCGATTGTCGCGCAAGTTCGATATCGCGGTTTCGCTCGATCCAAAAGTTGCGCCGGGGCGATACGACGCGGGAGTAAAGCTGTTGCGCAGCGACGGACAAGTTGAGTTGGAAATGAAGTTGCCGGTCGAACACCTTGGGTCGTTGGCGCGGGCCGTGTTCAAGGTGGCTGAAGATGCCCATGTCACGCAACGTTATGCGGACCGCAATTTCGGCAAGGCGACTCCGCTGCTGGTGGACGGTGGAGACCAGAAGATGAATGACGGCTTTCACGGCCTTGCCTTTCTGAAGTTTCGGCTCGACTTGCCGGGCAAGCCAATGAGCGCGCGATTGAGGATTGCCAATGCGGGAAATCCGACGGGAGACGCCGGCCGTTTGTGTCTGGCGGGAAACGACTGGAAGGAAGGCGAGGTGAATTACGATTCCCGACCGCCTCTTGGACGCGAACTGGCGAAACTGGGCGCGCTGTCGGAGCACCAGATTGCTGAAGTCAATCTGCCGGTGGACGTCCTTGCCAACGGGCCGCTGACGCTGGCGATCGATCCCACGAGCACGGACGGCGTGGATTTCATGTCTCGCGAGAGCGGGTTTCTCGCCGAGTTGATCATCGAGTACGAAAAATAGCCCGCAGCCGAATTGCCGAATTTCAGCAAAGTGTCCGGCGGCTGCATGCAGGCGACTGTCGACTTCATCAAGCGGAGGTGTCCATGGCGGGCGTTCTTGTCACTGGTGCATCGGGCCAGTTGGGTGCCTATCTGTTGCGGGAACTTCAGCGGCGGGGCACACCGCTGGTCGCGTGGGGCGGCCCGAAGGCGACTGGCGAAATCGGCGGAATCGCTGTGCAATCTGTCGACTTGGGTAATCCCGGTGAGACGGCCGGTTCATTTCACGCCGCTCAGCCTGAGGCGGTAATCCATGCCGCGGCCAATGCCCGAATTGATCTGTGTCACAGCGATCCGCTGCAAGCGGAACGGGTGAATGTGGCGGGCACTCGGACGCTGGTGGAACTTTGCCGTCAATCACGAACGCGGCTGGTCTATGTATCAACCGACCTTGTTTTCGACGGTCAGCGCGGCGGCTACCGGGAAGTCGATCCGCCAGCGCCACTGAGCGTCTACGGCAGGACCAAGGCTGCGGGCGAGACGCCGGTTCTGGAATACAAGGCCGGGGCCGTGGTCCGGGTGAGTCTCATGTTCGGGCCACCGATCAACGGGCGGCCGAACTTCTTCCAGGCCCAGGTCCAGTCGCTCGAGAACCGAAGCCCGATGACGCTGTTCGTGGACGAGTGGCGGACGCCGCTGAGTTTCTACGCGGCGGCGCGGGGGTTGGTTGCAGTCGCGGAGTCGGACTATTGCGGCCTTCTGCACCTGGGGGGGCCGCAGCGGATGTCGCGTTATGAGATGGGGCTGCGTCTGGCCGCCGCGCTGGGCCGTGACGCTTCGGTGTTGCGGCAGGCGAGGCAGGCCGACGTGCCGGCGCCGGAGCCGAGACCGCGGGATGTGTCGTTGGATTCGTCGCGGTTTCGGCTGCGATTTGCCGATGTGGACTGGCCCGAGTGGAACGAGGCACTCGCGGCAATGGGAATTCCTAACGCGTAATGCGGGTCGGATTGGCATCGCGTTCGAATGAACCGTTGATTCAGGCAATCGCCGGTTGTGGGGTTAATGCGGATTGACGGCGTCCAACAGGGCCGTCACCATGGACCGCGACTTTGACGCAAATCGCCGCGCCGGCATTCCCGGGCACCAAGCATGGCCAGGGATATCAGGAACAGGTGGAGTCCTGAAGTACGGGAAGGCCCGAGCGGTCTACGTCTACTTTAATCCGGAGCCGTGAGCGGATACTGATGAATGACGAACAGCGTCTGCTGGTGCACACGCCGCACGAAACGCGGTCGATTGTCATTGTCGCGGAGGACTACGCTCGCGACTTGTCGGAAGTGCTGCGCCGGGCTGATATGCCCTTGAATACGCGCTGCGGGCGGCGGCGACTCTGCGACGGCTGCCTGGTGGAAGTAAAACGCGGCTCGCTTTGGAGCACGTCGGACGGCGGCGAGGTCTCGGCGAGCGAAAGCGGAGCGGTGCGGGCCTGCGATTGCCGCCTCGGTCCGGGAGCGGACGTGGAGATTTACATCCCTGCCCGATCGCTGCTGGCCCATGCACCGCAGATTGTCGCGTCGTTCCGCTGCAACGTTTCTTATGCACTCGATCCGCTGTGGCAGCGAGTTCGACTGGACGCGGTGCCGAAGTCCGGCGTTTCGCTCAATCGTGAGGCGGTGGCTCGTCTGATTGCCGATAGTTCCGCGAGGAACCTGCCGGTTGTGGCGGACGCCTCGATCGAACCAGTGACGGATGCGGAGCTGGGCGGCCGTGCGTTGGTCCGCGAGTACCGCGGCGAGGACTGGCTGGTCCGCGATGAACCGCTGCCCCACGGCGGTCCTAAATTCGGCATTGCGGTGGACATCGGCACGACCACGGTGGTCGCCAGCCTGATCGATCTGGCCACTGGAGAGGTCAGGGAGACGGCATCGGCGCTGAACGCGCAGATCGCCCTGGGTGATAACGTCGTCACCCGCATCAATCTCTGCACGCAGGATAAGGCGCACATTCGCGAACTGCAGGAAGCCGTTGTTGAAAAGAGCATCGGCGTGCTGATCGATCAGCTGATTGCCGAAGCGGGCTCATCCGGGGGGCAAGTGGTGACGCTCTGCCTTGCCGGCAATACGACGATGCTGCACCTGTTTGCCGGCGCGGACCCCAGTTCGCTCGGTGTGGCTCCTTTCACGCCTCAGTTTCTCAACTACGTTCGTGTGCCGATGGAGGAACTGCCGTTCGCGACGAATTCGCGGTCGGCCTCTTCCGCCCCAGCGGGCGCTCGGTATGCTCCCGGCGCTGCGGCCCATCTGCTTCCTAGCGCCGGAGCCTATGTGGGAGCCGATATCACGGCCGGTGTATTTGCCAGCGGGATGATCTATCGTCGCGAGCCCTGTCTGCTGGTGGATATCGGCACGAACGGCGAAATCGTTTTGATTCACGATGGGCATCTGATCGGGTGCGCCACCGCGGCGGGGCCGGCATTCGAGGGCGCGGGAATGAGTTTCGGGGTGCGCGCCGGGACTGGGGCGATCAGCCACGTCCGGTTGACTGAGAAACCGCTCACGGCAGAGATTGAGGTGATCGGGGGCGGGCTGCCGATCGGGTTCTGCGGGACCGGCTACGTGGATCTTGTGGCACAGGCCCGCATGCGCGATCTGATCGGTCGAACCGGGCGCATGACGGCGGCCGGAATGCAATGCGAATTGATGCATGTGCTTCCGCGCGGTCGCGGATTCCGGCTGGCTACGGGACGCGGCGGCGAGCCGCTCGTGGTCTCGGAGGCGGATATCGCCTGTCTGATGCAGGCCAAAGCGGCCATCGCTGCGGGAATCCTCTGCCTGCTGGCGAGATTCGGCCTTGAGCCCCGCGATATCGACACGGTTTATCTGGCGGGCGGGTTTGGTTTTCACATGGATCTGAAAAGCCTGATCGGCTGCGGCATCCTGCCGGGGTTCGACCCGTCGCAGATCGAGATCGTCGGCAATACATCGCTGGCCGGCGCTTATCTCGCCCTGATCGATGCGGGAGCTCTCGAGGAGATCAAGCGACTGTCGGGCCAGATGGAAATCGTCGAATTGAATCTCGAGCCGAATTTCGCTTCGTGCTACATCGATCAGTTGTTCCTGCCCTGAGCAACGCTGACAGTTTTCATGGCTGGCGGATCGCTTGTTGATGCCTCTTGATGGTCCGCCTCGTTTCCGGTCTGTTGATACGCACAGTCGTCAACGTCGAAAACTCGGGCGGAGGACATCATGCTGTCGGGAACACCCGCAACCGGTCTGGAGCCGTCTCGGGCGGCTTACAATCTGAAATACGTGTGGACCATTTCGCTGGTCGCTGCGCTGGGCGGCTTGCTCTTCGGTTACGACTGGGTGGTGATCGGCGGCGCGAAGCCTTTCTTCGAGAGGTACTTCGAGTTGACCAGCGAAGCGTCGCGCGGCTGGGCGAACAGCTGCGCATTGCTGGGTTGTCTCTTCGGGGCATTGTTGGCGGGGGGCCTGAGCGATCGGTTCGGCCGCAAGCGGCTGCTGCTCTTTTCGGCGTTGTTGTTTGCGGTGACCTCGATCGGTAATGGCCTGGCGCCGAACTTCACGGCCTTTGTTGCTTGGCGAATCCTGGGTGGTGTGGCGATCGGTCTGGCGTCGAATCTGTCGCCGATGTACATCGCCGAGATCGCTCCCGCGCCGATGCGCGGCGTGCTGGTGTCGATCAACCAGCTGACCATCGTGCTCGGAATCCTGTTTGCGCAATTCGTCAACTGGTACGTCGTCCGGGACCTGCCTCGCGGCGCGAGCGAAGAGTTCATGGCGACGTCGTGGTACGTGCTGCAGGGATGGCGCTGGATGTTTGCGCTGACGGCAATTCCGTCAGTCCTGTTTCTGTTCGGCATGCTGTTTGTTCCGGAAAGTCCCCGCTGGCTGGCCAAACGAGGACAGGGCGATCGGGCAAGCGCGATCCTCGCGCGTGTCGGCGGAAACGCCTATGCCGCAAATGCGATGCGCGATATCGAGGTCACGCTGCACGTTGCGGGGACCGAAGGCGGATTTCGAGATCTGCTCGATCCCCGCATGTTCAAAGTGCTTGTGCTTGGCGTCGTGCTTGCCGTGTTTCAGCAATGGTGCGGGATCAATGTCATTTTCAACTACGCCGAGGAGATCTTCCGCGCGGCTGGATACGACATCTCGGATGTGCTCAAGAACATCGCGTGGACGGGTTCGGTAAACCTGGTGTTCACGCTCGTCGCTCTGGCCGTGGTTGACCGCGGGGGGCGCCGGGTGCTGATGCTGGCCGGATCGTTCGGACTGGCCGTGATTTACCTGGTAATGGGGGGCTGCTACCTGCGCGGCGTACAGGGCCTGCCGATGCTCCTGCTGGTGCTGGCCGCGATCGGCGCCTATTCAATGTCGCTGGCGCCCGTGACCTGGGTGGTCATTTCCGAGATTTTTCCCAACCGAATCCGGGGTGCCGCGATGTCGGTGGCCGTGATGGCCTTGTGGATTGCATGCTTCATTCTGACTTACACGTTCCCGATCCTGAACAGTCGCCTTGGCTCGGCGGGGACTTTCTGGCTTTACGCGTTGATTTGCGTCGCGGGCTTCCTGTTCATTCTCTGGCGACTGCCGGAAACTAAAGGCAAGACGCTGGAGCAGATTGAGCAGGAACTCGTCGATTGATCAACCGGAGCGCCCGTTAATGAGGGGCGAACACAGTTCCCTGAGGCGGGACACACTCGGAATGACCGGCTCAATTTGACCGGTCGTTGCTTGCGTCCAAGTCGCTTGCCGGACGCATTGCGTGCTTTTCCGTAAATGGGATTTTACACAGCGGAAATTGCGTTAAATATCTGCGTGAAAAAGAGGATAGCGTTAGTTGACATTATAGGGTTGTCTGGCACAATCTAGGGGCCCGAGGAAGGGCCTGCACGAATGTCGCTTAGTTCGGCTATTTCCGTGCGGAGGCGGGTGAATTCGTGTGGGTATCTGTTGTTCTCGCATCGTTGTATGCCTTGGAGGAGCGCGACTATGACCAGATCTTTCGTTCGGCTGCTGGCCGGAGCCGCAGTCTTGAGTGTCGGCTTGGGGATGTTTGTCGTGAAGTTGACGGCTGCTGAAGAGGCATCCGGTCCGGAACCTGCGCCGCCGGCGAATCAGACATACACGGGTGCCAAGCGGTGCGCGTCATGCCACTTCAAGGAACAGATGAAGTGGAAGGCGTCGGGACACTCGAAGGCATTCGAATTGTTGCCCGACAAGTACCAGAAAGATCAGACGTGCTTGAAGTGCCACACGACCGGTTTGGGTGAGGCGAGCGGTTTCAAGGACAAGGCGAGCACGGCGGATCTGGCCGGCGTGACCTGCGAAGTCTGTCACGGTCCGGGCAGCGAGCACGAGAAGATCTGCAAGCCGCTGTTGAACGTTAAAGAGTTGTCGCCCGAGCAAACGAAGGCGGCCAAGGACTCGATCTGGCTGATGACACCGAAGAACGTGTGCGTCGAATGCCACTCGGTCCAGGGTCACAAGGAATCGCCGACGCCGAAAGAACTGCGCAAGAAAAAGTAATTCGTATCGGCCAACGATGGGGCGAAGTGCCCGCCGCTGTCGCGACGTTGTCTTGTCGATGGCGCGGCAGGCACTTCGTTTTCCGTCTGCTCTTACTCATCCCCTCATACGAACCCGTCAATCTCGCTCCGGACTTCGGATCCGGAGGTGTTGCTTTCCGACAGTCGTCCGAAAGTCTTTCGGTCAGACGGGTTTCTTCCGAGATCGTTGCAAGCGAGATCGTTGCATGAACAGCCTGACAAAGTGGCTGCTGGCGGGGCTTGCGTCTGCAATTGCCCCGGCGCTGGCCGGTTTTGCGGAAGAGCAGCCCGTTGAAAACCAGTGTGTGCTGTGTCACGGCGCGAGTGACATCTGGGAAGGCGACACGCTGCATTTATTCGTTTCGCCCGAGGCGATAAAGAACGACGTGCACTGGCAGTATGGGCTCCGTTGCACGGATTGCCACGGTGGCGACCCGCAGTCCACGGAAGTGCGAGAGGCTCACGCCACCGACAACGGTTTCCGCAAGATCGCCTCTCCTGCTGACCTGCTCGCCTCGTGCGGACGTTGCCACAGCGATGCCAAGGTGATGGAGAAGTACAAGTCCAAGCTGTCAACGGATCACGTGGCGAACTTTTCGGCGAGTGTCCATGGCGAGACGCTCAAACTGCCGCCGGAAGCGAAAGACAAGATCATCACCTGCAGCACATGTCATCCCAAACATGGGATCATGTCGGCAAAGAACCCGGCGTCGGGAACCAATCCCATTCATAGTGGCGAAATGTGTGGCCAGTGCCACCGTCAGCCGTTAATTGACTTGCGGAAGAGCGTCCACCAAAAGGCCGGCGTTAAGACGGAGCGAGGCACCGGCGCACTGCTCGACTGTCTGAAGTGCCATGGGGCCGACGTGCACGGAATGAAGAAGGTCAAGGACGCGACCTCCCCTGTCTTCCTTGATCAACAGGTGAAGACCTGCGGGGGATGCCATACGGAGTATCTGGCGACCTACAATCGCAGCGTTCACGGCCAGGGCTTGCGAGAGTCCGGACTGCTGGTGACGGCGGTCTGCTCGGATTGCCATGGTTCTCATGGCATCTATTATGCGGCCGACTTGCGATCCACGCTCAGCATGGCCGGTGTTTCGAAAACCTGCGGCAAGTGCCATCACTTCATCGAGGAACGGCTGAAGAAGAGCGTTCACGGATCGGAAGGAGGCCCGGGAGCAATCGGCAAGCACCCGGCGCCGGGCGGAAAAACCCAGCGCACGCCGACTTGCACAGATTGCCACCAGGGGCATGATCCTCAGCAGCCCGATTCCGAAGCTTTCCGCGTCAGCCTGGCGAATCGCTGCGGCAACTGTCATCCGGATCTGTCGCAGCGTTATCGAATGAGCCTGCACGGACAGTTGACCGAAATCGGTTACGAGCCGGCGGCCACCTGCCACAACTGCCACGGCGCGCACGACATCGTCGCCGTGAAATCGGCTGATTCGCCCTTAGCCGGCTCAAACCGCACGGAGACTTGCCGCCAGTGCCATCCCGGTGCGTCAACGAAGTTCGCTCAATTTGACCCGCATGCGGACGAGCATGACGCCAAGGCCTATCCGTGGCTATATTTCCCGACCGCGATTGCCGGGACTTTGCTGGTGATCGGCGTTGGACTGTTTGCACTTCACGCGATTGTCTGGTTTGCCCGATCGTTCAACTATACACAGCGACACGGACGCGATCGGCGGTTGAAACCGGGGATGCCGGCGATGATCCGAATTGCGCCGCGCGAACGTTTGGTCTACTACCTTTTGCTCGTTTCTTTCATCGGACTGGCCTCGACCGGGTTGCCGCTGAAGTTCAGCAACTATTCCTGGGCGCAGCGAACGACGGCTTTCCTGGGCGGTTTCAGTTCGATTAGCCTGTGGCATCATACGTTTGCCGTCGTTCTGCTGTGGGCTTGCGGATTCCATGTGGTTGGCCTGATTCACAAACTGGTGGCGAATCGGTCTTCGGAGGTCAGCTTGTGGAAGAGGCTGTTCGGACCGGATTCGCCGGTGTTCGGAATGCGGGATATCCGTGATCTCGGGAAGATGTTCCGCTGGTTCATCGGGCTGGGCAACCGTCCGAAGTTTGAATCCTGGACGTACTGGGAGAAGCTTGACTATTGGGCTGTGTGGGTCGGTGTGACCTGCATTGCGACATCGGGATTGATGCTTTGGTTCCCGCATGTGTTCAGTATGGTTCTTCCAGGTCAGGCGTTGAATGTGGCCAAAACGTTCCACGCGGAAGTGGCGCTCTCGCTCGGCGGGTTTGTGCTGCTCATCCATGTGTTCAATTCGCACATGAGGCCCGAAAAATTCCCCATGGACGCGTCACTGTTCACGGGGCTTTCGAGCGAGGCCCACATGCGGTACGCGCGGCCCGAGTACCTGAACCGGCTGAGCCGCGAAGGCAGGCTCGACGCGCTGTTGACGACAACTCCAAGCAGGGAGCGGCTGTGGCCGCAGCTCCTTTTCGGTCTCGCGGTAATCCTGATCGCTCTCCTCTTGCTGGTGGCGATTCTGCTGGCCGTTCTTAGCAAGTAACCAATGAGTCACCTGTCCTATGAGCCAGACTGATCCAATCAACGCGGGCCAGGCCCCCCAGTACCCGACGGACAGCCCGGATGAAGCACCGCCCTCGCTCAGCACGCTTGGCGCGCATATCCGTTTGCTCATGTTTCGCGCCGGGGCATGGCTGGGCGCATTCGGGCTGTGCGCGCTGCTGTTCACCGGCGTTTCGGGCTGGTACACTTCTCGGCCCCAGTTTTGCAACTCCTGCCACATCATGGAGCCCTACTATGTGTCGTGGCAGAAGTCCACTCATGCGAACGTCGCCTGCACAAAGTGCCATTTCCCGCCGGGCGTCGGCGAAAAAGTCCGGGGAAAACTGCTCGGTCTGGTACAGCTTGCCAAGTACGTGACGGCGACCGCCGGCCCGAATCCGTCGGCCGAGGTGCCTGATGCGAGCTGTCTCCGCTCGGGTTGCCATGAAACGCGGATGTTGTCGGGTCGCGTCAACTTCCACGGTATTCCTTTTGATCATGCGCCGCACTTGGGCCAGATGCGGCGAGGCAAGCAGCTCCGCTGCACGAGTTGCCACAGTCAGATCGTGCAGGGGTCGCATATGACGGTGACGCCCACGACCTGCTACTTGTGCCACTTCAAGGATAACCAGTTCAACGAGGGGCTCGGAGCCTGCACTCGCTGCCACCAGATCCCGGCGAAGGAATACGACCTGGGTGGAAACGTCAAGTTCACGCATGAACTGTCCTTCGAAAAAGGTGTCGACTGCGCGAACTGCCATGGCGATCTGATCCGCGGAAACGGCGAAGTGCCCGTGGAACGTTGCACGGTCTGCCACAGTCGCGAGGACGACTTGAAGAAGATCGGCGACCACACGTTCATGCATCAGAAGCATATCACCGAGCACGGCGTCGACTGCATCTCGTGCCACCTGAAGATCGATCACTCACGGGATCCGTTGAAGATCGAACATGCGGCGTCCGACTGTAAATCATGCCATCCGAACCAGCACGCGATGCAGGTTGCCATGCTGACCGGCAGCGGATCGCGCACGATCGGCTCCAAGCTGATGGGCATGGCCGCGGTGCGCATCGCGTGTCCGACTTGCCACCAGTTGAAGGAAGTATCGCCATCCGGGACGGTGCTGATGAAGGCATCGCTTCAGGCCTGTAGTGCTTGTCACGACGCCGCGTCGACCGTCCAGTTGGAGACCTACCATTCGCAACTGAAAGACGTACTCGGCAAGATGCCCGCCGAGGTGCAGAGAGTTCGCGACGCGATTGCGTCAGCCGAAATGAGCGCCGAGCGGAAGGATGCGATTGGTGTTCAACTGCAGGGAATCTCGCAGGATGTGAACCTGTTGCAGGGTGGCAACGACATCCACAACAGTCACTACGCGAGCACTTTGGCTGAGTCGGTCGTCAGTCAATTGACGCAGATCTGCGGCGAGTTGAAGATCGATCCGCCGGCGGTGACGTTCCCGGCCAAGCCGGATCCGCCGAAGAGGGCTTCGGTCACTCAGGACGCTGCGGCCTCGGCGGCCAAACCGGCGGCTGCGAAGCCGGCCGAGGATGCGGCAGCGTCGAAAGAGTCCACGGAGACTCCGGGCTCGGAGAAAGCGGCGGAGGCATCCGAGAAACCCGAAGAGGGCGCGAAAGCCGAAACGATGGAGCCCGGTGAGGAAGAAAAGCCCGCGACCGAAGCGGCCCCCGCCGAGGAGAAGCCCGCTGAGCCGCCTGCCGCTCCCGCAGAAAAGCCGGTGGACCCGCCGGCGGAGCCGGCCGAAAAGTCGGGCGATCAAGCTCCGGCGCCCGCGGAGAAACCGGCTGATGCGCCTCCCGCGCCTGCGGAGTCGCCCCCTGAAACAGGGCCGGCCCCCGCAGAGAACGCGGGCGGTTCGACTCCATCACCTGATTCCGGATCTACGGCGCCCGAGCCGAAGCCGGCTGAACCCCAATCTGCCCCCTAACCTGCGAACGGAAAACAGTGATGCTCTGCCTTCGAAGGCATATTGCCATCGCGAGCAATGTCGAACTGTGTTGTGGAATACTGGCCGCACTCTTGGCGATTTCCGCTTCTGCGCCGCCGGTGCGAGCTGAAGAGATACCGCCGGAAGAGAACGCGTGTGTTCTTTGCCACGATTCCGACAACTTTGAAGGTGAAACGGCGCACCTGAGAATCGCGTTGAGCGATGTTTCCAACGACATTCACTGGCAGAAGAAACTGCAGTGTCACGACTGCCACGGTGGCGACCCGAGATCCACAGAACTGCGCGAGGCTCATGCGGCCGATGCCGGCTTTCGGAAGGTCGGCGGACCATTGGAGTTGTCGAAGTTCTGCGGAAAGTGCCACTCGGACCTCGACTATATGCGGAAGACCAATCCCGCGGTGAAGGTCGACTATGTGGCCCAGTTCGACAGCAGCGTGCACGGAAAATTCCTGCAGGCAAAGCCGGGCGATAAGCTGGCCCCGACCTGCAGTTCGTGCCATCCCAAGCACGGCATTCGAGCCGCCTCGGATCCGAAGTCGTCGACCAATGCCTCCCAGCTGATCGAGACCTGCGGCAAGTGCCACACCCAGGTCAAGGAGACGCTGTTGACCAGCGTCCACGGCCCGGCAGGGAAAGACGGCAGCAAGGACGGCTCGAAACAGCCGAGTTGCAGCGACTGCCACGGCAAGAGCGTGCACAGTATGCCGCCCGTCAAGGATCTCGCATCACCTGTGTTCGCCAAGAGCCAGACCACATTGTGCGGCAATTGCCACGAGGCTGCGCTGGGTGCGTATGCTCAGAGCGTGCACGGAAAGGGGTTGGACAAGGCCGGTTTGCTGACTTCGGCCGTCTGCGCCAGCTGCCACGGATCGCACGGAATCCTCCGCGCGAAGGACCCGAAATCCACGCTGAACACGGCGAACGTCGCCACCACGTGCGCCGCCTGCCATCGATTTGTCGAGGAACGATTGCGAAAGAGCGTTCACGGGCAAGGCGACGGTCCGGGCACTGTGAGCAGCAAGCCGGCGCCGGGCGGAGACGTCAAGCGTCGCGCAAGTTGCACCGACTGCCATGTCGGACACGCCCTTCAGGATCCGAAGTCGGTTGCATTCCGCAATCAGGAGCCGGCTCGCTGCGGCAATTGCCATGCGGATCTGACGAGCCGCTATGCACAGAGCATGCACGGCGAATTGACGCATCTCGGCTACGGTCCGGGAGCGAAGTGCGCGGATTGCCATAGCGCGCACGATATCCTGCCTGTCAGCAATCCGGTTTCGACGCTGTCGTCGGTGAACCGGTTGGAGACCTGTCGCAAGTGCCATCCGTCCGCCAACGCAAACCTGCTCACCTTTGATCCGCACGCGAACCACCGCGACCGTGCGAAGTCGCCGGTGCTGTACTGGATTTACACAGGCCTGCTGATCTTCATCTGTTCGGTGTTCAGCGTGTTCGGCATTCACTCCATCGTGTGGTTCCTGCGGGGACTTGTTGATGTGGCGAAACATGGCCGCGCAAAGCAGTTGGATCCCAAGGAAAAAGCCTATATCCGCTTCATGCCGCATCACCGTATCGCCCATACGGTGATGGTGGTGTCGTTCCTCGGTCTGGCGCTGACCGGTCTGCCGCTCAAGTTCAGCGACTACGAATGGGGCCGCCAGCTGGCCAGTTATCTCGGCGGTTTCAGTTCGACCGGTTTGCTGCACCGCCTGTTTTCGATCACCATGTTCGGGACCTTTTTCTCGTACATCGTCCTGCTGTTGCTTTACTATCGCCGCGGAAGAAAACGCGGCATCCGCCGGATCGACGTGATTTGGGGGCCCGATTCGCCGCTGCCGGGTCCTCGTGATCTTCGCGATTTCATCGCCATGGTACGCTGGTTCATCGGACGCGGTCCGCGACCCACCTTCGAGCGGTGGGCCTACTGGGAGAAGTTCGACTTCTGGGGCGCCTGTTCCGATATCATCCTCATCGGCACGTCGGGCCTCGTGCTCTGGTTCCCGAGTTTCTTCTGTCAGTTTCTCCCGGGCGAAGCCATCAATGTGGCCAAGGTCCTCCACTCGACGCTGGCGATGCTGGCGACGGGCTTCGTGTTTGCCATTCATTTCTTCGGGACCCATTTCCGACCGGACAAGTTTCCAATGGACATGTCCGTGCTGACCGGATTGGTCAGCGAAGAAGAGATGCGACACGAACGTCCCGAGTACCTCGAACGAATGCGAGCCGAAGGAAAGATCGAAGAGATCATCGCTCCGGGGCCATCGCGCGGAACTCTTTGGACGGCGTGGATTCTGGGTATGATCGCACTTACGATCGGGTTGGGCCTGCTGGGGGGCATCCTCTACGCCGCGTTCCGTTAATTCCCAACGCTCCGCATGAGCGCACCAGTTCGTGCAACGAATTCAGCCCGGCATGCCGCATCCGCCATGCCGGGCTGATTGTGTCTTGACGGTCGTTCGCAATCTTCAGTAGCGGTAGGCTTGCACACCTTGCGCGGGAGTCCAGAACAGATATCCGGACTGGAAGTCGCTGCGACGGCCGCCGTTCCAACTGTATTCGTCAGACTTGGGATATCCGAGCCAGCTCCGTTCCCAGCCCGCGTTGGCCCAGTAGGTGCGGATTGCGCCGTGAACCTCGAAGGCTCCGGTGGACGGAGTCCAGTAGATCGATCCGTTTTGGAAATGGCTGAATCGTCCCACTCCGTCGGGTGTTTTGGTTTCGTCCGAGGTCGGATATCCGAGAACGCCGCGTTCCCAACCGAGCTTGGCCCACTTGTCGCGGATCGCACCGTGGACCTCGAACGCGCCGGTCTTCGGCGTCCAGTAGATTGACCCGCCCTG
>CAIPEB010000120.1 GCA_903863885.1 uncultured Planctomycetaceae bacterium | reverse complement strand
CGATGACGCCACTGCCGCCGCGCAGCAGGCCCGCCAAGACGCCTTGATCTCCCGCCGTGGCGAGCGCGAAACCGCTGCCGACCGTGACCGACTGGCCCGTGAAACCGAAATCGAGCGACTGCGCCGTCGGCAAGCTGAGTTGGCACGCGAAGGCAGTAACGCTACCCAGGACCAGCAATCCGCCAACCAACAGGCCCTGGACCAAGCAATCGCCGCCGCAAAGGCCGCCCGTGAGGCCGCAGACGCCGCCAAGCCGAGCGAGCAGGACTTCGCAGTCAGCACCAAGACCGCCAGCACGACGCGATTTTCTGCCGCCGCCATCGAGCTTTCCGTGGGCCGTGGGGCCGCCGACCCGCAGAAGAAGATCGCCAAGTTCAGCGAGGAGCAGGTTCGGCTGCTGCGAGAAATGGCCAACACCGCCAACATGACCTACCGCGAAATGGCTGCGTTTGCGAGGACAGGAGGCTTTGCCTAATGGCCATCATCTTTGACGAAAAGCCGGAAAGCCGGGAATGGTCCCTTGTGGAAGGAAAGGGGACGCTCGAATACCAGTTGATCGGGCTGAGTGACGCCATCGACGTGCTGGCCTATGCCGGCGCACGTGTCCCCGTCTACTTCAATTTCTGCTGGCTGCAGGACATTCAGGTGAAACCGCAGGGGGCCGGGCTATGGTACGTCACATGCCCGTATGGTCCGACGCCGCGAATGCCGGGAAGCATCGAGATCCAGAGCCGCACGACTGGCGGAACCGTCCATATCACCAGCAGCCGATCGATGGTCGCCAAGTACGGGACCGGCGCGCCGGATACCGTCATCATCGGGCAGGACGGGGCCGGGGCGGAAATCACGGTTCCCGTCCAGATGCGAAGCTACACGTTCAATTTCGAGCGGGGGATCGTCACCGAGGACCTCATGGACTACTGGGAGGACTTGGTGGGGCTGGTCAACAGCGTCAAGTGGCACAACCGCCCGGGCGGAGAAGTGCTGTTTCTTGGGTACGACTGCAAGACTACGTTGTCGGCGGACCCGAAAGCCGCCGTCACGTTCGATTTCGCCATGAGCCGCAACCGGACCGGCTTGACCGTCGGCGCAATCACCGGGATCGCCAAAGAGGGGCAGGACCTGATCGACATCCACACCAAAACCGCCGTGGTCACCGGCCAGGACGTTCAACAGGAGAAGTTCGTCTACATCCAGCGCGTCTATGAGCGGGCCGCGTTCGCTACCATCTTCGGATTCTGAGGCAAGCCAACCATGAAGATGCCCACCAAGGGCCAGAAAACAATTCCGCTCGACCAGTGGAGACGATTCGTCCGCGTGGCGGACTGGTGGGATAGGACGTTCGGGCACAAGACCCCAGTATCTGACAACGCCGCCTACGGCCGCGACCTGCTGGTCAAAACGCCATCGGCCGGAATCGACGCCCGCAGCGGAACCACGATCTATTCGGCAACCTGTACCGTCTGCATCCTGGCGGACACCGCCACGGCCGGCCAGCGGCAAATCGTCGAAACCGACAGCGAGATTACCGTCTACAACATCTACCCCGACGCCGTGACCGGCTCCGTCTACGTGCCGACGGGCTTGATGGCCGACGGCACACGTTACGTCACCGGCGAGCCATGTAGTTGAGGGGCGACATGCACCGCAAATTCCAAGTCGG
>CAIPEB010000119.1 GCA_903863885.1 uncultured Planctomycetaceae bacterium | reverse complement strand
TCCCCTCGAATCCCGGCGAGGGGAAGTGATGCCGCCGGGCCGGCTGGGGGTAATCTATCTCGTGCCCTGCATTTCCGCGGAAAATTCGCGGCACTCACGCCCGTAATACTCACGCATTTTCCGCTCTCGCGCTTCACGGGGCTCGCGCCGGACGTACACCTGATGCGATCCGCTCAGCCAACTGTGCGTCTCGATCACCTCCCACGCGTCTTTCCATCGCCCGCCGCCAAAGTCTGTCGGCTCGCCACGCTCCAAAATTTCGGCTCGTATCGGTGTCAGCCAGACGCCCCACGTTTGCGACTTTTCGACGTACTTTCTGGCGAGTTCGACCGTGCGAAAATACTTCGCTCGATAATCGACTCCGACTCGGAATAGCGTGACTTTGTATTGCGGTTTGGTGGTCATCGTTTGTCCTTTCGCCCCGCCTGGAGCGGGAAAACTGCCGCCGGGCCGGCTGTGTGAGATCAGCATCCGTTGGCACGGTCAGCCTTCCCCGTGGCGTTCCGTCGCCGCCACTCGCACACCGCTTCGTCCGGCGTCATGCCGGCATCGTAGTCCTCGTCCATCGAGGAGCACTCGATGCTTTTTTGGCAGCGGGGCTCGATTCGGATCACTTC
Source organism: uncultured Planctomycetaceae bacterium (assembly GCA_903863885.1). Classification (GTDB taxonomy): domain Bacteria; phylum Planctomycetota; class Planctomycetia; order Pirellulales; family Pirellulaceae; genus CAIPEB01. Next base: position 950 of record CAIPEB010000119.1, on the reverse strand, counting down.
GGCTTCCCATTCTTTTCGCGTCATCGTCTCATCCTCCGGTTGCGGCCCTGCGGGGCCTGGTTGCTGTGTCATTCACCTTCCGTATGTTAGACTAGTTTCGGAAACAATGCAATAGCCTGTGGACAATTTTTCCGAAATAATCTAAAATACCTTTCGGAGGCTGGAAAACATGGGAAAATCCAAGGCAAAACTCGGACGCCCGGAGGCGTACCCCGGCGAAGGTCGGGCCGTCCGGCTGTCGTTTTCGACTTCGGCGGCAGTCGCAGATCGGCTGGAAACAGCCGTCAAGCAGACGGGGGCAAGCCGGTCGGCAATCGTGGATGCCGCCGTGCGTCAGATCCTCGCACGGTCGCCGGATCGGCTTGCCAACGCCGTAGCGGCCAGCTCCAAGCGTCCGGCCGCGGATCGGCTGTCGGGCGGGGCGGCTGATTAGGACGCGTCAGGCGTAGCGGGAGGGTCTGGGAATGGCATTTTGGCGGATGGTGCCTTGGATGGCTGCGGCGGGGCTTGTGCTGGTGATAGTCAGGGGGTGCTGTGGTGGCTAATCAATCGCTCAGCCAGTCCATCCAGGGCTGCGGGTGCGGGCTCATGGGGCTCGGCTGTCTGCTGATTTTTGCGGGGCTCGCGATCGGCGGCGTGCTGCTGTTCGCGCTCGCGGCGGCCGGCTAGAGCAGCCCTGACCATCCGGACACGTCGTGACTGATCCGATACACCGCCACCGCCCGCGGTCCACAGCCCGGCACGATCCGCAGTTCGTCCGCCTCTCGCCCGGTCCAACTGGCCAACTTCGGGCCGTCAACCGGGTCTTGCAAGTGGCTCGGCTCCGCGATAGCCGGCCAGCCCCACGGCACGCTGATAATCACCGCCCGCCTCGCGTGCTCAAACAGCGGCCCGCAGAACGCCGCCGGCTCGGTCAAGTGCTCCAAGACCTGCAAGCACAGCACCACGTC
>CAIPEB010000118.1 GCA_903863885.1 uncultured Planctomycetaceae bacterium | reverse complement strand
TGGACCTTCGGGGAACTTCAGCGGATTCGCGCCAAGTTGGACCATCAGCGGTATGTCCGAGACGTCGAACCGCATTACCGGACCCCCAAGACCCAGTCGCCCCGGCAGGCACGGCGGGCTCTGCGAAGGAACACTGAACCGCCCCGGGTTTTGAGGAGGCTCCCTCACTTGAGAGAATGGAGCCATGAAGAAAACAGAAAAGTACTCCCCCGAGGTTATGCAGCGTGCCGTGCGTTTGGTGTTCGAAGCCAAGGAACAGCATCCCTCGGAGTGGGCGGCGATCGTTTCGATTGCGGCGAACCTGGGGTGTTCGGCAGAGACGCTGCGTCGCTGGGTGCGCCGGCATCAGCGTGACACGGGTCAGCGTGAGGGCCTCCCGACGGCCGAGCGCGATCGACTCAAAGCCCTGGAGCGGGAGGTCCGTGAGTTGCGCAAAGCCAATGAGATTCTGCGGTTGGCCAGCGCGTTTTTCGCCCAGGCGGAGCTCGACCGCCGTTTCAAGTGATGTGGGCGTTCATCGACCAGTACCGGGAGACCTTGGGGGTCGAGCCGATCTGCCGCGTGTTACAGATCGCCCCCTCCGGGTATCGGCGCCATGCCGCGCGGCAACGGGATCCTGCACGCCGGAGCGCCCGGGCGCAACGCGATGAGATCCTGATGCGTCACATCCAGCGCATCTGGGACGCCAATCGGCAGGTCTACGGCGTTGACAAGGTCTGGCGGCAACTGCAGCGGGAAGGCCTCGCAGCGGCCCGCTGCACGGTGGCCAGGCTGATGCGCCAACGGGGTCTGCGCGGGGTCCGGCGTGGCCAAGCCGTCCGCACCACCGTGCCGAACGGGGCCGCGCCATGTCCTGGGGATCGCGTCAACCGGCAGTTCCGGGCAGAGCGCCCCAATCAGCTCTGGGTGGCCGACTTCACCTACGTCTCGACCTGGCAAGGGTTCGTCTATGTCGCCTTCATCATCGACGTGTTCGCCCGCCGCATCGTGGGCTGGCGGGTCAGCCGGTCGATGCGGACCGAGTTCGTGCTGGATGCGCTGGAGCAGGCCTTGTATGCCCGTCAGCCGCAGGGCGATGACGCCCTCATCCATCACTCCGATCGCGGTTCACAGTACGTCTCGATCCGCTACAGCGAGCGACTGGCCGAGGCCGGCATTGAGCCTTCGGTCGGCAGCACGGGCGACAGCTACGACAATGCCCTGGCGGAGACCATCAACGGTCTCTACAAGGCGGAAGTCATTCATCGATGCGGTCCCTGGAAAACCGCCGAGGCGATTGAACTCGCCACTCTGGACTGGGTGGCCTGGTTTAACCACCAGCGGCTATTGGAACCCATTGGCTATATCCCCCCGGCAGAAGCTGAGGCAAACTACTATCGTCAACTCACCGAGCAGACCCTAACCGTCTGACTCACACCACCGGGCCTCCACGAAACCCGGGGCGTTTCAGATAGAGGAGGCCAAGGTAGGCGAGCATGCGGACGGCCATGTAGGGGTCGACGCTGGACTGGAATTCGATGAGCAGGTATACGTAGAGCC
>CAIPEB010000117.1 GCA_903863885.1 uncultured Planctomycetaceae bacterium | reverse complement strand
GGCAACCCGGTTCTCGGGACCGCCGGGACCGGGGCTGCGACCGAGACCGCGACCGGCAACAACTGCATCGGCAAGTGCGTCGAGACGACCGCGGCCACCGACAGCTACGTCAATGTGTTGCTGAACCAGTTCCTCCAGGTGGCAACCACCCTGGGGAGCTGCACGGCGGACGACATCACGGGCTCGGATTCGTCGCTCGCCATCACCGGTGTGTCGGCGGCTCAGGGCGGTGCAATCGCCATCGCCGGTGGTCCGTCCAGCACGTCCGGTAACGCTGGTGGCGCTGTGACGATCACGGGCGGGACGCCCGGGGCAACCGGCGCTGGCGGTGCCGTGACGATCACCGGCAAGGCCGGTGGCGCGACGAGCGGCACGGGCGGAGCGGTAGCGATCGCTGGCGGTGCCGGAACGGCGGGCAACGCCAACGGTGGCGCGGTGTCCATCCTGGCTGGCAACGCGCACGGCTCCGGAACCGATGGGGCTATCACCATCGGAACGAGCAATACGGCGTCCATCGGGATCGGTGCGAGTGCGATTCCGACGACGATTTCCGGTCAGATCGTGGCTGGTGTAGGCGCATCGACGGCGGCGGCCGGATCGACGGTTGCCGATGCCGGTGCGCTGCCGGCCGGGACCGGGAGTATCTACCCGACGACGGCCGCCGACGACACTAAGGGAGTGGTCATCGACGTTGCCGATAAAGTCACCGGTCGCGTGCTGTTCATCGGCAACGGCGTAAGCAACAAGATCCTGAAGGTGTACGGCCCGAGCGGGGCAGCCATCAACGGTGGATCTGCTGACGCGGCGTTTTCCAGTGTCAGCGGCAAGGGCGTCATTATCGTCTGCCTGTCGGCGTCAGGAAATACCTGGCTCGCGTGGTAGGAGTTAGCCCGTGTCGTTTCTATCCGACGGAAAGACCTGGCTGGCCGGCCAGTTAGACGACGCGGCCAGCCAGACCGTGAGTTACCAGGCCGGGGCCACAACCACGGCTAATGTAACTGCCGTCAAGCGGAAGTCGCAATCTCCGCTGATGTCGGTCGATGGACTCATGCTTTCCGTCGTGGATGCGGAATGGATCCTGCCGCGAACGATCGGCGCCGTTGTTCTGCCGCTGGCCGGGCATCGAATCATCGACGCCGACGGAACGCGGTGGGAGATCGTGCCGGATGAGAACATGCAGGCCGCCGCTGATTGGGGCGACGGCACGCGGTGGCTGGTGAGAACGAAGCGGGTGAAGAGTGGCTGATTCAATCCTCGTTGCGACTGCGAAAGGCATCGTGACCGCACTGGAAACAGAGCGGGATAGCGGCAGCGGTTTCAACGGGATCGACTTCACCGCGGAATGGGACTTCATCGGCCGCGAGCCGGACGAGGAAGTTGACGAGGACGAAACATCGGTCAAGGTGCTTGTGCCGCGCGAGTATGACGAGGCCCTGCCGCACGACCGGACGAACATGGCTTACGTCGCAACGTTCGACATCGAGTTGCGGCGGAAGATCGGGGCGGCCGGACAAGACCAGGACCAGCAGGCCGAGCGAGACGATTTGAGCGGACTGGCGAGGATGCTGGAAACGATCCACGCATTTTTTCTCGGCACGCTGAGTGAACGGCGGATCACGCTGGCGGATCTGGGGATGATTGCCGAGTGGATCCCGGAGCGAGACGGGATCACGAGTACGTCGAAAATCATGTACACGTACAGCATCGAGAGATTGGCACAGCACCGGGAATACTACGGACTCTGCCGAGAGGTTTTCGAGATCACGCCGGGGACCGCATGATTGGCGCGAAAACGAAATTCACCGACACGTCGAAGCGGCTTTTACAGGCCAAGGACAAGGCGGCGTTTAAGAATCTGCGGCACGCTGGTTTCTCGATTCGGAAAGACGTGGTTGGGAGTTTCATTAGGGCGAAAGGTCCGTCGAAACCTGGGACGCCGCCGCATAGACACCGGGGCCGGTTGGCGCGGTCGATTTGGTTCGACGCGGACAAGACAGAAATGGTTGTGGGGCCGGCTTACTCCCGGCTGAACAGCGGAGGGTTGCCGCCGTGGGTGGGCCGGATGCACGAGTTCGGCGGGACTTTCGGCGGTGGGAAGTGGCGGACGGCAGCCAAGACGAAAACAGGGAAGGTACGCAAGGCCGCTGTGTACCCGGCGCGACCGTACATGGCTCCAGCGTTGGAGCGAGCGAAAGCGAGATTTCATCGGGACTGGCGAAGCTCGATTTGAGCGACCACCCGTTAACCAAAGGAGAATGAGATGGCAAAGAAACGAGCCGGTTGGGAACGGATGGTTTACCGCGGAACGGCCGGAACAACGGCTGCCACGCTGATTACGCCGAACGTCGTGGACATCGGCATGAGCAACCCGGTGGAGTTCGTAGAATCGACGACCCGCGGGGGCGGAACTACGCTGCCGAAAAAGACCGAGCAGGCCGTGGCGTTGTCCAAGGTTCCTGGGCCGATCGTGATGCACTATCACGACACGGACACACATATGGCCGCCCTGCTGGTTGCCGCCGACGCCGGGACTCCGCTGGCCATCAAGATCGTCCGTATCAACGGCGGCAGCACGGAGTTTGACGGTGACTGCTATCTCGAATACGACAGCCCGGGCGGGCTGAAGGAAGGGATGCAAGTCACCTTCACCTTGCACCCGACTGACGACGCAGGCCGCGACTGGAGCTAACCACAACTCACGAAAGACCGAGAGGTGAAGATATGCCGAGAGCACAAGCCAACAAGAGTTTTTCGTTCCTGACGAACTACTCGTTTTCCGACCAGCAGGCGGAAGTGACGTTCACAGGAACCGTCATTGTGGAGAAGTCTTTGACCGCACTGGTGGCCGCGCAGACCGGGACACTGACCACGCGGACGGACAACGATACCGGCGTGGCGACACTGAGCACCGGGCACGGAATCGTGAACGGCAAAGTGGACGTGTACTGGGCCGCGGGTGTTCGGTACGGGATGGACGCGACGGTTGCGACGAACGCCGTCACGGTTGACGGAGGGGCCGGCGACAATCTTCCGACGGAGAGCACGGCCGTTACCGTAGTCATCCCGACCGCGGTTGAAGTCAACTTCGACGGGGACACGTTGGAGATCATCGGGATTTTCTACCGCAACCCAAGCGACACTGGTGCCAAGGCCCACTTGAGTTTGACTGACGCCGGGTCCGCCATCATCAAGGAAGTGGACCTCGTGCATGAAACGGCGCTGGGCGGCGTCAACAACGTCTGGAACATCGAGGCCGGGGACACGAACGTGTTCACCGGAAACCGGATCACAGCGGGTTCCGCCTCTCACGATTCGACATCGGCCGGGACGCTGTACATCCTGGCCGGCATCACGAGCTAACCCACGCTTGGCCTGCCTGTGGCCCGCGCCCCGTCGCGTTTTAACCTTTCGGCGCGGCGGGGCGTTTTTGTTGACACGAAAGGAATCGAAAGGAAGAAAGGCATGGCGTTTTTTGAGGACTCAAATGGCAGGGAGTGGCGAGTAGCGATTGACGCGTTCGCGCTGGATGACATCCGCAAAGACGCTGGCGTTGACCTGGCGGACCTATCGGCTGGCGGCTGGGCGACGATTGAGACAGACGCCGGGGCCGTCGTCCGCGTGCTGGCAGTCGTCTGCCGGGACGAGATCAAAGCCCACAACTGGAATAGCCGAGAGTTTGCCAAGGGACTCCGCGGGGAAGCGATTCAAGCAGGGCGGGCGGCATTGCTGACCGAGGGTGCTGATTTTTTCCCACGGAGCGAATGGTCCGCGATTCAGTCGAACTTGAAGAAGCGGAAGGCGAACCTGGAGCAGACGACGGACATGCTGACGGCGGCCAGCCTGTTGCAGGCCATGAGTGCAATGCCGCCGGACATGAGGGCGGGAGCGATGGCTGCGATTCAGGAGGCTATCGTTTCGCAGAGTTCGGCGGGCAACGAATCTGCTGGTGGCCGGGATGCGACGCCGGAACCTGTTGCCACCGGCTGGCCGGCGAGTGCGGAGTCATCGCCCGCGGTATTTCACTGAGACAACTGTGGCTCATGGCCCAGGCTCGGCGCGAGCAAGTGCGGCTGACGATTCTGCCGCACCTGGGCGGGAAATTCGATCGCGAGCGGTTCATCCGAACCGGGGCCTACATCGAATGCAAGGCGTATCCACTTCCGGACACGCCAGCGATTCGAGCAGCACGCGAGGAACTTGAGCGAGAGCAGGCGGCACTGAAAAAGAGGTTGACGAATGGCAGGTAAAAGCGACGTGATGGCGGGCCGGGCGTTCGTGAGCCTATTCCTCAAGGACGACATGACCAAGGCTCTTGCAAAGTCGCTTGGAAAGGCCGGCGAGTCCATGCGTTCGTTCGGGGCTGGCGTGATGAAAGCCGGAGCCGCCATCTCTGCGGCTGGAACTGCGGCGCTCGCCCCGCTGGCTGGAGCCGTCAAAGCCTACGTGGACATGGGCGGGTCTGCCATTGACGCGGCGGCGCGAACCGGGCTTTCTATTGAGGCTCTTTCTGAACTCGGCTTTGCAGCCCAGCAGACCGGGGCCACGCTGGATGACATTGAAATCGCGATGAAGAAAATCGCGAAGGGTGGATTCGCGAGAGCAGGTGAGACGGCAGAGCAGACGTTTTCGCGATTGGCTGCTGAAGTCGCTGCCATCGAAGACCCGATGCTGCGGGCCGCCAAGGCTCAAGAGTATTTCGGCAGGAGCGGAACAAAACTGCTCCCCATGATTTCGGACTTGGAATCACTTCGTGCCAAGGCCCGCGAACTCGGGATTGTAATGAGCACTGAGGACGCGGCGGCGGCCGACGATTTGGGCGACGCAATCGACCAGGTGAAAACTCAGGTATCTGCTCTCGCCTTCCAAGTTGGGGCCGCAGTGGCAAAGCCGCTGATGACGTTCGCCAAGCGGGTGCAAGAACTGGTGCCGATCACAATCAACTGGGTGAAGGAAAATCAGCAGGTAATTGTGACGGCGGCGAAGATCGCGTTGGGAGTGGTTGCCGCAGGCGGGGCAATTACGGCGTTCGGCGCCGCCGTATGGGGGCTCGGCTTCGTGTTGACTGCGGCCGGCGCAATCATCGGTGCTGTGGGCTCGGCAATCGCTCTGCTGACATCACCTATTGGACTGGTGACGGCGGCTCTTGTCGCCGGGGCAGTGTGGTGGGCGAAGTATACCGAAAGCGGACAGGATGTTGTGCAATGGTTCTCTTCATCATTCGGCCCAATGGTCGAGACCGTCAAGGCGGCGTTCGGCGGGATCGCTCAGGCGATCCAAAACGGCAATCTATCCGATGCTCTGGCTATCGCGTTCGCCGGTCTTAAGGTTGTCGCGGCGCAGGGATTGGACGTGCTGAAATCGCTGGTTGGTGATTCGCTAGGCAACATCGTGGGGCTCTTGGGTAGCGGTGATTTCGCCGGGGCCTGGGGGCAAGCCATCAATGGGCTATCACTGATTTGGGAATCGTTCTCTAAGGGGATCGTGGACACGTTCACTGGCGCGGCCGACATCATCATGCAGACGTGGCTCAAGGCAACGTCGTGGATCACGGACAAGATTTTTGATCTAGCAAAACAGGAGGGCCCAATTGGGGATGCGATGGCGAAGATCCTAGGGGTGGATCTTAGAAAGATGGATGAGGCGAATAACAGGCGGGCATTCGAGGCGAAGCGACAAAGCATCTCCCTGATGGAAGATCAACTCGCTGAAGCTGAGAAGGGCGGCAACGCTACGAAAGCGGATGACTTGCGGACGCGAATTCAGACCGCCCGCGATGAACTCGGCGCCGGAATCTATGGTGCACCGGAAGCCGACGACCCGTTCGCGGCAAGCAAACAAGCTGCGCGGGATCAACTTGCTGGCCAGATTGCCGGGACACAAGCGGCGTTACAACGGGCCCGTGATGACGCCGCAGCCAAGC
>CAIPEB010000116.1 GCA_903863885.1 uncultured Planctomycetaceae bacterium | reverse complement strand
TTGATGATCGGAATCGCGCCGAATTGCAGCAGCATCAGCAGCGTATTCCGCACGTTCAAATACCGTGCTCGAACGTCCAGATCGTCCGCCGTCAGCAGGACCTGAGCGGCATGCCGACCGTGCTTGCGCAGCGTCCGGTCATAGGTTTCGATGAGCTTCGTCTGGCCGATGGCCGCGACTGCCTGAAGTTGAGCGACGTCGGTAGGACGCTGCGCCAGCCCCAGATGGCTCATGCCGGCGCCGACCGCTCCGGAACTGACCAGGATGACGCGTCGACCCGATCGAACGACCGAGCTCATCTCCTCGGCCAGAGCCGCGATGCGTTCTTCGTTCAACGTGCCATCCGGGTGCGTGAGGACGCGCGTGCCGACTTTGACGACAATCGTCTGGGCTACCGCCACGATTTCCTGGCGAAGCAGATCCGTCATTCCTTCTCCGTTGTCTTGAAAATGCCGCGAGGAATTTGCTGCCGAAAAATCTCCGTTCCCGCGCCGCCAACCCTTCGTCTGCCACGGGTGCTGGAGGAGCAGGTCCCTTTGCCGCATCGATTTACGTTCCGCGGATGCAGGCAGCGATCTCCGGGAATCCACGCGTTGACATTAACGGACAGCGTTGGATCCGACAACACGGTTCCTTGAGAAAGCCGGGAGCCACGCCTAGAATCGGAGCATGAGCGAACTCCACGATGAATGCGGCATTGTTGCGATCTATCACCTCAACGGGGTGCCGTGCAGCCCCATATGCGCGGAGATAACCTCCGAGCAGGCATCCCGCCTGCTGCCTCGCATGCTTCTGGACATCCAGAACCGCGGCCAGTTATCCGCCGGCATTACGACCTACAACCCGCAACGCGATCAGTTGATCGACACGTACAAGCAGATCGGGACGGTCAACGAGGTCTTTCGGCTCTCGCACCGCGCCGACGCGGACCGCCTGATGCACGAGTATACGGGGATGGCCGGAATCGGGCATGTTCGTTATGCAACCTGCGGCGCGGACGACCGGAGCTACGCGCAGCCGTTTGAACGGCATCACCTGCAGAAGCACAAGTGGTTCAGTTTCGGTTTCAACGGCCAGCTGGCCAACTACCAGGATCTCCGCAACGGTCTGCTCAGCGACGGCGACCATCATCTGGCCAGGGAAACGGATACCGAAATCATCATGCACGAGATCAGCCGCGAGTTGTCGGGCGACCGGCGACCGGAGTTGATCGACGTGATGCGCCAGGTCGCCACGCGATTCGACGGTGCCTACAGCCTCGTCTACCTGAATGCCCGCGGCGAGATGATGGTGGCACGCGATCCGTTGGGCATCAAACCGTTGTGCTATGCGTTCGACGGCAGCCTGTTTGCCGCGGCGAGCGAAAGCGTCGCCCTGTTGAATCTCGGCTTTTCGGCGGAGGCCATCAAGTCGCTGGCGCCCGGGCATGCCATCACCATCATTGACGGGAAGGTGCGCATCGAGCCCTTCGCCTCGGCGGACCGGCGCGCCCACTGCTTCTTCGAATGGATCTACTTCGCCAACGTGGCCAGCACGCTGGACAACCGCAGCGTGTATCTTTCCCGCACGGCGCTGGGTGCCGAACTGGCGCGGCTGGAAGCGGAGGAAGGCCGGGTGCCGCTTGACAAGGACACGATCGTCGTGCCGGTTCCCGACACGAGCAAGGCGGCCGCCGACTCGATGGCCTACGAACTGGGCGTGCCCTCCCGCGAAGGGCTGATCCGCAACCGCTATTCGGGCCGGACGTTCATCGAGGGGAGCAGCGGGCGGCGAAAAAAGGCCGAGGCCAAATACACGCCGCTGCGCGAGGTACTCGAAGGCAAACGCGTGTTCCTGGTCGAAGACTCGATCGTCCGCTCGACTACCATGCGCGTGCTGCTCGACCGCATCCGCGAACTGGGCAAGGCCCGCGAAATCCACGTGCGGGTCGCCTGCCCGCCCATCGTGGCTCCCTGTTTCTATGGAATCGACATGTCGCGCGTCGATGAGCTGTTTGCCACCGCCTTCATCAAGGACGGCACGCTGACTGCCGAGATTCAGGCGGAAATGGCCAGGGATCTGGGGGCGGATTCCCTCCGATACCTGCCGGTCGAGTCCGTGGCGCGGGCAATCAATCTGCCGGCCGGCGAACTCTGCCAGGCGTGCATAACCGGCGAGTATCCGACTCCCTGCGGCCAGAAGCTCTACCAGATTGCACTGGCGTCCGCCGGGAAGGGCGGCTCAGGCGCCCGCACCTACGAACAACTGGCCGACCTGGCACCGACGACTTAGGCAGAGCGAAAGAACAAGTTGACCAATTCGCTTGGGTGGCACTGGCTGTGCCAGTGAAATAGGGCGTTGCCAACGACCTCAAGTATCCTGATCCAGAGAAGGCCGGCGAGACAAATAATCGTCCAGAGAACGAAGTGGCAATGCCGACAGGACTCTCGGACAATACAACACCTGATGATTTGGTTGGCACACAGGAAGACGTGCCTCGGTCAGAAGACCGGTTGTTGGATGGAGACGACGGAAATCAGGCCGTTATTGTCGGGCAAACGGTGTGTGTTCGATGGTTTGACCGATTCCACTGGCAGAGCCAGTGCCACTCAAAACAGAAGGCAACAGTGTGATGCAGTCTACGCTGGCAGAGCCAGATCGGACACTGCGCTGCATCGTCGGCCAACGTGCAGGCGTTGCCGGTTACATTGATTTGTTGTCGTATCGCTCGCTCACAAGCAACCGGCGAATTGAATAGGTTATTCCTTCGCTCTGCCTCAGTCGATCCTGCCCGTCACAGCTCGACTCGCCGCCGCGCCCGTTCGCGCCGCCGTGCGGAATCCGTTCATGAGAACTTCTTGGGTTGGCCGGTCGCGGCCAGTACGGAAGCCCACAGTTCGCCGTCCAGCGACATGCGTTTCTTCTTTCCCGAAATCATCGATATCGGGACGTGGACGAACCGGGCGTTCACCCGTCCGATCAGCACGTCGGTCTTGCCCGCCATCGCGGCATGCACCGCACTGCGGGCAAACTGGTCGCAGAGCATGCTGTCTTCGCAGTTCGCGGGTACGCTGCGTATCACATAACTCGGGTCGATGTATTTCACGTCGATCTTCAAGCCGTTCGCTTCGCAGTACGAGAGGATTTTCTGCTTGAGGAACGGCCCGATGTCCTGGAACTTCACGTTGCCCGACGCGTCATGTTCGATTTTGTCCGCGTGCATCAGGTGCTGGCCCGCGCCTTCGGCGACGACCACCACGGCGTGACGGCGCTTCCGCATCCGGTCGAGCAGCACGGGCAGAAAGCCTCGCTCGCCTTCGAGACTAAACGGCAATTCGGGGACGAGCGTGAAGTTAACGTCCTGGCTGGCCAGCGTCGCGGCCGCGGCGATGAACCCGGCTTCGCGTCCCATCAGTTTCACCAGTCCGACGCCGTAGGGAACGCCCTTGGACTCCGCATGCGCACAGTCGAGAACCTGCTGCGACACGGCAACCGCAGTGACCAGCCCGAAGGACTGTTCGCAGTACATGATGTCGTTGTCGATGGTCTTCGGAATGCCGACCACGGCGATGTCGAGCCCTCGTCGGCAGACTTCTTCCTGGATGCTGTGCGCGCCTCGCTGCGTGCCGTCGCCGCCGACGCAGAACAGGATGTTGATCTTCTCCGCCTCGAGAAAATCGACCATGACCGGGGCGGGTTGCTCGCCGCGCGACGAGCCGAGGATCGTGCCTGCCTCGCGATGAATGTCCTCGACCAGATCATCCGTCAGTTTTACCGGGGGCTCGCCCGACTGCGGGTTGAGTCCCTGGTAGCCGTAGCGGATCCCCAGAACGTCGCGCACCCCGTAGTTCATGCTCAGCTCGAGATACACGGAGCGGATCACGTCGTTAAGACCCGGGCAGAGCCCGCCGCACGTCACGATCGCAGCCCGGGTTCGCGGGGGATCAAAATAGATGGTTCTGCGCGGCCCGGCCTTCTGGAAATACAACTGGGGGCCGGTCGCCGGCACCTCGGAACTGGAACACACATAGGCCGTGTCCGGCACGAACGCGGCGATTTCCGCGTTCGGCTCATCCGAGCGATTCAACGGAGATGTGAACCGCGGCACGCCGAGCTGCGGTACTTCCACGAACTGTTCCGATGTGGCCATTGCGGGCTGCCCTTCCGGCGGAGTGGGATCGGGAGTTCTCTGCGGACGCCTGCTTGCGCGCCTGGAGTGATTGCACCCCGACGCGCAAAACCAACTTCTACCGCGACGCGGCCGGCAAGGCCATACCCGACGGCGTCAGTCGGAGGAAATGTGCGCGGCCGCGACATTGCTCGTCCCCGAACTCCTCACCGCCGTGCGCTTCTTTGCGCGAGTCGGGTTGCCCGTCTGGCTGGCACCGGCCGGATTGCAGGTCGAGCAATGACCGCAGGAGTTGACGCAGACGTTGCTGCACGGCGCGGGCCAGCACAGGTTCGGCAGCGGCTTGCGGCAGTAGTCGTCGCACGACCAGCACCCTTGAAAACAGGGGATGCATGGCATCGGCTTGCGGCAGTAGTCGTCGCAGCTTCCGCATCGGCAGAAGCAGGGGATGCATGGCATCGGCTTGCGACAGTAATCGTCCGGGCAGACACAGCAGAACGGCTGGCTGCCGAGGAGCGGCGCGACCCGCGGGAAGGCCGGCTTGCCGTCCTCGGCCCAGGCCGTTGAACGGGATACGCATGAAACGCACGCGATCACCAAGGCGATCGTCAACAGTGTCCTGCTCATGGCTGCTCCGGAGTTGCGATAGCGGGAACCGATTCGCGCGATTCCGTGGCGTCCGAATCGCCGGCCGCCGTGGCGGACGGATTCATCAAGCGGATCTCCCAGCCGCCGCCAAGCGCCCGGTAAAGGGAGATCAGGCTGAGTGCGACATCCCCTTGCGAAGCCGCCATCTGGTCCTGCCGCGTGGCGAGTTCCGCTTCGGCGATGAAGACGGCCGTGAAGTCCGCCGCCCCCTCGCTGTACTGTTTGAACGTGATCTCGCGAGTGTTCTTGGCAGCATCGGCACACGCCGTCAGACTCTTCAGCCGTTCCTGGTTTCGCAGAAACGAGGTGATGCCGTCCTCAGCTTCGCGTCCCGCATCGAGCACCGTCTGCTGATAGGCGTAAGCCAATTGCTGGAAGCGCGCATCCTGCACGCGGACATTGGAAAGGAGTCGTCCGTAATTCAGCACGTCCCAGCGGAACGCCGGACCGACCGCTCCGGCCAGGCTGCGGGGCGAATCGAACAAGTCTCCGAACTTCTCCGCTGCAACCCCGAAATTCCCGTTGAGCGTGATGTGCGGATACAGGTCTGACGCAGCAATGCCGATCTGGGCGCTCTGCGCTGCCAACTCCCGTTCCGCCTGCCGCACGTCCGGTCTGCGGCGCACCAGGTCGGCCGGAATGCCCACGGCTACTTCAGGCGCGGCTTCCGGAATCGGCGCTTCGCCCAATTCGGACTCCAGGTCGCGGGGCGGACCTCCGAGCAGAACGCAGAGTCGATTGGCCGCGACGCGCTTGCCCAACTCAAACGCCGGAATCAGCGCACGTGTTTGTTCGAGGATCGTGCGGGCCTGCTCCACATCCCGCCTGGTGGCCACGCCCTCCTTCAGCCTGTTCTGGGCCATGTCCAACGACTTTTCCTGCGCCGTCACGTTGTTGTGCGCGTAAACCAGACGTTGCTGGAACGACCGGTATTCCACATAACTCGAGCACACTTCAGCGAGCAGCAGCACGATGACGTTGTCGAAATTCTCGACGGATGCATCCAGGATGGCATCCGCGGATTCGATCGAGCGCCGGTATCGACCCCAGAAATCCAGCTCCCACGATACGTTGAGCGCGTTGTCCCAGTTATCGAACCACAACCGCGGAGGTGTGAAAGCGCTGCTGCCGGACTGCTTGATTGCAGCATAACTTCCCGACAGGAACTGCTGCTGCGGGAACAGCGAGCCCACGGCGATCTGCCGTCGATACCTCGCCTCCATGATGCGGGCGCCGGCTCCCCGCAGGTCCAGGTTCTGCTGCAGAGCTGTCCGCACCAGTTCGTCGATCGTCGGATCGTTGAAGACCGTCCACCATGTCGCCAGGTTGGGACGGTCCGTGCTGACACGGTCGTCCTCGTAGTCAATCCACTCCGAAGATACAGCCACGGCGGGCCGGAGATAATTCGGGCCGACCTTGTATCCGTTGTGAGCCCATTCCTGCAGGCGACAGCCGCCGAGGGCGAGCGGGAGGAGCCCCGCCGCGATCAGGACGGCCCGCCGAAATAAAAGTACCCAGCGCGACTGTAAAGGCCTCGCTCGGTGACCGTTCTTGATTCTGGCCGCTGTGGACATTGTCCGATTCATCCCCGCATTAAGGGAACGAAAAATCCGTTACCACACGTTCCATCGTCAAAACCGTCACAATCATGCGGACTCATTTCTTGCGCTGGTCTCAGGCATCCCAGTCTGAAAAGTCGCGATAGTGAGAAGGGGTGACCCAGTCCGGAAAGTTGCGTCTCAGAGAATAAGCCGCCCAATCCGGAGAGTTGCGGCTTCCCGGAATTTGTCACGCAGTGCAAAAAGTCCGTTTTCTGGGACGATGTTGCCCTGTCGGAAAAGTCAGACGTCAAGCGGCTTGATGCTGCGTAGTTTGGGATGAGTTTTCGGGTGAAGTGCCCGTGTTGGCGGCAGCAGAAGGGGGGGGCGGAAATAGAGGGGCCCCCGAATGGCTTCGCCCGCCATCCGCCGGTGATGCGGGCAGAGCCGCAACGAGCGGAGTGCAGGTCCGTGCTGGACCGGTTGGTGTGGCGATTTGATGACCAAGCGCGTACGCACAGGACGCGGGGTGCGAAGGACCTCGCCGGCGCGTCGCGGGCTGACTTCAGCGGATTGCGGTTATCCGTGCGATGGATCGCCGGATGGCTCAGCCTTCGCATCCGGGGCAGGCTTCTTCCCGCCGGCGAACCACATGATGACCGAGTAGAAGACGGGGGTGAAGACCAGTCCGAAGAACGTCACGCCGAGCATGCCTGCCACGACCGCGACGCCCAGTGGAACCCGCATTTCGGCACCGGCGCCTTTGGCCAGTGCCAGGGGAACGACGCCGAGGATAAACGCGAAGGACGTCATCAGAATCGGGCGCAGTCGGACACGGCACGCTTCGACGATGGCCTCCACCCGGTTCTTGCCCTGATCCTCCAGTTGTTTGGAAAACTCGACCACCAGAATCGCGTTCTTGGCCGCCAGGCCGATGAGCACGACGAATCCGATCTGTGCGAAGATGTCGTTGTTCAGTTGCATCACCCACAGGCCGATGAGCGCCGAGAAAAGACACATCGGCACGATCAGCAGGATGGCCAGCGGCAGCGACCAGCTTTCGTACTGGGCGGCGAGCACCATGAAGACGAAGAGCACGGCCAGCGGAAACACGAGTTTTGCCAGCACGTCTTTTTCCGCGACGAGTTCCTGGAGGCTCAGTTCGGTCCATTCGTAGCCCATCGTCGTGGGCAATTGGTTTTTCGCCACTTCGTCGAAGACCGTGATTGCCTGCCGTGAACTGGTTCCCGGCGCGAGGATGCCGTTGATTTCCGCCGAGGGATAGAGATTGTAGTGGTTCACGACGGCGGGGCCTGCGACGTTCTTGATCTTGATGAGCGATGCCAGCGGCACGTCGTGGCCATCGGCATTGCGGACCTGCAGCTTTCCGATGTCCTCGACGCGTATGCGATACCGCGGGTCGGCCTGGACATTCACCTGCCAGTTTCGATTCTGAAAGGTGAAGTCGTTGACGTAGACCGAGCCGAGGAATGCCTGAAGCGTATTGTGGACCTCGGTCAGCGAGATGCCTTCGGCCTTGGCCTTCTGGCGGTCGATTTCCACGTAAAGCTGCGGTTGCGACACGCTGAATGTGGAAAATGTCGCTGCGATTTCCGGGCGGCTCTGGGCTTCCGCCGCGACCGCTTCAACGGCTTCCTGCAGCGATCGCAAACCGGCTCCCCGCTGGTCCTGCACCTGGAGCTTGATGCCGCCGGTCGATCCGACGCCTTCCACCGGCGGAGCGCCGAACACGCCGATCGTGGCCTCCTGGTAGGCCGCGAATTTCCGCCGCAATTCGGCCGCGATCTTCGGTCCGCTCAGTTCCGGATCGTGTTTCCTTTTCTCGAACGAGTCCAGGATGATGAACATGCCGCCGACGTTGCTGATGTTCGTTCCCAACAGGACCGAGTAACCCGGGATGGAGAGTACGTGCGCTACGCCCTTGGTCTCCTTGGTGATCTTGCTGAGTTCCGTCACCAGCCGGTCGGATCGTTCCAGACTGGCCCCGTCCGGCAACTGCACGTTCGCGACCAGATAGCCCTTGTCCTGGTCGGGGATGAACCCTTTGGGAATGACCTGGAAGCCCAGTCCGGTCAGGGCCAGGAGTCCGGCATAGATCAACAGCACGATGAAGCTGACGCGGAGCAGTCCGCGAACGATGCGGCCGTAGCCGCCGGCCAGTCGGTCGAATACCCAGTTGAACCCGGCCAGGAACTTGTTGAGCACCTTGTTGAGAGCCGGCGCGATAAACCAGCCCGGCACGCACATCACGGCGACGATGCCGCCCCAAGCGGCCCAGTCGAGCCATGCGGTCGCGGCGCCATGGACGACCTCCGCGTCTTCTGCGTGACCGCCCGGGGCAAGGCCCAGCAATGGCATGATGACAGGGGACAGGAACTTGCAGGCCAGGATACCGACCAGCAGTGCGAAGCCCCAACGCGGCAACGCCTCGCGTTCGCCTTCGTGTCCGTGCCCGTGCGGCTTGATCAGCGTTACGGCCCGGGCCGGAGCCATCGTCATGGCGTTGATCGCGGAGATGATTGTCGAGGCGGCGATCGTCAGGGCGAACTGTCGGTAAAACTGGCCCGTGATTCCCGCCAGGAACGCCGTCGGAATGAACACCGAACTGAGGACGAGCGTGATGGCGATCACGGGGCCCGTGATCTCGTCCATCGCCTTGATGGTCGCTTCGCGCGGGGGCAGGCCGGTGGCCATCCACCGCTCGATGTTCTCCACCACCACGATCGCGTCGTCGACGACGATTCCGATGGCGAGGACCAGCCCGAACAGCGTCAGGTTGTTCAGCGAGAATCCCAGGAGCGCCATCACGGCAAATGTGCCGATCAGCGACACGGGCACGTCGATCATCGGCATCAGCGTGGCCCGCCAATCCTGCAGGAAGATCAGCACGACGAGGAATACCAGGATGAAGGCTTCGAACAGTGTCTTGTAAACCTCGTGGATCGACTCGTCGATGAACACCGTGGTGTCGTAGACAATCTTGTATTCGATGCCGGCCGGGAATCGTTTCTTCAGCTCTTCCATCTTGGCTCGCACCGTGTCGGCCGTGGCCAGCGCATTGGAGCCAGGCAGTTGGAACAGGGCGATCGTCACAGAGGGCTGGTTGTCGAGATAGCTGTTGACGTCGTAGTTCTTGGCACCGACTTCGATTCCCTTTTGAATCACGCGTCCCTTCGCGTCGAATTTCTTGTCGCGGACCACGTCCTTTAGATATACGAGTTGGCCTTCGTCCCCCATCTTTACGACGATGTTCTCGAATTCCTCCTCGCTCTTGAGTCGCCCCTGCGTGTTGATGGTCAGCTGAAACGGCACTTTCGCATCCGCCGGCACCGGAGGCTGTCCCAGTCGTCCCGCGGCGACCTGGACATTCTGCTCCTGGATCGCGCGGATCACGTCGGTGGCCGTCATCTGCCGCGATGCCAGCTTGAACGGGTCGATCCAGATTCGCATGCTGTAATCGCGGGGGCCGAGGAACGCGACGTCGCCGATTCCCTTGAGCCGCGCCAGGTCGTCCTTGACGCTCAGCGTCGCGAAATTGCTGAGATACAACTGGTCGTACTTGTCGGAAATCAGATTGACGCACAGCAGGATGCTGGGCGACTTCTTCTTCGTAATCACGCCGATCCGCTTCACTTCTTCCGGCAGACCCGACAGTGCGATCGCCACGCGGTTCTGGACCAGCACCTGCGCCGTGTCCAGATCCGTGCCAAGTTCGAACGTCACGTCGAGGAGCATCTGGCCGTCGTTGGTGCAGCGCGAGGCCATGTACAGCATCCGCTCCACACCGTTGACTTCCTGCTCGATACGAGTGGCCACCGTGCTCGCGACGGTCTCGGCGTTCGCGCCGGGATAGATCGCGGAGACCTGAATCGTCGGCGGCGCGACTTCCGGGTACTGGGCAATCGGCAACTGTGTGAGGGCCACCATCCCGACGATGACGATGACCATCGAAAGCACCGTAGCGAAGACAGGCCGGTCAACGAAGAAGCGGGCGAACATGAGCAGGCTTTCTCGAAGTTAGAAGATGTGGCACTCGACCACGATCGCTGCGTTGAACGAGAATCTCAGGCTCCCTTTTTTTCGGCCGGCGCACTTCTTTCGGCCGAGCCGCCTTTGTCGACTGCCCCGCCTTTTTCCGCGGGCTGACTTGCTCCCGCGGGCGGGCCGCTGCCTTCGGACTTGCTGCTGCCAATCGGCTGGCCCTGGTTGTCGACCGGATCTACCGGATAATCCACACGCGCCCGCAACAGTCCCAGCGTGATGATCCAGTCCGACGTACTGACCCCCTCGCCTTCTTTCGACGAAGGAATGACGACCCGCATGCCGTCGTCCAGCAGTTTGCCCTGCTCGACGTTGCGCCGCAGCACTACGTTGTTCTTGCCCAGGACGAGCAGGTATTTTTCGGTCTGGTCGGTCAGCAGTGCCGTATCGGGAACGAGCAAGGCCTTGTAAGGAAGGCTGACCGGCACGCGGACCCGGATTCTCGAACCCGGCGCGAACCGGCCTTTGTCGTTCTTGACGGTTCCCCGAACTTCGATCGTGCCGGTGCTCGAATCGACCTTGTTGTCGGCAAAGTCAAGGATGCCCTCGTTGGGAAATCCATCGTCGGAGTCCAGGCCGAAGTGAAACAGCACGTTCTGCTCCCGCAGCGTCTTGATCTTCTGGTCTTTCGACGCCTCCGGGGTGTTCTTCTGATATCGCTGCAGCGACCGCTCGTCGATGTTGAAATAGGCGAAAATCGGGTCGATCGCGACGATCGTCGTCAGCAACGGATCGGTGCCGCCGGCGTTGACGAGGTTGCCCTGAGTCAGCAAGGCACGGCCGATCCTTCCGGAAATGGGAGCCGTGATGCGCGAGTACTTCAGATCCAGTTCGTGCTGCTTGGCCTCCTCCATCTTGGCGGTAATCTGCCCTCCATACGCCTCGGCATCCGCTCTGGCCTTTTCCAACTGCTGCTGCGTCGCTCCGCCGGACTTGACCAGTTCGGTGTAGCGGGCGACGTCCTTTTCCGCCGCGGTCTTCTGGGCCTCGAGCGCTTTGGCCTGCGCCTTGTTCTGGTCGATCTCGGCCTGGAACGGATCGGGATCCAGTTCGAATAGCAACTGGTCCTTCTTCACCATGTCTCCGTCCTGGAAGTGCACCTGCTTGATGTGGCCGCGAACCCGCGACCGCACCTCGACCGTTTCCGACGCGCGGAGCCAGCCGGTGAACTCGTCCTCGTCGACCAGCTCCCGCATTTCCGGATGGCCGACCGTGACTTTGGGCGCAGAAATGTCAGGAGCTTCCGCCGCCTTCTTCTGGCAGCCGGCGACGCCCAGTGCCAGCAGACTGATCCCCAGCATCCAACCAACCCGGATCGGAACAGGCATCGCAAGGCTCCTCAGATGGAAATCACCGAGACAGGGGGGCACCGTGACTTGGCCGCAGAAATGGCCCCGTATCGAAAGTCTTGACTGTTAAACAAGTTTAGCGAAATCAAGGTTCGCCACAAGCACGAGGCAACTCGCGCATTTCGGGCATGGCCTTCTCGACGGCCCTTTCGTGGGTGATCATGTGTCTTGCGGGCAGCGCGAGACCACTGTCGATTTTTCGAGGCGGGAAATCCGCGAAATAACCGCAATAAACCCGTCGCATTTCCCTGCGGGGCGAGGCAAAGCGGCGCGGCAATTGCAACCGGAACCAGGGCGAGGCGAACGAGTGGACGGGCAGCGTCGCAGACGAATCGAGCGAGAATTCGGCGTACCGTTTCCGGGCGAGATCCTGGACCGTGAGCAATGGGCCAGTACGGCCCTCAAACGATTGCCGGAAACGCGGCCCGCGGACTGGTCGCTGGTGTTCGGGCGCATCGCGCCGCTGGTGCTCGACCTCGGCTGCGGCAATGCCCGTTATCTGATCGGCAGCGCTCTGTGGCGGCCGCAGTGCGATCACCTGGGCGTCGATACGCTGCCGGTTGTCATCCGGTACGCGACGCGGCGCGCGAATCAACGCGGGCTCCACAACATCCGCCTGGCTGTGGCCGGCGGCAGGGAATTGCTGGTTGATTACATCGCGCCGCACAGCGCTGCCGAGATCCACTGCTACCACCCGCAGCCGTACTACGAAGAAAAAGACCACGACAAACGGCTGATCACGCCCGAGTTTCTGCTGCTGGTCTGGCGGCGTCTTGTTCCCGGCGGCTTGTTCCTATTGCAGACGGACAACCCGGCCTATGCCCAGTACATGCGCGAAGTCGTCCCGGCGCTGTTTGAACTCGACGTACAGCGAGGACCGTGGCCCGATGCGCCGAAGGGACGCACGCGGCGCGAGATCATCGCGCTGCGCCGCGGACTGCCGCTGTTCCGCGCGGCCGCACGCGCTCGGACAGGGCTCTCCGACGAACAGGCCGAGAGCTGCTCGAGGCTGCTTCCGCAGCCGACGTTCGATGCGACGCGGTGAGGAGCAGTCCGGAGTCCGGAGCAAGTGAACTACCGATCTGTCGTCCGTCTGGGTGGCACGTCCACCCGTGGGATGGATCGTACGTGCCGTCGAACATCTTTCTTCACATAGCCTTCTCTGGGTGCCACCCGGAACGGTGTCCGATGGGTATTTTTCTTACTCCGGACTCTGGACTCCGGACTCTGGACTCCCAACTCCCGACGACTAGCCGTGCTCGTCGGCCAGCGGATCGCGCCACTGTTCCTTGCGGAAGTGCCGCGTGTACATGCCGTATTCATGCAGGGCAATGCGTTTGGCGATGCGGTAGACCAGGCTTCGCTCGGGGATCTCGTCGCCGGGGCGATACTGGGAAGCGCGGGGGATCATGGCTTCGACCTCCTGCATCGCTGTGCCGCGCGCGGTCGCGTCTTTGGCCGCGTGTTTCAGGACCAGTTGTTTGATCAGGTCGGGCCGCTCGAGCACCACGCATCCTCGCGTGTGAGTCGCGATGGTTTCGCGATAGTCCTTCAGGAACGCCGACTGATTGAACACTTCGCGCAGCGGTCGGGCATCGTGGATCGAGTCTTTCGCGAACTGGATGATCGGACAGGGTTCGATGTCGCCCCACGGATTGATGTGGTGGGAAAAGCCGATGACCGAGGGGCAGAGGGCCTTGCCGTCCGCGTCGTGATACGCGTCGATGACAATGATCGGCTTGCGCACACGCAGGTCCACGACGAACTGGCGCACGCGCCGTTGTTGCTCGGGCGTCAGCGTCAACTCGCTGCACGCATCGGGACCGACCGGCCGGTAAATGTGGAACCACGTGTAAAGCACGCCCATCTCGATCAGTCGATCGACCCACTGGTCGGTGAGCAGATCGTCGATGTTGGACTTGCAGACGCTCGTGCACACGCCGGTGAGCAGTTTCTGGTCGAGGCAATGCTGCAGGCCTTCCATCGTGCGGGTCCAGACCCGCTTGCCGCCGCGGCGCACGTCGCTTACCAGTTCGCTCCCTTCCACGCTGATCAGCGGCGTGACATTGCCCAGGCGACGCAGCTGGCGAGCCAGATCGGCCGTGATGAAATGACCGTTCGTGAAGATCTGGAAATAGACGTCGCGGTGCGTTTCGAGAATTTCGATCAGTTCGCCGTGCATCAGCGGCTCGCCGCCCAGCAATCCGAAGAACGAATTGCCCATGGCCTTGGCTTCGTTGATCATGCGGTTCATCGCTGCCACGTCGATCTTCTGCGACTTGGCCGATACATCCACCCAGCATCCCTGGCAGCGGAGATTGCAGCTGTTGATGATCGAGATATAGAGATACGGCGGAAAGAACTCGCCGCGTTTCAACCGCTGCTTGTGTTTGCGGATGGCTAGATAACCCTTGACTCCCAGCATCCAGAACAGTTTCCACAGCAGCCGTTTGTCGGTCTCCACCAGCAGACGTTTGGCAAGACGCAAATACATGGATATCCCTGCGAAATTCCCGTGCGAAAATTTAACGTGTGGTAAACAGATCTCCGCTCAGACAGAATCCAGCGGCTCGGTCTGGCGGACTGAGTCCGTATTCTAGAGCAAGCCTGCGGAGGCTGGGAACCTCGCTGAAGCGTTGATTCCGCATGCTGTTTCCGTACGAGTGCTGCTGTCAGGTCGTTTCTGCCTGCTTTGTCTGTGTCTGACGGCCTGCGTTTGTTTCCCCCGTACGAGGCTCGACATCGCCATCGTGCGTACCTAAACTTTTCGGCCGGGAGCGATTCAGGCTCGTTCAAATTCCCTCCTTCATCCGCAGCCCTTTTGGCCGTGCGTGGTTGAAACTCATGGTGGATAACCGGCGTCTGCTGACCGCTTACGCGACCGCGCGCGACCGACTGCGGAACGAGCGGATCGAGGGGCATTGGGTCGGGGAGCTGTCGGCCTCCGCACTTTCCACCGCGACGGCCGTGAGCGCTTTGGCGCTGGTTGACCGGGCACTGGATGGAAAGGAACCGGTGGCTTCCGAATCGCGGCGAGTGCGGGCGTCGTTGAGGCGGCGCGGAGTGGACTGGCTGCTGCAGCACCAGAACCCGGATGGCGGATGGGGCGACACGGATCGCAGTTACTCGAATGTCTCGACCTCGATGCTCGTGCTCGCGGCTCTGCACCTGGACGGGGACGCGCAGCGGCACCCCGACGTCTGTGCCTGCGCTCGCGGGTATCTGGACGAGCGGGGCGGCGTGTCGTCGATACGCGCGCGGTACGGCAAGGACAAGACGTTTGCGGTTCCCATTCTGACCAACGCCGCTCTGGCGGGGCTGGTGCCTTGGCGCGAGGTATCGGCGCTTCCGTTTGAGGCGGCCTGTCTGCCGCAGTCGTTCTATCGTTTCCTGCGGCTGCCCGTGGTCAGTTATGCGATCCCCGCGCTGGTGGCTATCGGCCAGGCGAAGTATCACCACGATCCGCCGTGGGACCCGCTGCGCCGCGTTATGCGCCGGGCCGCGATCGAGCCGAGCCTCAGGGTGCTCGCACGCATGCAGCCGCACAGCGGCGGTTATCTCGAAGCCGTCCCGCTGACGAGCTTCGTGCTGATGAGTCTTGCGTCGACGGGACGAGTCGAGCATGAGGTCAGCTGCGGCGCGCTGCGATTCATCGAGGCATCGGTGCGGCCCGACGGCAGTTGGCCGATCGACACGAATCTCGCGACCTGGAACACGTCGCTGGCGATCAACGCACTGGCGGCTGACGGCGATCTCGAGGACGTGAATTGCCTGGATTGGCTGCTGAGCTGTCAGCACCGCATTCGGCACCCGTTCACCGGCGCGGAACCGGGGGGCTGGGGCTGGTCGGATCTGAGCGGAGCGGTGCCCGATGCGGACGATACTCCGGGAGCCCTGCTGGCGCTGGCGAGCCTGCTGCGCGGCAGCGTTGCCGCGCAGGCGTCGCGTGCCGAGATCCAGTCAGCGGTGCTGTCGGGCGCGCGGTGGCTGTTGAATCTGCAGAACTCGGACGGGGGGTGGCCGACCTTCTGTCGCGGGTGGGGCAAGCTCCCCTTTGATCGCAGCGGCGCGGATCTGACCGCACATGCGATCCGGGCGCTGCACGCGTGGCGGGACATCCTGCCGGTCGCGGCTTCCGCGGCCATCGAGCGGGGGTTCCGTTACCTGGGACGCCAGCAGCGCGAAGATGGTTCCTGGGTGCCGCTCTGGTTCGGCAACCAGGATGTGCCCGCCGAAGAGAATCCCGTTTACGGGACGGCTAAAGTGTTGAAGGCTTTCTGCGATTGCGATCGGCGGCACGATGCGTCAGCCCGCCGCGCCGCGGCCTGGCTTGCGGGTGTCCAGAACTCGGACGGAGGATGGGGAGGCGGTGCCGCCGGCTCAAGCCCCGGGAGACCTCGCAGCAGCGTCGAAGAAACCAGCCTGGCCGTCGAGTCACTGCTTCCGTTTGACGAGACCCTGCCGCGGGGGCCGTTCGATAAGGGACCCGTCGAGCGGGGCCTCGAGTGGCTGGTCGAGTCGGTCGAATCGGGACGTTTTGCCGATTCGACGCCGATCGGTTTTTACTTCGCCAAGCTGTGGTATTATGAACGGCTGTATCCGGTCGTGTTCGCGGTTTCCGCATTGGGACATGCCGTGCGGTATCGGGGGGCGGCCGCGTCTCGGAGCGATTCTGGTTTGGAGCCGGTTGCGCATGCGGTTGCGAACGCCGTGACGCATGCGACGGACGACGGTGCATGAAGCAGCGAGGGACTTCCGCTTTTTTGTCTTGCCTTGATATCGGGTTGCCGTCCGCGTCTTGCGGCATGAACCGGCGATCCCCGTCTTGTTCGTGAGCAGCAGCAAGGGACTTTGATTTGGCAACAGCATCGTCGCCACAACCTCGCGGCAACGATCCGGCTCTTTCCGTGCCGGGGTTGCAGTCCCGCGCACAGACGCCGCGCAGGGTCCCGCACATCAAAGAAGCACCCGAAACCCGCGAGCTGCGGCAGTTGATACGCGATGCCTGCGTACGCCACGCCGTGGAACTGGACAAATCCGTTCCGCTGGATCGCACTCAGATGGAGTTTCATGCTCGATCGATTCTCGATGGGCTCGGGCAGGCGGAAAGCTATCTGGGCTGGACGATGGTGATGCTGGCTTCCGAGTTCTGGAAAGACCAGGTCGCGGTCGTGCCGCCGTCGCGGAGGCTGTGCCTTCTGCCGCATTGTCTGCGGCACGCCGAAACTTGTCCTGGAGTCTACGACGAAACGGGCCTCGACTGCGGAACGTGCACGGCCTGCGAGATTGGCGATTATCGCATCGTCGCCGAGCGTCTTGGCTATCGGGTGCTGGTGGCCGAGGGCTCGCCGATCGTGATGAAGATCATCTTGAGCGGCGAGGTCGATGCGCTGGTGGGCGTCGCCTGCCTGAACGTGCTCGAGAAAGCGCTGGACAAGATCCTGCTGGCCGGCATTCCCTGCATGGCCGTGCCGCTGCACTCGAACGATTGCCGCAACACCTCGGTGGATCGCGACTGGGTCGAGGAGATGTTGAGCGTCGTCAAAGACGAGCCGGTCGCTTCGACGCGTACGTACGTGCATTTGATGCGTGCCGCCTCGCGGTTATTTCAGCCGGATCAGTTGGCCCGCATCGGCTTGCCGTTGCGCGAGCGGCGGGCGGCGGACCGCGCGGAAAGCGTGCCGATCACGTCGATCGATCCGATCGCCGGAACGCAGTCGCTTGCCTACGACTTTCTGATGAAGGGCGGCAAGTATTCACGCCCGTTCATCACGCTGGCCGTTTACGACGCCGTGACGGGCGGCCGCGGGACCGGACCGGACGGCGAACAGCATGTGGGGGCGTTTCCCGATGCCGTGTTCAAGGCGGCGATGTGCATCGAGAGTTTCCACAAAGCGTCGCTGATCCACGACGATATCGAGGACGACGATTCGTATCGGTACGGCGAAGAGACACTGCACCGGCGATTGGGCGTTCCCACGGCGATCAACGTCGGGGATTATCTGATCGGCATGGGCTACCGGCTCGTCGCCAAGGAGGCCGGCGAACTGGGTGCCGAGGCAGTCGCCGATCTGCTCCACTGTCTGGCCGATGCCCACACACGGCTGTGCGAAGGGCAGGGGGCCGAGTTGCTGTGGCGCGACGCCAAGGACAAACGTCTGTCGCCGCTGGATGCGCTGAAAATCTACTCGCTCAAGACATCGCCTGCTTTTGAGGCTGCGCTGTATTGCGGCGCGAGGCTGGCCGGTCCGGCCGATGCCTACGCGGAGCCGTTCCGCAAGTTCGCACGCAATCTGGGAGTCGCTTTTCAGGTGCTCAACGACTTGAAGGACTGGCACGGCGATCGCGCCAATCGCCGCGGTTCCGCCGGGGACGTGCTGAGCGGCCGGCCCACGGTGCTGTGGGCCATGGCGCTGGAGTCGCTGTCCGCCACCGAACAGATGGAGTTGATCGCGCTGGCCGAGACTCGAGACCGAAGCGACGACTGGCGAGTGCGCCGGGCCTGCCAGTTGTATCGTCGAGCCGGGGTCGAAATGCGGGCCCGGCAATTGGTGGAGAAACACCAGGAACGTGCCAAAGCAGCGGCTGACGCGGTGGAACCTGACGAGCTGCGCCGTTTGCTGTACTACCTGATCGACATGGTGCTCGAACCTCCCGCGGAGGAGACGCCGCTGGGCATCGTGTCCGAGATTCTTCCGGCGTGGCCCCCCGGTCTGCCCTCATGAGACGATGCGGCCAACCGACGGAGCGGATCGGTCAATCCGAGGTGGTCCGCAGGGAGTTGACATGAAGGGGCTTCAACGCTCAGGATGAAAACGCGGACGCCAGTGGCCGGATGCCGGTGGTCGGCAGTCGGTAGTCGGTCGTCAGATGGATGTTTGTCTTTCTCCGGACGCCAGACTCCGGTCTCCGGACTTTTTCGCACGAGCCCACACCATGAGTTTCGCACGGGGGCTGTCGCCTCAGCGAGTCACACCTGAATTGGACGTGCTGGTCAAGCTCTTCCATCCCTCCCTCGATGCGCTGGGAACGTTTCGCGAGGTCCAGCCCGCCGAACTGCCCGATGTGCCCCGCAATCTCCTGTGGCACGACCACCACATGACCATTGCGCTGGAAGATCATTACCGCTGCGAAATGGAAGTGCACGTCGTGCGCTCGCTCGTCGCGGAGACGCACTACGCGCGGGATTCGATCCTGAAGTGCGAATGCTCCGACCGCGTTGTCCAATACGGCATCTGCCGGTTGAACCTGATGTTCCTGCCGCAGCCCGCGCGAACGCAATTGCTCGGCGAATTCAATCCGCTCGGGCGCGTGCTGATCGACAACGACGTCTTGCGCCAGGTACGGCTGCTGTCGCTCTGGAGCATCGCGCCCGGCGAATTGCTGCGCCAGTTGCTTCAACTGGGCGACGCTGCGACCTGTTACGGCCGAACCGCGCTCATCTACTGCAACACGGTGCCGGCCGTCGAGTTGCTCGAGATCATCTCGGCCCGATGAGACCCCGAGTTCGCGGGATCGGGTTGATCTCGAGCTTGGCTTCAATCCGGCAGTTCTTCGGCTGCGGGTTCGGGCAGGAAGAAACTGAGAACGACTCCCGCGGAGCAGACGAATAACGCGACAACAGCGGCCGCATGCGTCAGTTTCTCGGGCGGCGAATTCCCCGTCATCGAGGTGGCAAGGGTGGCGGTCACCCAGGCGAATGAAGTGCCGAGCATCCGGCCGCCGATGTTGGCGGCAAAACTCTCGCCCGTTCCTCGCAGGTAGACCGGGTACACCCGCGGCAGATAGTTGCCCCAGAAACTGAACTGGGCGACGGTGAAGAGGCCTGCCAGGAAAACGCCTACGGTAACGGATGTGATCGGCAGTTCGCCGAGGTAAACGGCACTCAGGTCGAACGAGACGAAATGCTGGTTGTCCATCGTCAGGAACAGCCAGAATACCAGCGGGACGACGAGCAGTCCCGGAATCTGGAAGCAGCGCAACAGGATCCGGCGGCCGACGATCATCACGGCAAGCATGGCCAGCAGGAATCGCCCGACAAGCCCGCCGATCTCCTGCATCTTGGTGTATTCCGACGCGACCTTCTGTTCGATCGGAGCGGCAATTTTCCGTTGTTGCTTCGGGTCTTTCGCAACTTCGGGCGTCTTCCTGGCGGCCTCGCTCACTGCGCCGGCAACCTTGGCTTTAACGCTGGCCAGTCCCGGCACGATCTGGGGAATGTGTTGAATCGCTCCGAACGCAGCACCGTAGCTGCAGGCAAACATCAGCGTTGTCACGATGGTGGTTCGCCTCAACTCGGGCGAGAACAGTTCGCCGATCCGCGGGCGTTTCAGAAGTCCGGCAGATCGCTTCTGTTGCCATACCGGGGATTCGGGAAGGAATGGGCGGATGACGAGCAGCGGCAGCGCAGGAATCAGGCCGGACATCAGCGTGTATCGCCACGGCGCGTGGATCCCCGTGATCTGCTGGCCGCCCAACAGCATCCAGTCCGGGACGTGCAGCTGCGGCAGTTTGGCCGCGTACTGGATCAACAGTCCATTCACAACCGCCACGAGCAATCCGCCGACCGAAGAGAACGCCTGCGTATATCCGAGCACCCGTTCCTTGGTTTGCGGTTCGGGGAATAACTCAGCCAGCCACGCTACCGCTGCGACGAATTCGACGCAGACTCCGATGAACGTGGTGCAGCGGAAGAAAAGCAGCATCCAGATGGAGGTGGAGAGACCGGCAAAAAATGCGGAGACCGCATAGATGAGAATGCTCCACGTCAACACCCGCCGCCGGCCCAGACGGTCGGTCAGATATCCGCCAAGCAGCCCGAAGATGCCGCCGGCAAACGCCGGGATGTAGAACAATCGCCCGACCCACATCTGGAACAGCGGCGAACCGGGTTCGGCGCCGAGCAGTTCGGATAGCGCCGGCCGGACGATGAGTGGCAGTAAGAGCAATTCGTAGATGTCAAATGCGAAGCCAATTGCCGCGATCAGGCAGATCAACATCGCGACAAGTGTCCAACGGGACTCGCTGCGAGGCGGGGAAGCGGAGGACATTTGATGGCCTTGGTTGGAGGGAAGAAGATACTGGGGGTCAGGAAAAAGTCGCCGGAATGATAGCAGAGCGCCCCGGATCGAACAGAAGCGGAAATTTCGCGTACGCCGAAAAGGGGTTAACCGCCGAGTTGCCAGGCTTTTACGCCCTCGATCGGGAAGAGCAGCATAATGACGTTGAGCGTCAGGTTGTCGCGGATCCAGAACAGCAGCACGATCTCGATCAGAACGAACAGCACGATAGAACGCGTCCAACCGAGACGCCGGGCAACTGCGAAGCCCAGCGCGCAGACCAGGCAATCGCCGAGCGAATTCACAATGGAGTCCCCCTCGTAGCCGATGGCCGCCGTGGCCGCGCGATAACGTTCGATGACCATCTGGCTGTTCTCAAGCACTTCCCATAGGCATTCGATCGCCACGGCGCACGTGAATCGCCACTCCGCTGGCCATCGCGGCGCAAGCCACTTGAGCAAGCCGCAGAACACAACGCCGTGCAACAGGTGGGTGAATGAGTATGGATCCAGCAGATGCTGAGAGTTGTGCCGGCTCCAGACATCCGAAGACCAGAACATCAAGTGCTGGCAGGCACAGAACCAGGTCCGGCCCTGTAGTCGCAGCGTGACCGCCATGGCCAGAACGACCAGCAGAACGGACAACGCCGGCCAGAACGGCTGTGTATTGCGAGCGAGTGAAGATTCGTCGGTTCGCCCGTTCGTGAGAGGTTCGCTCATATGTGGGGCTCCCGTCGCGCGAGGCTGCGACTTGTCAGCAGAGGGGCTGGCGTTAGCATACCGCGCGGTCTGCGGTCGCGGCACATGCCGCGCCACGCATCTCCCTGTCGATTTCGGAGTGCGACATGCGATACCTGGCCTGGAGCCTGCTCGGATTGCTGGTCGTCCTGCACCAGGACTATTGGCAGTGGAACGACTCGTCGCTCGTCTTCAACGTTCTGCCCGTTGGACTGGCATGGCATGCCGGTATATCAGTGATGGCCGCGGTTGTCTGGTTCATGCTGGTCACGTTTTGCTGGCCGACGGCGGCTGAAGTTGACGATGAGGCCGACGCTATCGCGGGCGCGGAGACGGAGTCCTGCGCATGATGCAGTTGAGCGTCATTCTCGCGTATCTGGGGCTGATGCTGTTGATTGGCTACGCGGCCAATCGCAGTTTTCGCGGAACCGCGGTCGATTATCTCGTTGCGAGCCGCTCGCTGGGGCCGGTCCTGCTGTTGCTGTCGCTGTTCAGCACGACGATGACCGCGTTTGCGCTGGTCGGTTCGACGGGACGTTCCTACACGCTGGGGATCGGCGTGTACGGAATGCTGGCCTCGGCAAGCGGCATCGTGCATTCGATGTGTTTCTTTCTGATCGCCGTTCCGCTGTGGTCATTCGGAAAACGCTACGGCTACACCACGCAGATCCAGTTTTTCCGCGAGCGACTCGACAATAGCTGGATCGGGTTGCTGCTCTTTCCGTTTCTCGTCGGACTCGTGGTGTCCTATGCGCTGCTTGGCGTCGTTGGCTCGGGGGCGGTGGTCAGCGGCGTGACGCGGGGGGCGTTTGCCGAATTAGGCTGGTTTCGCGAGTCGGGTTACGGAGTTCCGGCCCCGCTTGCCTCGGCCATTGTGAGTGGCGTCGTGCTGGCCTATGTGATTTTCGGCGGTATGCGTGGAACGGCATGGGCGAATGCGTTTCAGACGCTGCTGTTCGTGTCGTTCGGCATAGCGACGTTTGTCATCATTGCCCGCGCGCTCGGGGGAACGGACAGCCTCGCGGAAAACATGCGGCGAGCGTTCATGGCAGCCTCGGAATCGCATCTCTCGCGGGCCAGGATTCCCAAACCGATCTACTTTTCCTTTCTGTTTATCCCGCTTTCGGTCGCCACGTTCCCTCACGTTTTTCAGAACTGGTTGACCGCCCGCAGTGCGCGTGCTTTCAAACTGCCGATCGTTGCCTACCCGATCCTGATCATGATTCTGTGGCTGCCGTGCGTTTCCCTGGGCGTATGGGCCAGTTCGCCGATGTCCGGTGTGCCTGCCAACACCGACGAGAACCGCGTGCTTGCCATGCTCGTGTCTCAACATGCGGGGCCATTGCTGGCCGGCTTGCTGACCGCAGGCGTGCTGGCGGCGAGCATGTCGTTCGATAGCCAGATTATCGCGCTGGGTACGATGTTCACCGAGGACGTTGTGGTGCACTACCGCAGGCGGAGTGGATTCACGGACCGCCAGGTGGTGGTGATGACGCGTCTGTTCATCACGGGCATTCTGGTTCTGACTTACGTGCTCAGCCTGTTTCCGCGAGCGATTTTTGATCTGGGACTGTGGTCATTCAGCGGGTTTACGGGGCTGTTCCCGCTGGTCTTTGCGTCCGTTTACTGGCGGCGGCTCACGGCGGCCGGCGCCATCGCGTCCGTGACGGTGACCTTCGTGACCTGGGGGGGGCTGTTCTATCGCTCGGGCTTTGGGCAGGATGCGAAATATGCTTTCCCAGAGACCGCCTTGGCGATTGGCGGCGGATGGGCGATTCCTCCGATGCTGCCGGTTGTTGCGATTCTGGCGGCTTCGACCCTCACGCTGGTAGTGGTATCGCTCGTGACCCGCCCGCCGGCCGAATCGACGCTGGCCAAGTTTTTCCCTCACTGACCTTGCGGATCGCCTGCCGATACCTAAAATGTGTGGTTCCTTGCTTAGGGAATCGTGGTCGGCGTGTCTCTTGAGAGACCGCAAGTTTTAGATTTTGGTGATGCGGGCGAGCTATGGTACCACCGAACAAGACGCGTAAGCGTAACAAGTTACGTACACGAACCAAGAAGAAGGACCCGTTGTTCGTCGACGGAAAACGTCCTCGTCCGATGTACGTGGATTACAAAGACGTAGACCTGCTCAAGAAGCTGATCAACCGTCACGGTCGCATCGTCAGCCGTCGCAAGACGGGTTGCACGGCGGTGAGCCAGCATGCGGTGACCTCGGCGATCAAGCGGGCCCGGTTTATGGCCTTGCTGCCTTATACGGGCGAGTGAACGCTTCGGAATCGGGCGAATATGTCGTTTGTCGGTTCCGGCACGCGGCGTTTCCCCGTGTTATCGCGGCTGCCCATGATAAGCATCGTGGTTTGAGCGTCGCGATTGCGTACGAGCCAAATCAATAAGCCCGGCGTGGAGTTGCACACCGGGCTTACTTTGTGCGCGGGCAGGTTGCTGCGGCAGTCAGGGGCCGGTAGACAGTTGTCGGTAGACAGTTGCCGGATGCCAAACTCCGGACTCCAGACTCCAGACTCCAGACTCCCGCTAGCATCGCGGTTTCTCGCCTTG
>CAIPEB010000115.1 GCA_903863885.1 uncultured Planctomycetaceae bacterium | reverse complement strand
GAACAATAATTGAACAAAACACGAGATTTGCATCAACGCTATTCTGCCATCCAGCGTGCCCCCGCGCCGCGACCCTCGTAGCGGACGAAGCCCTCGTCGCGCAACACCTGGAGTAGGTACTTGATCTGACGCTGCGAGAGGGCTGGCAGGACCTGCTCCAATTCCGCCAACGGGCAACCGCGGCCCCCGGACGCCCGCACATGGTTCAGTAGGAGCGTCTTGTTTTGCTCCCGGTCCAAGCCACGCTCCCTCGTGTAGCCGCCCGGCAGGCCCTTTATCTCGTAGAACTTCCGCGAAAGCATGTAGCGCACACCACGGCCGCGCCCCATCCGCTCGATGATGCCCTCGGCTATCAACGGCCGGAGACGTTCGCGCAGTTCATCTGGGACTCGCTGCTCGCGGTGGACGCGATCCAGCACGAGCAGATCCTCGACGGCAAACGTCTCGACGCGATCGGGGCCCACCTTCTCCAGGAACCGCAGGAAGTCTGGATCCTGGATCTGGCCGTGCAGGGTAAGCGACACCTGGAACTGGTCCGTGTGCGTGAAGTCGGGCAGGCGTTTGCCCTGACGCACGCTTTCCGCGAACATGCGATTCGCGCCCTGGCCGGCGCGTTCCACCAAGCCGCAGCGTGCCAGATTGTCCGCGATGAGTCGATTGCGGGCATTCTGCCGATACAGGATATTTTCCGGGGTGATGCCGGCCGGGAACCCACCTGGGCTGACGATTTCGATGCGTCGCGGGAACTGGCGAACGAAAACCGAACCAGGATGCCGATAGTCCCGGTGACTGACGGCGTTCAGAATGGCCTCGCGCACCGACTGTTCACTGAAGGTCCGAACAGGGTGCATGACGAAGCCTTCCTGGTAGTGCTGCAGGTCGTTGCGAAGGTTGACCGTTTCCCAGAGCTTGTCGTAGAAGACCAAGAAGCCGTGACGGTACTCGTCGCGCTGATTGGCCGGACCTGGAACCTCGGTCGAGCGATACTCGAATACCACCTCCGCTTGCGCGAGGAACTGGCCCAGAGCCGGCTGCTTGCCAAGCAGGATGAGGGAGGCATAGGTGACGCCGTCCGGAGCGATCAGCCCGGCGTCGCGGAGCAACTGCTCGTCCGAGAGCGTGCGAAGCTGCGGATTCTTCGAGTGCCCCTGCCAGCGGCGGCGGAACTGCTTGATTGCGGCGCGGTCGAGATCGGATTGCGTTGCCCGTTGGCAGACCTCCGCCGAAAAATCGGGAGCCGCCTCGTCAAAGATCCGCTTCAGCATATCGGGGGTCATCGGGGCGAGGTCTTCGCCGCTCCGCATCCAATACGCGCCGTCCATAGGGACCGGCATGCCCAGCGGCCGGGACGGCACAGTGAACACGAGGACACGGCCGTCGGGATGGGCCAGTTCTTCGCCTTCGATGCGTAGGTGAAGTCGTTCAATCAGCCCGGCCTTGGTGCGGGCGAGATCCGCGAAGGCCGCACTGCCGACGACACGGCGGGGACGCTTGTCCGTGACGCCGAACACGATCCGCCCGCCGCCCTCGTTTGCCAGTGCCGCGCAGTACTTGAGGAGCTTCTCGAAATGGAAGTTCTGCTTGGCTTCCTTGAATTCCAGGTGCTCGCCTTCTGGGGAACGCATCCACTGCTGAAGTTCGTTCAGGGTCATGTTCATGGCGCGGTCCTGTCGCTGTCTCGAAGTCCGCTCATCTGTGCATTCATCGTACAGGCTTCACTTCTGACGGGGCAGTAGACGCGGCTTCAGATCGTGCGTTCCCCCGCAGGCATTCCCCAACGACGAAGTCGTGTTCGGACGAAATCGACGAAGTAGGCGGCGTCGGGAGCCCTGCGCGGAGGCCGGTACGAAACCGTCGTGCGACTGTACCACGAAATCGCGGAAAACTCGGACGTGATCAAAGTGACGCGGCGTGGCCTTCGGCCGCAACTAAACTTACGGGTTTTGAACAGGAGCAAACAGAGTCAGCAGAGGCTGAAACGACGCTCTGTTCCCTCGGTTATCTCCTGTTCAAAGAACGCCTGCATTGTGCGCGCAATTTGATCGTTTGCAGTGCGGGTGGGAAGCATCACACGTGGCCGGTAGAGTTGGCGGCTCGCTGCCGAAGGGCGTCCTCCAGCAATTCGAGGATGGCCAAGGGGCGCGGGGCCACCAGCCGCTGGTGGGCGGCCAATTCCGCTTGCAGGCGATCGAGTTCCGTCTCCTCCGCCGGCAACAGGCCGACGTCATGTTTCTTGTCAATCAGCGCACACCGCCTCGCGTTCTTGTCGTCGTTCCACTCGACCGGGGTGGATTGGTCTTGCCCGGACGCTGAAAGTGAAGCTCGGGTGTGCCCGATGATGGCCTCAAACAAGGGCTTGGCCTGGAGGTATGCATCGGTGGGAACGAGCACGTAACCCTGGCGAGTCCGAGGATTCTCCACCACGAACGGCGACCCGCCGCTACGTTCCAGTTCCGCAATCTGCTCGGGCGTAAGTGGGACTGGCATGCTTGAGTGATAACATTTTCCGGCCGGGGTTGCCATGT
>CAIPEB010000114.1 GCA_903863885.1 uncultured Planctomycetaceae bacterium | reverse complement strand
TTCAAGCCGCGATTACCCGCGCCCAGAACAACCTGCCCAAGGACCTCCCGAATCCTCCCACGTACCAGAAGTTCAACCCGTCCGACTCCCCGATCTATTTCGCGGTCCTGTATTCGGACGAAATGGAACACGCCGACCTGTACGACTACGCCAGCCACGTGGTCGCGCGCAAAATCAGCATGCTCGAGGGTGTTTCGAAAGTTCAGGTATATGGCGCCAAACGCGCCATCCGTATCCAGTTCAGCCCGGAAAAACTCGCGGCGCACCAGATTGGCGTGGACGAACTCGCCGCCGCGGTTCGCGCCGGCTCCGTGAGCATTCCCGGCGGCAGCCTGAACGGCGCCATGCGCACGTTCAGTATCGAACCGCAGGGACAGTTGCGAACGGCACGCGAGTACGGCGAACTCATCGTCACCTACCGCCACAACGCGCCTGTCCGTCTTAAGGACGTGGCCCGGTGCGTCGACAGCGTGGCCAATGACCTGGTGGACATCCGCTACGGCCCGCACGGCGCCGTCGAGCACGACAAGTGCGTGGTGATGCCCGTCTCCCGCGTGGCCGGGGCCAATACGGTCGAGGTGGGGGATCGAATCGCAAAGGCTCTCGGCGAGGTTGAGCACGAATTACCCGCCTCCATCACCATCCACACCCTCTACAACGGGGCGAATCCGATCCGGGAATCACTGCGGGATGTCCAGGAAACCGTGCTGATCGCCCTGGCCCTTGTCGTACTCGTCATCTTCGGCTTCCTGGGCCGCATCCGCGAGACAGTCATCCCGGCCATCGTTCTCCCGGTCACGCTCTGCGGCACACTGGTTCTCATGCGCCTCTCCGGCTTCAACATCGACATCCTGTCCCTGATGGGAATCGTCCTGGCCGTCACGTTCCTCGTGGACGATGCCATCGTGGTGCTGGAGAACACCGTGAGGCATCTGGAGGAGGGGATGAAACCCATTCCCGCCGCCGTCAGAAGCATGAAGGAAATCACCTTCACGGTCATTTCCACGAGTGTCGCTCTGATCATTGTCTTTACGCCGCTGGTATTCATGAGCGGCGCCGTGGGCCGCAACCTCCGGGAGTTTGCACTGGTCGTGATCTACGCCATCGTGATTTCGACGGTGGTCGCGCTGACGTTGTCGCCGATGATGTGCGCGCGAATCATCAAGCACCACAAGGACCCGAACCGGCTGCAGCGCTGGATCACGGGCTTCATCGGCGGCATGATCCGGTTGTACGGCCGCGCGCTGCACTGGCAGCTCCGGCACAAGTGGATCGCGCTGGCAGCGTGGGTACTGTGCATCGTGGGCACGGCGGCGCTCTATATCTTCACCCCGAAGACGTTTCTCCCGCCGGGCGACAGCAGTTTCATCATGGGCGGAATCGTCATGCCGCAGGGCGCCTCGACGGAACAGATGCAGGCCTTCCAGCGAAAAGTCACCGCGATTGTGCGGCAGGATCCGAACGTCGCCGACGTGGGCAGCGTCACCGGTTTCCCTCCCGGCGCCGACCAGAGTCTCGGGTTCATCTTTATCCGGCTCAACCCGCCCCGCGGACGGCCGCCGATTGAACAGATTGCACAGTCTTTCATGGGCAAGCTTGCGCCGCTGCCGGACGGTTTCGTGTTCCTGCGCGCGATGCCCGTCCTCAAGATCAGTTCCGGCGCCGAGTCCACGGCTATCGGCAGTGAGTACGCCTATCTCCTGACGGGACTGGACAGGGAAACAGTCTACAACACGGCCAAGCTGATTGAGCAGGACATCCGTTCCGTGCCGGGCGTCATGCCGTTTGCGGTTCAGAGCAGCGTCAAACTGAACATGCCCCGGCTGAACGTGGAGATCGATCGCGACCGGGCTTCGGCGCTCGGGATCACCGCAGCCTCCATCGAACAAGCGCTCGCCTTCTCCTATGCAGGCGGATACGTCGCTCAGTTTACAACGGACCAGGACCAGTATCAGGTCATCCCGGAGGTCCAAAAGGCGCTGCAACGCAAACCCGAGGACCTCTCGCTGCTCTACCTCCGCTCGCCGACCGGTCTTGTCCCTCTCAAGTCCGTCACGCGCCTGACGGAAGATGCCGGGCCGCAGAATGTTCCACATGCCCAGCAGCACGAAGCCGCCACCATCTCCTTCGGCTTGTTCCCGGGTGTTCCGCTCGGCTATGCCACCAAGGCGATTGAAGAAAGGACCTCAAAACGCCTTCCTCCCGGCGTCACCGGCAGGTTCGTGGGTGATGCCCTGGAATTCCAGAAATCGGTCGCCAGCCTCGGCGTCCTGCTGCTGATCGCCATCTTTCTGAAATACATCGTGCTCGGGGTTCTCTACGAGAGTTACATCCATCCCTTCACCATTCTCACCACGCTGCCTGTGGCGGTCTTCGGCGGCATGCTGTTCCTTTTCGGAACCTTCATGCTCTTCCCGATGAAAGGCTTCGGCGTCCTGTCGCTCTACGCCTACATCGGGCTCTTTGTCCTGATCGGGTTGATCACCAAGAACGGCATTCTGATGGTGGACTTCGCCTTGCAGCGCAAAGCGGAGGGCAAAAGCAGTTATGACGCCATCCACGACGCCTGCCTCGTGCGATTCCGTCCGATCCTGATGACG
>CAIPEB010000113.1 GCA_903863885.1 uncultured Planctomycetaceae bacterium | reverse complement strand
GATTTATGCTTCACTCTCCCTCTGGGAGAGTCGGCCCGAAGGCCCGGAGAGGGCTACCGCGCCGCCAGTCGTAGAATTCACTGCTGGTTCGGAAGGCCCTCCCCGACCGCTACGCGGCCGACGCTCCCGCACGCGGGAGGGTGATGCTAAGTCGATATGTCCAAATGGTTCCTAAACCGCACGACCTCCAAGTGGAGAGTGAATTTTGAAACTCGTTCTGACGGGAGGGAGATTCGTGATGCGGCGCATCGCTGTCTGGAGTGTCGCTTCGAGCATTCTGTTCTTCTGCTGTCCTTGCCGGGCTTTTTCGGGGGAAACTCCGCAGGATCCGTTAGGCAAGGCCGCGGAATGTTATGCGGCGGGCCAAAGCGCGGCCGGTCGCGAATTGGACGAGCAGGTCGCCGGCGATGCGAACCTCGCGCCCGAGATCCGTGCGCTCGCTCAACTGCGAGTGGCCCACAGTTATCGGACTGAGGCGAAGAGTGCCGAAGCGATCGCACAGTTCGGTAAGGTGCGGGCGATTGCCAATGCGCCTTCGCATCTGGTGCGGGAAGCCGAGTCGATGATCGAGGAGTTGCAGCGGATTCAGTCCGGCAGATCGCCGCGGGATCCGCAGGCTTCGCGGAATCCTGTTGGCGGAGTCGTGAAGGCGGGCATGACGCTGTATGTCTCGCCGGACGGATCGGATGATCAACCGGGGACGAGCGACAAGCCGCTTAAGTCGCTTGCAGCCGCGCGCGACCTGATTCGAAATGTCAAGAAACAGGGGGATCTTCCGGCCGGCGGAGTCGAAATCAGAATTCGCGGCGGTCAGTACGCAATGGATGCAACGCTGGCCCTGACGGCCGATGACTCGGGCACCGATGCGGCGCCGATCGTGTATGCGGCGATGGCGGGCGAGAAGCCTGTCTTCACGGGCGGCAAGCAACTGAAGGATTTTCGCGCCGTGCAGGATCCGACGATCCTGCAGCGATTGCCCGAGGAATCACGCGGAAAAGTCCTGCAGGCCGATCTGCGCGAACAGGGTATCGCCTCCGTGCCGCCGGTGCGTCTTGGCGGATTCGCCAGCGGAAAAGGATTTCAATCCCATCCGGCGATCGAGTTGTTCTGCGACGGGCAGGCGATGCCGCTGGCTCGCTGGCCGAATGAAGGGTTCGTGAAAACGGTCGAGGCGAGAGGCACTACGCCGGCCACGGGGCACGGTCCTCCCGGCACGAAGGAAGGCATTTTCACGTACGAGGGTGACCGTCCTTTGCGCTGGAAGGACGATGCCGATATTGTTCTGTACGGATACTGGTTCTATGGATGGGCCGACTCTTACGAACGGGTGTCGTCGATCGATACGGCCAAACGCGAGATTCGGCTGACTCCGCCTTATCACACCTACGGATATCGCGGCGGCCAGCCGTTCTGTGCGATGAATCTGCTGTCGGAGATCGATCAGCCGGGCGAGTGGTATCTCGATCGGCAGAACTTCCTGCTTTATTTCTATCCGCCGCGCGACGCGAATGCCGCGCGCGTCGAACTGTCGGTGGCCTCGTTCCCGTTCGTTACGCTCAGCGACGTGAGCAACGTGCGGCTCGAGGGGCTGACGTGGGAACTGGGATGCACGGATGCCGTGGTCGTTCGCGGCGGCAGCCACTGCCTGATCGCGGGCTGCGAGGTGCGTCACTTTGCGGGGGACGCGATCCGGATTGACGGCGGTTCCTCGCACGGGGTGCTGTCCAGCGACGTGCATTCGATGGGCCGCGGCGGTGTGACGATTTCCGGAGGCGATCGCAAGACGCTGGCTCGCGGCGGCCATTTCGTCGAAAACTGCCATATTTACGATTTGTCGCGGATCGATCGCACCTACACGCCGGCCGTGTTGTGCGACGGAGTGGGCCAGCGCATTGCGCACAATCTGCTGCACGATGTGCGGAGCAGCGCGATGCGAGTCAACGGCAACGACCATCTCGTCGAGTACAACGAGATCGCCAGGGTGGTACTGGAATCCGATGACCAGGGTGGCGTCGACATGTTCGGCAATCCGACGTTCCGCGGCAACGAATTCCGCTTCAATTACTTCCACCACATCGGCAACTGGCGCGATCCGTCCGGGCATCCCGAGTGCGGGCAGGCGGGCATAAGACTGGACGACATGATCTCGGGCACGCTGATTTACGGAAATATCTTCCAGCATTGCGCTGCGGGAAAGCTCGGTTTCGGCGGCGTTCAGATTCACGGCGGCAAGGACAACATTCTCGACAACAACGTGTTCCTGAGTTGTGCCACGGCCGTGAGTTTCTCGCCGTGGCCGGAGAGCCGCTGGCGCGAACTGACTCGGGACTCGCTGGGTGCAGCGCAGATCGATCGGGAGCTATATCTCCGTCGGTACCCGGAACTGGCGAGGATGGATATTGGCATTAATGTGAATCAGCTGTGGCGCAATCTGATGGTCGACTGCCGCGAATCGCTGCGGCGCAACGGCGGTGGCGCCCGCCGCCTCATGGATTCTCAGGCATCCACGCCCGAGGGCGACCCGAGGAAACTGGATTGGAAACTTGCGCCGTGGAACAGCGCCGGCTTCCGTCCGCTGCCTCTGGATGAGATCGGTCTGTACGCGGATCGGTTTCGCGAAACGCTGCCGGAACTGCCGGCCGCGCCGAAGTGAGCGTCGGACTCGACGGATGTGAATTGTTCACGAACAGAGATCGTTGACACTCGAGACGCGGCGCTGACAATGACGTGGCGTCGCGCCAGCATTCATCTCGCGGAGAATTTCCCATGTCGAAGATCCATCGCCGTGATTTTCTCGCCAAGACAGGCAATATCGGCATCGGTGCCGCTGTCGGGCTGACGATTCTCAAGGACTCGGGTTCGGCTCGTGGCGCTCCGGCAAACGATAAGATCACGCTGGGGTTGATCGGCGCGGGAGGCCGCGGCAGCAACTTGGCGATGGACTTCGTGGCGCGTCCAGATTGCCAGTTCGCCGCGATTGCGGACTGTGACGTCGACCGTGCGACGAGCCTCAGCGACGCGATCGCTCAGAAACAGGGATCGAAACCGCAGGGTTTGCAGGACTATCGCAAGGTCCTGGACGACAAATCGGTGGATGCGGTGATCGTGGCGACGCCGGATCATTGGCACGCGCTGGCCGCGATTCGCGCCTGCCAGGCAGGCAAGGACGTGTATGTCGAAAAACCCCCGACGCACAACTGCTGGGAAGGCCAGAAGATGATCGAGGCCGCCCGCAAGTACAAGCGGATCATGCAGGTCGGAACGCAGAACCGCAGCGCTCCCTACTGCATCGCGGCCCGCAAGTACATCGCGGACGGCAAGCTCGGCAAGGTGCATTTCTGCCGTATCTTCAATCAGAAGGACTGGCCCAATTTTCCGATGGAAGCAGATGGCGAACCGCCGGCCGGCTTTGACTGGGATTGCTGGAACGGCCCGGCGCCGCAGGCGAAATTCAGCCCGACTTATCGCAACAACTGGCATCATTTCTGGCGGTATTCAAGCGGCGATATCATCAACGACGGCATCCATCAGATGGACCTGGCCCGTTACGTGCTCGGCGTCGATTACCCCAAGACGGTGTACTCGACCGGCCAGCGGTTTGAGCCGGGAGCGGCCGAAACGCCCGATACGCAGGTGGCCGTGTATCAGTTCGACGACATGGTCGTGACGTTCGAGCTGACTCTGTACACGCCGTACATGCTGAAGATCTCGCCGATCATCCGGATGGCCACGGACAAGTTCCCGTATTGGCCGCAGTGCGCGACCCGCATCGAAATCTACGGGAGCGAAGGCCTGATGATGCTCGGCCGTCACGGCGGCGGATGGCAGGTCTTCACGCGGCCAACGCTTTCGGATGGCGTCGTGAAAGACCAGCTCAAAGGGCTGTTCCCCGATCCCGAGCACAAAGAGAACTTCTGCCAGTGCATTCGTTCACGGCAGGCCCCGAATGCGGACATTCAGGAAGGACATCGCAGCGTGCTGATGGCCCACTACGCCAATATCAGCTACCGGCTCGGCGGCCAGAAGCTGGCCATCGACCGCAAGACGGAACAGATCCTGGACAACCCGGAAGCGATGAAGTTCTTCAAACGCGAATATCGCAAGCCGTACGAGATCGAAGAAAACGTCTGAGCTTTCGGAGTGCATCCGGATTCAGGTAATGATTGGTCCGATACATCCGTAACAGGGTGTGTCAAGCTCGCCGGAACACGCTTTGCATTTCGCTGGTCGTCACTGGCGAGCGCGGGCACACCGGAATGGATGTCGACTTCAAGTTGACGTACAGGTCACACCAGGTTGAACTTCAACGCCGCTCAGTCACTCGCCGGTTCGATCGGAAACGCAGACGGCCAGGGCGAGGTCGCCGGTGACGTTCAGCACGGTGCGGCACATGTCGCAGATGCGGTCGATGCCGAGGATGATGGCAATCGATTCGCCGGGGACGCCGATGCTCTGCAGCACGAGCACGATCATGGGAATCGATCCGCCGGGGACACCAGCCGTTCCGACGCCGGCCAGCACGGAAAGCAGCACGACCATGATCTGCTGGGTGATCGCCAGGTGGACGCCGAAGACCTGTGCGAGAAACAGGACGACGACGCCTTCGTACAGCGCGGTGCCGTTCTGGTTTCCCGTCGCGCCGACCGTCAGCACGAATCGTGACACGGCCGGGGGCAATCGCAGGTTTTCTTCGGCAACTCGCAGTGATACGGGCAATGTCGCGTTGGAGCTCGATGTGCCGAAAGCGGTCAGCATGGCCGACTCGATCGCGCGGAAGAAAGTCCGCGGATTGCAGCGGCCGAACAGCATCAGCACGGCCGGATAGACCACGCCCAGCTGCAGTGCGAAGCCGAGCATGACCGTGACGAGAAACCAGGCGAGCGTCACGAAGACATCGCCGCCGAGGCGTGAGGACATGGCGAACACGAGGCAGCACACGCCCATCGGCGCCAGTTGCATTGCCCAGTCGATCACCTGCATGCAGGCGGCATAGATTCCCTCCAGCATCGAAATGACGGTCGCGGCGCGCGGGCCGACCTGCGCGAGCGCGGCGCCGAAGATCAGTGCAAAGACCATCACTGCCAGGATGCCGTTCCCCTTGGAGCTGCCGTCGATCGCGCCGACCATTTCCTGCAGAGGATTCTCGGGGATCATGTCGAGCAGTGTGTTCTTGAGGGACTTGGCCTGGCGCGATTTGGCGACCGTTTCCGCAGCGCCGCCGGCATACTGGGCAGCCAGCGCATCGCGTTTCGATTCAGCGAGCCGCTGACCGGGTTTGATCACATTCACGAGAACCACGCCGATCGTCACGGCGATCGCCGAGAGCACGAGCGTATACAGGAGTGTGCGCAGGCCGACGCTGCCCAGATGACGCAGGTCGCCGAGTTCCACGACGGCCAGCGCAAGAGCCGAGACGATCAAGGGAAGCACGACCATCAGGACCAGCCGCAGGAAGATCCGTCCGATGGGATCCGCGATCTGCAGCGCCACGAAATCCAGCCGGTCGTCGATGCCGTTGGCGTCCTTGTCGCACTGGCTGGCGTTGCCGGCGGCCGATGGAACCGCAAAGCACGCGTGTGCGGCCATGCCGAGCGACGCGCCGAGCAGGAGCCCGAGCAGAATTCGCGTGTGGAGCGGAATGCGCCGCCGGTTTTTCTTTGCGGGTGCGTCTGCCGAGTCGGGCTCTTGGCTCATGTGCTTCCTCGCGGGGTTCCAGGGGACTTCATTGTCTTTTCCCCCGCCTCTCTGTCAACGATGCGGTCGGCCAAGTACAAAGTAACGCCGAGCGTCGGCTCGCGCCGGACCGCACGTTGATTGTGCCGGATGGCTGCGGGTTGCGTGAGTGAGTCTGCCGCACGCACAGTGAGAAGTGTACATGCCGTG
Organism: uncultured Planctomycetaceae bacterium; assembly: GCA_903863885.1. Lineage (GTDB taxonomy): Bacteria > Planctomycetota > Planctomycetia > Pirellulales > Pirellulaceae > CAIPEB01. Next base: position 10,359 of record CAIPEB010000113.1, on the reverse strand, counting down.
GGATGTCGTGATCGTGGGGGCCGGCGCGGCCGGGTTGTTGGCGGCTATTCGCGCCGCGGAACGAGGACGGCGCACGTTGGTGTGTGAGAAGAACCAACGGCCCGGCACGAAGATCCTCATGTCGGGCGGAACTCGCTGCAACCTCTCGCACGCCACCGATTCGGCCGGGATCGTGCGGGCATTCGGGAGGCAGGGACGGTTTCTGCATTCAGCGCTGGCCTCGCTGAGCCCCGAACAGACGGTCCAACTGTTTCACGCCGAGGGATTGCGGACCAAGGTCGAGGAAACGGGCAAGATCTTTCCGGCAAGCGATCGGGCCGCGGATGTGCTCGCTGCGCTGATGCGGCGTCTGAATCGCTCGGGCGCAGAACTGGCGTTCGGCGATTCCGTCCGGGAAATAACGGGCGTTTCGGGATCGATGCGGGTAACGACGAACAACCGAACGCTGACGGCCGAGAGCGTGATTGTTACAACCGGTGGGCGATCCTATCCGGGATGCGGCACGACCGGGGACGGCTACGCTTGGGCGGCCCGGTTCGGACACGAGATAATCGCTCCTCGTCCCGCGCTGACGCCCATCGTCTGCGATGCGCGGTGGATTAAGGAACTGAGCGGCGTGACGATTTCCGATGTGGCGACTCGCGTCGTGGCGGCCGGCCGGATATACGAGGCCGGGCAGGCCGGGACGTCGCGGCGGCGGGCGCAAAAGGCGCTGGCCGAGGCCCGCGGCTCGCTGCTGTTTGCGCACTTCGGACTGACCGGGCCTGCAGCGCTGGACGTGAGCCGGGCGGTGAGCGGCGCTTCCGAGGCGGTCTGCGTGCTGTGCGATTTTCTGCCCGACGAGTCACCGGAGAATCTGCTTCAGAGGCTTGATCAGCAGTGCAGCCGCGAGGGCGGGCGGTTGATCGGAGGGCTCTTTTCCGAACTGTTGCCGCGCCGGTTGCTGCATTCGCTGCTGGGCGTGCTGGAGATACCGGTGGACCGGCGCGCCGCCGAAGTCCGGCGGGCCGATCGGGTGCGGATTGTCGAACAGATCAAAGGCTGCCCCATCGCGGCGCAGGGCGTCATGGGCTTTCGCAAAGCCGAAGTCACGGCGGGCGGCGTCGACCTGCGCCAGGTGGACTCCAGTACGATGCAGAGCAAGGTGGCGCCGGGGCTCTTCTTCGCCGGCGAAGTTCTCGACCTGGACGGGCCGATCGGCGGATTTAATTTTCAGGCGGCGTTCAGCACGGGGTGGCTCGCGGGCAGCCACGCGTAAAACCCGCCGCGAATGAAATGGACTTCGGCGCTCAGCCGGCTTCGGCCGATTCCCGCAACTGCCGCGCCGTCTTGCTGAATTCCTCGACCGACATGTCCCGGAGGAAAACAAGGCCGCGCGTCGCGCGAATCATGGCGCTGGGGTGTTCGGCAAACCATGCTCGCCCCAGGCACGTCTTGATCATCTGGTACTGCTGCACCTGAACCTGCTGGGCCAACTGGCAGAACGGACCGTCGTGCTCGTAGCTGGGGAACGAGGCATCCCGCTGGGATACAAACGTGTTGAGGAACGAGTTGTCCATGATCGAGAACATGTTCAGCGAGACCGGGACGTACAGGTTTGCCTCGCTGGGGTGGAAGCGGAACCAGACGTTGCGGTAGCCGAGGACACGGATGTCGGACCGTCCGGTCGCTTCAACGTATCGTCGCGTGGCTTCGTTCACTGCCTGCAGAACTTTGTAGTGCGTGTCCGGTCCGCTGGCCTCGGGGTCGAGCGCCACGGAGATCACGTCGGGGCTGACGTTTTCCAGCAGTTTCAGCACCGGGAGCACGTCGCGTTCGATTGTGGGCGAGGGCGTGAAGATGTCGCCCGTGTAGAAGCCGAGCCGCGAGTGGTGAATGTTGTAGGTCTGCCAGCCGAAGTACCCCCACAGACACTCGGCTTCCCATTCGCGGCACATGCCCTTGAGCTTCTGGATGTGTTCGGGGTCTTTCTTGCCGGGGTAGACCGTCTTGAAATAGTGCTCGATTTCCTGCATGCGATTGCGGATGGCCCGCAGATCGGTGTCGTCGTAAATCGCGATCAGGTTGCGGAGCAGACGGCGCGCCGCGCCCGCGTCGCGCATTTCCTCGTGGCGGGCCGCGATCCCGTCCAGGTACTGCCAGATATCCCGATTCCGCCCGTTCTCGTTGCTGGGATCGAAATAGTTCTCCGCGTGCAGCGATGCGAACTCGGCCGTTCCCAGGAACCAGTTCAGCGCTTCGAGCTGCCGCAGCATATAGCGGTTGGAGACGGCCGTGAAACCGCTCGTGAGCGTCGCGAAGTGGTGGACATTTCTCGCATTGCGGATGCCGCGCACGATGTACGGCAGATAACCCAGCATCAGGTCGTCGTGATGCGGCTCGGTGTGCAGATAACGCACGCTGTCCGGGGAACGGGTCCCCGCCTCGAGCTTGTCGATAAGGCGCTGATGCACCAGCTGCGACAGTTCCTCGAGCGGCTGCCCGCGCCTTTCCAGCACCACGCGCGCCCGCGGATCGACATGCACGTCGGATGGAACCAGATCCAGGATGCGCTTCACGTTCTTCAACGCCACGTCGACCAGTACCTGTTCCACCTGGTCGTCCGAGACGGACTCCTGCTGCGACAGCAGATGAACCTGGCGCTCATGAAGCCGCTTGGCGGCGCCGAGCGTTACAAAGAACCTTGCCGCGGGCAGCGTGCGCAGGCCGCTGGCCGGGATCAGCACACTCGTCGGACCCTGCACCGCGTCGGCCACCACCCCCGCCTTGGCTTCACCGGCAGCGAGGATCACGGCCACGCATTCGGGATTGTAAGTGATGGTTCCCAGCCCGATCGTTATCACGAGCCGGTGGCGCGAGACCTCGATGCCCCCCAGATCCGATGCAGAGGCAGCCTGGGTCTCGTAATTGGTCGCGGTCAGGCGAGTGGTCGAATGGTGGTCCGATCCCGCGACGTTGAAACCCACGTGGCCGTCCGGGCCGATCCCGCCGAGAAAGAAACCGATTCCGCCCAGCGAGCGGATCTTGTCCTCGAACGCCTGGCACCAGTCGTCGATGCGATGCAGCAGATTCTTCTGCTGGCGTTCCGTGTCGCCGGACGGCTGACGCGTGCGCAGATTCAAGTCCACTCGCAGATCGGGCCAGACCGACTCAAGGGATTGGCCTTTCTCAAGCCCGATTTGCTCGCAGTTCATCAGCAGGGCCTTGCGCCGATCCAGGCCGAAGCCCTTGATGTAGAACTCGGTGACGTAGTGATAGAAACTGTTGTGCTGACGCGGGTCGATCGGATAGAACTCGTCGATCTGCACGAAATGCAGGCGACCCATCACCGGTTTGCGGCCCGGGTCAATGCCTGCCTGCTCCAGCACGGCCTGCGTCTCGCGTTCCTGCCATGTCTTCAGCAGCCGCGTCACCCAGCGAATAAAATGCTCGGGCGTCTTCCCGGTCGGCAAGGAAATCACGCCGTCGGGATGCGATTGAACCCATTCCAGAAACCGCATGGCCGCCAGTTTTCCCAATGCGGGAAAGTTCCCGACCGTGATCACCGGAATTTGCTCGGTCGGCGAATAGATTGCCTGCAGCGGCGAAGCGGCGAGGGCCTTCTGTTCGACGGGGGAAAACTGGTAGCGGTCCTCGTTCATCGTTACGAAACCCGTTGTTTGTAGGTTGGCTCGATCTGCAGCGGGCCAGTAAGCTTGCCGATTCAACAGTCTATTCAAAAGTCGTACTCTGCGGTATGGCTGGCTGCCCAGTTGTCACAGCCGGTCCGATCAGTTCTTGCGGCTCCGGACCGCATCATTCGCCCGGTGATCGGCAGGCCGATGCAAACGACGGCTCAGCCCCTGGCGGTTTCGAGGTGAATTTACTATGGTTCGATTGTGCCTGAGATACATTCACAAACTCCGCCGACGGTGACGCGCTGCCTGTCGATCCGGCAACCCTGGGCATGGGCCGTTTGTCTCGGCGCAAAGACCATCGAGAACCGCTCCTGGCCTACGGACTACCGTGGAACACTGGCCATCCATGCCAGCAGCAGCCGGGAAGACCTGCAGAAATCGCGGGATGCGAGACGCGATGACGAGAGCCTGTTTGCGTTCGGCGCCGTCATCGGTGCTGCCGACGTCATCGATTGCCGGCCGCTCGACCGCGAACTCGAGAAAAACGACTGGGCTGAAGGTCCCTGGTGCTGGAGTCTGGCCAACGCGAGATTTCTGCCGCAGCCGATTCCGCTGCGGGGGCGGGCTAACCTCTTTGCGCTGCCCGCGGATGTCGCAGAGCAACTCCGCGCGGGACTCGCAGGCGTTCGGACTTCCCCTCCGTCGCCCGCTTCCGAGGAACTGCTGGCGCGAATTCAGCCGCGGCCTTTCGACGCGACGCTGGCCCGCGCCGACGCGTATCTCAAACTCAAACAACCCGGTGAGTTGACTCATCTGGCCGACCGGCTCCTGGAACTCGATCGGAATTCCGGTCGCGCCTTCTGGATGAGAGCCGTCGGGTTGGCCGAGTTGAACCGCTACGAGGAGTCCCTCGACGATGTTGAGCGGGCGATCACAAGAGGATGGTCGAGTGTCGTCGAAGGATCATTCCTCGACGATAACCTCGCGGCCATGCTGCACGCGGCCCTCTGCCTGGCAACGTCGGAGGATGCGAACGACCAAGAGAGAGCCCACGTTTTTTTCAGGCGGTTTGCTGACATGGCGAACGTCCGCTTGCGAGAACCGAACCTTGCGGCTCGCGGCTACACGGCCTATCGTCAGTTCGCTCCTGCGGCCGCCATCCGCACCTACGCAGTGAGGGGTTCCGCGTTTGATCAAGATGACGGGCTGAATCGCCTGCTCGCGGACGGACGGTCTGCCGGACTGGAAAAGGCCGAATTGGACCACTTGCGTCTCGCCGCCGTTGCCGCGCAGACCGCCCGCTGCAGTCAGTCAATGCAACTCGTCAACCACCGCCTCGATGACCGGCAGAACAGATGAGGATGTCATGAGTTCTTCCGCCAGCATTCTGGAACTGGACGAAGCACGCCGCCGTTTGCAGCAGATGGAACAGGACCACCTGGAACTGCTGCAGTTGATCGAACGATTGAAGTCGATGGACGGTTCGCTCGAGTCGGCATCGCGCGCAGTTCAGGATCGAGGCGAACGAGTCGAGGAAGCTCTCGTCCGAGCAAGGACCATTGCGCGCAAACTGCGGGGCGGTATCGAACGACTTGCCGCCGAAGGGGATGCCGTGATCCAGCGGATCGAGCGGTCCCGCCAGGAGATGGTCGCGTCGTTCGAGGAGCTGCGCATGACCATCGAGCAGCAGCAGGCGCAGTGCAGCCAGGATCGTCAGGCCGTGGAAGCGGCAAGTCGAACGCAGGCCGCTGATATCGTTTCGGTGCGGCAGGAGTCGCGCTCGCTGCACGAAGAGGCGATGCGGCAGTTCCAACTCGAAATCTCAGGGATTCGGGCCACTTTCGAATCGACCCTTCGCGCCCAGCTGACGAATACCCGCACTGAAATACAGCATGAACTGCGGGCGGACCGCCAGAAGCTGCGGTCGTTGATCGATCGCCGCACGTACCTGATCTCGTCGGCGGCAATCGTCGCGTTGCTGTTGGGCGGCTATGGAGCCGTGACTCGTCCCCGATCGCCGGACAGCGATGCAAATGCGCGGGCCAGTGCCGTGAATGACCTCGGCGAGAGGAAGTCCGCGCCTCGCGAGAAGGAGCAACTCGCGAATGCCGAGCCGCCCACGTCAGTTGCTTCGGCAGCCGAGCCGGTGCCAACAAGAGAACAAGAGCCAGACAAAGACATCGGACTTCGAATCTGGACCGATCACCTGGGACGTACGGTGCAAGCGCGATTCGAGGGACTGCGCGACGACACGGTGTTCCTGCGGAAGACGGCTACCGGCAAGCTCTACCCGATTCCGCTCGCTGGCCTCAGCCCCGCCGATCAGGCCTTTGTGCAGCGTCTTGCCAGCCGCACGGGTTACTGAAAGCACGGCGAAACCGAATTTCCCGGTTGACGTCGCCTGCCTATTCAGCCCTTTCATGCGGGAGCGGGGCGGGCGCATCGTGCTAGCAGGCTAAACCTCTGTTGATTGTTTTGCCCGTTTACTGATACCTTCCCGCCGCTTACGTCCCGAGGTCCGTGTAGCAGGCGAAACCGGCAATGACGGCAAAATGCGTGTCCGTAGTTCGTGGGTCCGCGGCATGGATTTTCGTCGCGGGCTTATTGTGCGGTTGCTGGGGGCCGGCATCTGACGCGACAGCGCAGGAAACGCACTGGATCTGGTCGGCATCGGCCGACGGCGGGGATGTGCCGTCGGGTGCTTGCCATTTCCGCAAGACGATTACGCTCGAAACGCCGGTGGAGGGGGTAATCGCGATTGCGGCCGACGATATCTACGAGCTGTACGTGAATGGAAAGCTGTTGGGGAAGAGCCAGGCCCGCAGCAGTCGGTTCACCGAGCATGACATTTCGCGGTTGCTTCAGGTCGGCAAGAATGTCATCGCGGTGAAGGTCACCAACACAGAAGGCCGGACGGCCGCCCTGGCGGCACGCGTGGCGATCAAGGAAGACGGGCAGCCGCCGCGGTTTTATTCCACCGACGCATCTTGGCGCACGAACGAGCGGCCTCTCCCGTTCTGGAACATGTCGCTCTACAACGACGGGCGGTGGGGAGCCTCGCACGAATACGGTCTTTACGGCGAGACCCAGCCCTGGGATGCGAAGGCGCGCGTGCAGTTCGCCGGCAGGCGAGCCGGAGTGCGGGAATCCGAAGCAGAAGAAGGCGGAGCGTCGGGCGACGAATCCCGCGGCGAGCGACTGCAGATTGCAGCAGGATTCGAGTTCGAGCAGTTGATGACCGGGCCCAGCCTGGGGTCCCCGACCGTCATGGCCTTCAACGAGTTCGGGCATCTGATCGTGGGACGCGATCAGGGGCTGTTGCTGGTTACTCTTGGCAGGGATTCGAAATCGCCCAGGCCCCAGGCTCGCGTTTGCAGCGACCGCATCCGTAATTGCGGGGGGATTCTGCCGTTAAACGGCGAGCTCTTCGTCACGGGCGAAGGGCCGGACGGCGTTGGATTGTACTCTCTCAAGGATGAGGACCAAGACGGCACATACGAGGCGATCAAGGCAATCGTCCGGTTTCGCGGGCAGTCGGGCGAGTTCGGTCCTCACGGCGTGGTTCTCGGCCCGGACGGCATGATCTACGTGGCACTTGGAAACGGCGTGCAGCTTGACGGAGCAGCGGATCCGGGCAGTCCGTACGCCAACGCCTGCGGGGGCGATCTGGTGCAGCCCAGGTGCGAGGATCCTCGAAGCCGGGACGCGGGGAAGGCGGCCACCGGCGGCATGGTATTGCGGACCGATCTCGAGGGTCAGACCGTGCAAGTCGTGGCGGGCGGTCTGAACGATCCCCGTGATCTCGCGTTCCGGCGCGACGGGGCGCTGTTTGTCCACGATGCCGAAGTTGATTCCGATCGGGGGCTGCCATGGTATCGGCCCTCGCGGCTCTACCATGTTGTCTCGGGCGCGGAGTTCGGCTGGCGCAGCGGCTGGGCCAAGATGCCCGACTATTTCGTCGATGCGGTCCCGGGAATTCTGGACACCGGCGCAAGTCAGCCGACCGGCGCGGTGTTCTACGATCACGTTTACTATCCCGCCAAGTACCAGAACTGTCTTATGCTGGCCGATCGAGCGCAGGAACGAATCCTGGCCGTGTCGCTGACCGAGAAAGGAGCCGGCTACGAAGCCGCCAGCCGCGTGTTGGTGGAGGGACATCCGTTTCAGCCGGTGGATCTCGATGTCGGTCCGGATGGCTGCCTCTATGTTGCAGTGGCAGAGTCGAGTTCGGGCGGCGGAATCTACCGCATCAGCTGCGCGGGCAAGCCCGGGCCGAAAGCGGCGGGTGTCGGCAAGGGAGTCAAGTCGGCCCTTCTTCAGCCGCAGTTCCACAGCGCGTGGGGACGGCAGCGAGTGGCCGTGACGATGAACGAGTCCGGCGATGCCTGGGCCTCGCAATTGGCCAGTGCGGCGTCGGGCAACGGACAGCCTGTGGCGGATCGCGTTCGTGCGCTGGAAATCATGCAACTGCTCGGGCCTGCCCCCGAACGAGAATTGCTCGATGAACTCGTGAAAGACTCTGAACCGGCCGTTCGGGCCGCGGCCGCCGACGACATCGCCATGTCAGGAGATGATGACGCAGCACAGCGACTGGAGCCCCTGATCTCCGATCCGGCTCCATCGGTTCGCCGCAGGGCGTGCGAAGCGTTGCTCCGTCTCGGCGCGAAGTGCGATGTCGAGCGGCTGAAGCCGCTGTTGATATCCGGTGATCGCTGCGAAGCGTGGGTGGCCAGGCGATTGCTGGAGCGGATCGACCCGGCACAATGGAAACAGCAGATCCTCGACTCGGACGAACTGCGATTTTCGATCGAAGGGAGCGCCGCGTTGCTTTCGGCTCACGGCGACCGAGAGAACGCGCAGGCCGTGTTGAACAAGCTTGCGGAGCTGATGGAACAGACCGTTTCGGACCGCGACTTCACCGACATGCTGCGTTTGATGCAGCTCGCGCTGATCAAGGGAACGATGACCGCCGGGGATGTGCCCGATCTCGTCAAGAGACTCAGCGAGGAGTTTCCCTCGCGCAGCGATTCGATCAACCGGGAACTGATTCGTCTGCTGGCGTTCCTTCAGGCCGCCGAGCCATTTCCGCGTTATCGCGAGTTCCTCAAGTCCAAGGCTTCCGACGCGGAGAAACTCCACCTCGCGCTGCACGTGATGCTGGTTTCCTCGGGATGGCTGGACGGGCAGCGGACGGAGATGATTGGATTTCTGGAACAGGTGCGCCGGCAGAAGGGCGGAAACGGCTATTCCGGCTACATCGCCCGCGCCGTACGGGATTTCGCGCGTTCGCTTCCGCCTGCGGAAGGCGGCGTCGTCCTGTCGCGCGGAGTGCAGTGGCCGGCGGCGGCATCCGGTGTTCTCAGCAATCTGCCCGATTCGCTCGCGGACGGCGCGGTGCACGCGCTGTGTGATCTCGACGACCATCTTGTAAACAGCGAAGACGAAGAGGCTCAGGTCCTGCGGGGCGGAATCGCGGTCGCCTTGGGGCGCAGCGGAAACGAACTGGCGATGATCCATCTGCGAAAGGTCTGGAAGAACGAGCCCGACCAGCGAAAGTCCGTGGCGGTCGGTTTGGCGCAGCAACCGGATGGCGAGAATTACGAGCTGCTTCTGCGCAGCCTGCCGATGCTGGAGGGCGACGGAGTCAAGGAAGTCCTCAAGCGTCTGGCTTCCGTCTCTCAAACGCCGGATGACCCCAAGGTCTTTCGAGAGGTTATTCTGCTTGGCCTGGCAACCGGTGAGAATGGAGGCGACGAGGCCGTCAAACTGTTGAGTCACTGGCATCCGCAGGTCGCCGCTGCGCAGAACACTTCGAGGAGCGAGTCGCTGGCAGCGTGGCAGAAGTGGTTTGCGGCGAAGTATCCCGAGTCGCCGCCGGCCGAGTTGCCGGTTTCATCGGAGAACTCAAAATGGAACTCGGAAAAACTGGCTGAACTCCTGAGTGTCGGCGGAGGACCGGGCGGATCGGTCGAGCAGGGGCGAGTCGTCTTCCAGAAGTCCGGATGCGTGAGCTGCCATCGCCTCGGCGACATCGGAGAGAAACTCGGGCCGGACCTCACGGGTATCGGCCAGCGGATGTCGCGGCGTGAGATCCTCGATTCAATACTCCATCCGTCGCTGCGGATTGCCGCCAAGCACACGCCGACAACGCTGGTAACATCGACCGGACGCACGTATTCAGGCCTTGCGAAGCAGGATGGTTCCGGACGCTGGACCGTGCTGCAGGCTTCGGGCACCAAGATCTCGCTCGACGCGACGCTCGTGCGCGACACCTCGCCGAGCAAGAAGTCGATCATGCGCGACGGACTGTTGGAGAAGCTGTCGCAGCGGGAGGTCGTCGACCTGCTTGCGGCCCTGGCAGAGCCGAAGGAAGGGCACGTTGCGGAGCGGGCAACGCCGGATAAACACATCAGCGAACTCATTCGCCGCTGATAGGTACCGCTCCGGACGAAACGCCGGATCGATCTGGAAGTCCGGAGTCCGGAGGGAAAGAAGCCACGGATCGGCACCGACGGAACGCGGACCTCGCCGCTCTCCGGCCTCCGCTGCGCGGTGCCCCGCGGTCACAACTCGTCCGGGCTCGAGCTTGGGCAAAGCGACCAAATAAGTTGACCAATTCGCTGGTGTGCCACTGGCTCTGCCAGTGTTCCGGGGCGTTCATCGGACACCAACTTGAATTGTCGCATTTCCAATTCAGGAGGTTTGGTCCTGAGTGCTGTCCTACAGCACTGGCAAAGCCAGT
>CAIPEB010000112.1 GCA_903863885.1 uncultured Planctomycetaceae bacterium | reverse complement strand
TTTGGCCGGCGGCCCTGCCGCCCGTGGACGATCCGCTTGGAGGTCGGATTTTCGAGCAGAGTCCAGCGACCAGCGGGAGCGGGTTAATCTGCCGGCGCGACAGCACCGCTTTGGCCGGCGGCCCTGCCGCCCGTGGACGATCCGCTTGGAGGTCGGATTTTCGAGCAGAGTCCAGCGACCAGCGGGAGCGGGTTAATCTGCCGGTGCGACAGCACCGCTTTGGCCGGCGGCCCTGCCGCCCGAGTGGCAGCGACCGGGCGACTTCTCCACATAGCGTCCTTCCGCGCCGGTCCAGAAACCCTTGCCGCCGCGCTCAAGCCGTCTGGCTCGACCGCTGGCTTCCAGGCGTTTCAGCAATTCTCCGGGCTCGCCCGCCTGATGTTGCTCGATCGCCTGCACGATTTCTTCCTCGGCCAGCGGATGCCGCGAGACAACCTGCAGGATCGTTTCGACAACGTCTTTCGATCCGGCCAGATTGAGCAGCGGCGTTTTCGGTGAGACAACCCGCGCCACCTTGCCGAGGACTTCGACCGCGCGGGCCAAACCGGCATCGTCGGGCGGCTCGACCCACGACTCGGCGGGCGGCCGCACCGGCAGATTGAGATGCACCTCGTCGGGCCCGATCCGCTGCAGCGCGCCGGCGAGATCGCGAAGGGCCTCTTCCCCGTCGTTCACGCCGCGGATCAGCATCACCTCGACCCAGATACGTCCGGTGAACTGCGCCCGGAACTCGCCCAGTCCCCGCACCAGGCGCTCGAGAGACCAGGCTCGCGCCGATCGGTTGATTCGCCGATACAGGGCCTCGCTGCCCGCATCGAGCGAAGGCACAACGAGGTCCGAGGCGCAGAGCTCGTCGCGCACTTCGGGCAGGTCCATCAGCGAACCGTTGGTGATCACCGCCACGGGAATGTCCGTGCGCCGCTTCAGCTCGCGAATCATCCATCCCAATGACGAATGCAGGGCAGGCTCTCCCGAACCGACAAAGGTCAGCCAATCGATTGCGTGGCGACCGTTCAGTTCGATCGCGGCCATCGTCTCGGCGATGATCTCCTCGCGCGGAGCATATTCCGCGCGCCGGTCGCTCAGCGCGGAACTCCGCCCCAACTGGCAGTAGACGCAGTTCCAATTGCAGGTCTTCATGGGAATCGGATCGATCCCCAGCGACTGGCCGAGACGGCGTGACGGCACGGGACCGAAGACATACGTCATGAACCACCTCGTTGCGGCATCAGCTTTCGCGGTCTCAACCTGGGCCTCAGCGATCTCCGCGCATCCTCGAGCGGAATCTCGCGCCGCGAACGGCCGATGAAGTAACTGGCGTTTTCGTAGCCGCATTCCTCGAGCAGATCGATCGCGTCGAAGAAGTGGTCCGCGACGCGTTGCGGCTCGTGCGCGTCGGAACCGATGACGACCGGAATGTCCCTCGCCCGCATTTCGATCAGCATGCCGCGAAACGGGTTCATTTCCGCGATGATCTTGTAAACGCCCGACGTGTTCAGCTCCAGCGCCGTGCCGACCGCGGCGATGCGATCGAGAGCCTTTCGAATGTCGTCAAGCAACGCCTCGGGGTTCCACTCGGATGGAATCTCGTTCTTGACCAGATCCGGGTGCGAGAGGCAATCGAACAGCCGGGTCTCGGCGGCTGCGGCCAACTGGTCGAAATAGGCCCGCTGGTACTCGAGCACGTCGCCCTTCCAGAACCGCGCCTGATACTCGGCGACGTGCGTGTGGACCGACCCGAGCACGTAGTGAAACTCCGCGGACGACAGTTGACGCTCGAGCCACGCCTCGTATCCGGGAAAATAGTCGCACTCCAGGCCGAGCCGGACTTCGACGGAACCGGCCGTCTTTTCCGCGGCCGCCTGCACCATGTCGATGTACTCGTCGAATTCGTGCTGCCGCATGCGGACTTCCGGCGAGTAGGGGAGCGGCATCGGATTGTGGCACGTGACGATCACGCCGCGCAGCCCCCGCTGAGCCGCGACTTCCGCGTACTCCTCGGGAAGCCCGAAGGCATGCCGGCACAGCGGCGTGTGCATGTGCGTTTCGTACATCAGCGGTTTACCGGAATCCATCGGCAGTATGGGCCTCATTCCTCTTCGATCACTCCCAGCACCTGTCCCACGGACAGTTCATCGTCTTCCGAAACATCCTGTCGTATCAGCCGCCCGGAGGCAGGCGAGGACAAGTCAACGGTGACGTTGCCCGACACGACCTCCAAAACGCGATCGCCGCACACAACGTTTGTGCCGAGCCGGGCCAGCCACACGCTGACCAGGACCGGCGCCGCGCCGAGTCCCAGATCCGGCAGAATCAGAGGATAATGGCGGGCGGGCATTCGCGTTTCCTAGCGAGATACGGCCGGCCATTCGCCGGCACCTTCCCTGAAAGCACCGGCATCAGCCTTCGACCATCTCGCGCGCATGGTAACTGCTACGTACGAAAGGACCGCTGGCCACTTTGCTGAACCCGAGCGACTTCGCGAGCCGTCCGAACTCGTCGAATTCCTCGGGCGTCACGTACCGATCGACCGGCAGCGACCTCGCGTCCGGCGGAAGGTACTGGCCGATTGTCAGAAACTCGCAGCCCGCATCCCGCAGATCGGCCAGTGTCTCGAGCACTTCGTCGCGTGTTTCTCCCAGCCCGAGCATCAGCCCGCTTTTCGTGCGGATCCGCGGATCGCCCGCTCCCACCTGACGCAGCAATTCCAGCGTCCAGCGATAATCGGCCTTCGGGCCGCGGACTCGCCGGTACAGTCTCGGGACCGTTTCCGTGTTGTGATTGAAGATCTCGGGTGCGGCCGCGATCAGAATCCCTACCGCATGCCGCTGCCGCACAAAATCGGGCGTAAGGATCTCGACCGACGCCTCGGTGCGCCGCCGGACCGCTTCCACGCACTTCGCAAAGTGCTCGGCGCCGCCATCCTCGAGGTCGTCGCGAGTCACCGACGTGATGACCACGTGCTTCAGTCCGAGGCGCGACGCCGCCTCGGCCACGCGATCCGGTTCCGCTGCGTCGGGAGGCTGCGGCTTTCCCCGATGCACAGCACAAAAGCCGCAGGACCTCGTGCAGATATTGCCCAGAATCATGAACGTCGCCGTCTTCTGCGAATAGCACTCCATGCGGTTCGGGCAGCGCGCGTTGTCGCACACCGTCTCCAGCCGCAGCTCGTCCAGCAGGCGGGACGTAAAGTGGTTCGCGTTGCCCTTCGGCACCCGCCGCTTCAGCCAGCGTGGCAGGCGGCGCGGAGCATCGGGCGACAGGACGGGCAGTTCAAGACGCCCGGGAGATGCGTTCACGGGACTTCTCCGACCGAAGATTCAAAAGCGGGTGGCCCGTGCAGATATGGTGCCGGTCGCAGGAGAAAGCCTCGGCCAGCGTCTGCACGATCGTCGCCCGCACACTCGTCATTTTAACCGGCAGTCGCCGTTCGGCGAGCAAACAGCTCAGCGTCGACTTTCGACCGGACGAAATCCGGTCCGGATCGACCGCGTCGATGTACGCGAAACGCGCCATGGAAGGAGACACGTTCAGGAACGCGCCGTGGCAAGTGACCCAGTTGCGCACTGCGACCCCGACTGCAGCCAGCAGTCCCGAGCGTCCCCAGACGCCGAATTCGCCCTCCTGCAGCACCGGCTCGATGTTGAATTCGCGCAGCGTCCGGCAAAGTCCGTGCTGCAGTCTCCGCAGATACTCGCCGACACTCCAGCCGAATCGCTCGAGCGAGAGAATCGGATACAGGCACAACTGGCCGGGCGTGTGATACACGCACCCCCCGCCGCGCCCGACGAACTTGATGGACACCTGCTGGCGATGCAGTTCCTCGTCGCTCATGCGGATGTGGCCGCGCGAACCGCTTCGGCCGATCGTGATCGAATCGGGGTGTTCGCAGCACAGCACGGTCACCTGGGGCTGCGTCCTGCCGCCCGTCTCGTACATCAGACGCTGCTGCAGCGACCAGACCCGTTCCCAGTCCAGACGCCCCAGCAGGTGGAACTCCAGACAGCGGTCGCCCGCGCCAAGCGGCTTTGTGGGAACGGGTTCTGTTGGTAGGCTAGACATATCGGAGCATGCGTAAAGCGGAGCGTACTTGAGACGGAGCGTGCGATAGGTTGCGGCAAAGATGCGGCGCCGGGCACTCGACCGTGGCCCCGGTACATCTCGAAGTGAATGGCAATTCGAGGTGAACGGCATCTCGACGTGGACAGCACCCGCGGAGTCTAGCAGGCAAACCGTTCTGGCAAAAGGTCGATGGGTTGCGGCCGCAAACGCCAACTCGAAGCGTCATAAGCCCTTGAGACTTGAGGAACGATGTCGAAAAAAGGCAAGAACGACGCCCGCGAAAAAACGGGCAGCCACGAGAAACTCATCGCCGAAAACCGCAAAGCCCGCCATCGGTTCGAGGTCATGGACACGCTCGAGTGCGGAGTAATGCTGCTGGGCAGCGAAGTCAAAAGCCTGCGCGAAGGCCGCACGTCGCTGGACGAAGCCTACGGGCGGGTGCGCGACCACGACGTCTGGCTGGTCGGGTGCGACATACCCGAGTACCCGAATGCGACGCTCTGGAACCACCAGCCCAAGCGGCCGCGGAAACTGCTGCTCCACCGGCGCGAAATCCGCAAGTTCGCCGAAAAAGCCCGCGAGAAGGGGCTCACGCTGGTTCCGCTTCGCATGTACTTTAATGAACGGGGGGTAGCCAAGGTGCTGCTCGGCCTGTGCCGGGGCAAGAAGTTGCACGACAAACGCGAGACGCTGAAAAAGGCGCAGACACAGCGGGATCTGGCCAGGGCGATGCGGCGCCGTCCGTCGTAACCGCCGGGCAGGCGATCCGGGCAGAATCCGCGGACGAGAACCAATTCCCGATTATTCCGTATATCCTTTGGCATCACGCAATTCCAACCGTTGAACGATTCCTCTCACGGATCTGCCTTCCATGCTGCTGCTCGAAGGAGTGAAAAAGTCATACACCGAGCCGAACGGCGACATCCTGCCGATCCTGGACGTGCCTCGATTCTCGGTCGGCGCCGGTGAACAGATGGTCCTGCTCGGCCGCAGCGGCAGCGGCAAGACCACGCTGCTCCACATCATTGCGGGAATCACGCGTCCCGACTCGGGCACCGTCCGACTCGACGGCGTCGAAATGACGAAACTGTCGGAACCCGGACGCGATCGATTGCGGGCCGCCAAGCTTGGCTATGTGTTTCAGACATTCAACCTGCTGACCGGGTTTAACGCGCTGGAGAACGTCCTGCTGGGCATGACCTTCGCAAGAGGCCGCCGCGACATCGGACGAGCCAGGGACCTGCTGGAGCGGGTCGGGCTGGCCACGCGCTGGTCGCACCGCCCCGCCGCGCTTTCGGTGGGAGAACAGCAGCGGGTGGCCGTCGCCCGCGCGCTGGCCAACCAGCCGCGACTGCTGCTGGCCGACGAACCGACCGCGAACGTGGATCCCCGCAACCAGCAGTCCATCGTGGACCTGATTCGCCAGACATGCCGCGAAGAGGGCATCGCACTGCTGATGGTGACGCACGCCCGCGAAGTGGCCGGGCAGTTCGAGCGGGTCGAGCGTCTCGAGGATCTCAACCGCGTCATCAGCGGCTCGTCCGAACTGTCTTCCGCCGCGGCCGGCCGCGATCCGCAAACCGGCGCGTGACGGAACGCTGCGGAACTGCCGGCACCCGACTCCAACAGGGCCTTTGCAATCTTCTTACTTGCCGATCGCTGAGGACAGAGCTTATGAGCTTGTGGCGTATTGCTTGGCGCAGCATCGAGCAGCGGGGAATCGCTTCACTGCTGACCGCGTTGTCGATGGCCCTGGGCGTGATGATGGTCATCGCCGTGCTCTCGATTTCGGGCGTGGTCTCGGAATCATTCCGCAGCAATGCGAGCCTGGGCTACAACATGATCGTGGGCGCGAAGGGAGGCAAGCTTCAGCTGACGCTCAACACGGTCTACTACCTCAGCCAACCCGTCGAGAACATCCCGTACGAGTTCTTTCTCGAGTTCCAACCGAAAGCGGTGCGAGATCGCCAGCTGCGCAGTTCCTTGCGGTTCCAGGCCGTCGAGGCCGGTGGACTGACTTCGCTAGCCTCGGGTCTCGTCCAGCCAGACCCCGTCGCGCGGGCCGGCTTCCTGTGGATGCCCGACGTGTTCGAGCGGGCCGCGCAGGCTTCGCTCGAAATGGGGCGCGATGGAAAATTCAGCGCGTACACCGGGCTGGCGATTCCCTTGTGCCTCGGTGATTTCCTTGGACGGTTCCGCATGGTCGGCACCACCACGGATTTTCTCGACGGGCTCACCTTCGGCCCGGAAAGCGACAGGAAGTACACCTTCCGCGAGGGGCGCAATTTTCAAGCGGACAACCCCGAGCATCGATTCTTCGAAGCCGTGCTGGGAGCCGAAGTCGCGCGCGAAATGAAGCTCCGCGTCGGGGATACTTTTTCTTCCACGCACGGCGATCCCGAAGGAGCGGGACACGGCCGGCCGTTCACCGTGGTCGGAATTCTCAATCCCTCGGGCACTCCCAACGACCGGGCAGCCTTCGTGAACATGGAAGGCTTCTACTTGATGGAAGATCACGCCAAGCCGGTCAAGCACGGCGAGTCAGACCCGCACGGCGAGAACGAACAGCACGCGGACAATGAACAGCACGCGGACAATGAACAGCACGCGGGCGATGAACAGCACGGCGAAGAACCGGCGGGACATGACGCGCACGGCCACGCCGAACCGGCAGACCTGAAGTCCGTGCGGCCGATCCTGCTCGAGGAGCGCGAGGTAACCGCGATCCTCGTGCGAACATCGACTCCCACGGTTACGGCCGCTCTGAAGAACCAGATCAACGAAGGCCCGGAAGCGCAGGCTGTCCTGCCGGTGCTCGAGATCTACAATCTTTTCGAGTCGATTGTCCGTCCGTTTCAAATGCTCCTGCTGGCCCTTACCGGATTGATCTGCCTGGTGTCCGGCGTGAGCATCCTGGTCAGCATCTACAATTCGATGAGCGACCGCAGACACGAAATCGCCGTGATGAGGGCCTTGGGAGCCAACCGGGGCACCGTCATGACCATCATCCTGCTCGAATCGATCCTGCTTTCGCTGGCCGGAGGAGCGGCGGGTTGGGTCTCGGCGCATGGATTGAACGCGATCGCCAGTTCGCGGATCGAAGCCCAGACGGGCGTCACGGTTCACTTCTGGGACCTGGCTCCGCCGATTCGCGACTTGGACGTCTGGGGACTGGAAACCATAATCGGCCGGGCTTCGCCCGAAGCGCTGATCGTGCCCGCGCTGATCGTATTGGCTATCGTGGTAGGCCTGCTGCCTGCGATCGCCGCCTACCGGACGGATGTCTCCAAATCCCTGCAGAAGTAGCGTCCCGCAACTCGCGAAGAAAGAAAACCAACGATGAACCGCACGCTTCGCGCTTTGATGCTGCTGGCCGTCTGTTTGCTGCTGGTCGCACGATCCAGTCTCCCGGCATGTCCATTCTGTTCGGCGATGACGGAGACGCTGCGCGAGCAGATGGACAATATGGATGCGGTGGTGATCGCCAGGCTGACGGCTTCCGATCCCGTGGACCCGGACGCCGCCGCGCCCGGCGGAAAGACCGCCCTTACCGGAAAATTCACACTCGTGAAGATTCTCAAAGGCGAGCCGCTGCTGCAGGACGTCCGCACTGTCGAGACGATTTTCGTGGGCGAACCCAAGCAGAATATCGGGACGGAGTGCATGCTGCTCGGCGTCGGGCCGACAAAGCTGATGTGGTCGGCGCCGACTTACCTGAACCAGCGGACGCGGGACTACCTGTTGAAACTGACAAGTCTGCCCGCGGACGAATCGGCCCGCCTGGCATTCTTCGAGACCTACCTCGAAGACGCCGAAGACATGCTGGCTCGCGATGCCTATGAGGAGTTTGCCCGCGCGCCGTATGCGGTGGTGATGACACTCAAAGGCAAGATCCAGCCGGAAAAGCTCGTTGGGTGGATCAACAACGCCGACGTGCCGGTCAGCCGCAAACGTCTTTACCTGACGCTGCTCGGCGTGTGTGGATCCAAGGCCGATCTGCCGTTTCTCGAGGAGCTGATGCGTTCCAACGACCGCTCGATCCGGTCGGGCCTCGACGCGCTGATCGCCTGTTACCTGACGCTGGCCGGCCCGGACGGCATGGCGAAGATCGAAGAACTGTTTCTCCGCGATCCCAAGGCTGAATACGCAGATACGTACGCGGCGATCATGGCAATGCGTTTCCACGGAAGCGAGTCGGACGTGATTCCGCATTCCCGACTCCGCGACGGCATGCGGGTTGTGCTCGACCGCCCGCAGCTGGCGGATCTGGTCATTCCCGATCTGGCGCGATGGGAAGACTGGGAGTCCATGCCGCGGCTGGTTAAGCTCTTTAAGGAGGCGAACGAAACCAATAGCTGGGTCCGGGTCCCGGTCGTGAAGTACCTGCAGGCCTGCCCGCTGCCCGAAGCCAAGACCCGCCTTGCCGAACTGGAGAAGATCGACCCCGAAGCCGTGAAACGGGCGAGCACCCTGTTCCCCTTCGGCGGGGGCGGGCCCCCGACACGGGCACAAAAGAACTGAACTCCCGCGACTCGGCAAACGTAGACTTTCTGGTTCGCTTCCAGGCAATCAGCAATCAACCACCGGGCATTTTCGCCCCCCCAACCCACCGGCAGGAGTCCTATGTCGACCTCTGGTGCATTTATCGACGACGACATTTCCGAAGAACTGCAGCCTTACCGCGTGATGAGCAAGTGCGCGGTCGGATCGCTGATCCTCGCCGTCCTGTCGCTCCTGGCGTTCGTCTTTCCACCGATGCTGGTGCTGCCGTTCATCGGTTTTCTGCTGGGAATTCTGGGGCTGCGAGCCGCCCGCCGGTACCCGGACGAAGTGAGCGGGAAACCGCTGGCGATCCTGGGCGGGCTGTTGTGCGGACTGGCATTCTTCGGCGGGTCAGCGATGCACGTGTACACGTATGCCACCGAGGTGCCTGACGGTTACCAGCGGATTTCGTTCGCTGACCTGCAGCCGAATCCCCGCGAGCCCGACATGCCGATTCCGCGCGAGGCCTTGGAATTGCGGGGAAAGCGGGTGTACGTCAAAGGCTACCTTTACCCGGACGGTCAGCAGAATAACATCAGGAAGTTCGTGCTCGTGCCCGACATGGGGACCTGCTGTTTCGGCGGCCAGCCGAAGCTCACGGACATGATCGAAATCACCCTCGTCGATCCGTTGCGGACCGAATTTGCCCGCCGGAAGAGAGGCTTTGGCGGAACGCTCAAGGTCGACACGAGTCTCAAGCCGGTCTCCGGAGTCAATGGCGTGTACTACCAAATGACGGCTGATTACTTGAGATGACCATATCGCGAAGGCCTGACATTCGACTGACGTTGGTGCTGGGCATCGCCCTGATCGCGACGGCGGGGCGTCCGCTGCGGGGTGAGGAGCCCCGACCAAAGAAGATTTCTTTCGACGACATCAAGTTCGAAATGTCCAAGGGTGCAGCGTTCCGCCGCAGCATGCTGACGCCGGAAATCGAGAAGCTGAACGGCAAGCCGGTGAGGATTCGCGGGTACATTCTCCCGAGTTTTCAGCAGAGCGGCATCAAGCAATTCGTGCTGGTCCGCGACAACATGCAGTGCTGTTTCGGGCCCGGCGCGGCCCTTTACGACTGCGTACTGGTCGACATGGCGGAGGGCAAATCCGCCTCGTTCACGGTGCGTCCGGTGGCCGTCACGGGCACGTTTTCGATCGACGAACTCAAGGGACCCGACGGCAAGCATCTGGCGATCTACAGGCTGGCCGGGCAAGAAGTCCGCTAGTTGGCCGTTGACATCGACGCAGTGCCGCTTACAGTAAACATTTACGTGCCGGTAGGTTCCGTTGTCGCGTGAACGTCTGACCTCGCGATCAGGCCGCAGCTTCCGGGAAGTTTTGCGGCGGCGATGGAAGTACCGGCGGGCTGAGCCATGCCAACCGACGGGTCCGCAAGGGACTGCCGGACCATGGTGTCCCGATCGCGTCCTGTCCCGAAGACGCATTATCCCAAACGCTGCAGCAAGCGGTCTCGGTCGGATGTTGGCGAAGCGTGTAATACCCTGTCTGGACGTGGACCGCGGCCGTGTGGTCAAAGGCACGAACTTCGTCAATCTGCGCGATGCGGGCGACCCCGTGGAAGTAGCCAGCCGCTACGAGAAAGAGGGGGCGGACGAGTTGGTCTTCCTCGACATCACGGCCAGCCACGAGGGCCGCGATATCATGATCGACGTGGTTCGGCGGACGGCCGAACAGATCTTCATGCCGCTGACGGTCGGGGGCGGCATTCGGTCGATCGACGATATTCGCGCGCTGCTGAACGCCGGATGCGACAAGGTCTCCATTAATTCGGCCGCCTGCCGGAACCCCGAGTTTGTCCGCGAGGCGGCACGGAGGTTTGGGAGCCAGTGCATCGTGGTCAATATCGACCCGAAGCGGGTGCGATACGGCCGCCACCTGGTCTGGGAAGTCCACATCAACGGGGGCCGTCTGCCAACCGGTCTGGAGGCAGTGGCCTGGGCCAAGCGGGTCGAATCGCTCGGTGCCGGCGAGATCGTCCTGACCAGTATGGATTGCGACGGCACAAAGGACGGGTACGATTTAGAGATCACGGCTGCGGTCAGCGAGGTCGTATCCATTCCGGTGGTGGCAAGCGGCGGAGCGGGACGGCCCGAGCATCTGGCAGACGCCATCTCGATCGGCAAGGCGGATGCCGCCTTGGCAGCCAGCATTTTTCACTTTGGCGAATACTCAATTCGAGAAACAAAACAAGTCATGGCCGAGCGAGGCATCCCCGTGCGATTGTGATTCCCCCGATACAGACCGGCCGGCTGGGCACCGAGGCGAAGCGGAGCCGGATGTGCGGGGTTGTCATGGATCACGGGATAACACGCTCAGTTTATGAACAGCGCGGAGAGCAAAACGCATGGCAACGGCGGAGCAGGGCCAGCGAGGAGTGGGCGAACTGACGGGCGAAATCGTGCCGGATATCGCCCGATTCACCGGCAAGCATTCCGAGCTGGAGGTTGACAAGTACTTCCGGGCCCTGGTGAAACTGGAAGGCAGCGACCTGCACATGAAGGTGGGGCGCCCGCCGATGGTTCGCGTTCGCGGCGAATTGCGGCCGTTGAATCGCGGACCGGTCGATGCGGAGGAGATGGTTCGCCTGCTGTTTCCGATGATGGAGGAGCGAACTCGGAAAATCTACGACGAGGACGGCGGGTGCGACTTTGCCTACACCGTCGACGTTGACGGAGTGAACTGGCGATTCCGCGTCAACATGCTGCAGCAGATGGGCAAGATGGGGCTCGTGGCCCGCCGCGTGAACAACTTGATCCCGGACTTCGCGGGCCTTCATCTGCCGCCGGTGATCGAGAAACTGTGCCACTTCGATCAGGGCATGGTCCTGCTGGCAGGCGTCACGGGATCGGGAAAAAGCACCACGATCGCGTCGATGTTGAACCACGTCAACAAGCTCTACCGCAAGCACATCCTCACCCTCGAGGACCCGATCGAGTTCGTTTTCTCAGAAGAAAAATGCCTGATCAACCAGCGCGAGATCGGCATTGACGTCAAGGACTTCAAGATCGGCATGAAGCACGCGGTGCGTGAAGACCCGGACGTGATGCTCGTCGGCGAAATGCGTGACGAGGAAACGTTCATGACGGCGATTCACGCCTCGGAAACGGGGCATCTCGTGTTTGGAACGGTCCACGCTTCGTCGGCCGCCACGACCATCGGACGTATTCTGGACTTGTTCCCCGAGGAAATGCACGGCGCGCTGCGAAGCGCCATCTCGTCGAACATGAAGGCGATCCTGGCCCAGAAACTGCTGAAATCCATCAAGCCGGGCGTCCAGCGGGTGCCCACGGTGGAGATCATGACTTTCAGCCCGACGGTGCGCAAACTGGTGCTGGAAGGAGACGACCACAAGTTGCCGGACGCGATCCGCATCGGGGCCGAGGAGGGCATGCAGGACTTTACGATGAGCTTGAAGGATCTGATCGACCACGAGTTGATCGATCGCCCCACGGCCTTTGCCGTGGCTCCCAACATCGATGCGTTGAAGATGGCGCTCAAGGGTATCGACGTCCGCGCTCCGGGCATTCTGTAAAGCCCGCGCACGCAAGTCGGTGGACAACGCAATCGGGACATACCGCGGAGTCAGCAATCAACATGGCGCGAAACAAGAAAGACCAGGAACGTCCGCTGCACGAACTGTTGCCGCAGGTGACCTTGAAGCCGATGGGAGGCGAGTCCGACCAGCAGAACCAGGGGAATCTGCTGGCCGCCAAGCAGTCCCCCGCGTTTCCGGTTGCCGGCGGCGTCATTTCCCACGCGCTGACCAAGCGCGGGGACCGGATCATGCTTGACTACACCCAGAACGCGACGAGCGTCCGGTTCGAAGTCGACGGCATCTGGATGAATGTCGATCCCTACGATCGCGCCACCGGCGACGCTTTTCTGGCCGTGTTCAAGAAGATCGCCAATCTGAACGTCCAGGATCGGCGTAACCGGCAGGAAGGCCGGTTCGGCGTCGTGTTTCAGGCGGGACAGTACATCTGCACGATCACGGCCCAGGGCGTCAAAACGGGCGAGCGGGTCCTGATCAAGATCATGCCGAAGAAATCGAAGCTCGAGACGCTTGAAGATCTCGGCATGCGGGAAAAGATGAGGGAGCAGTTCAGGGAGCTGATCAACCAGACCGAGGGATTTGTCATTATCGCCGCGCCGCCGGGCGGCGGCCTGACCACGACCTGGCGAGTCGCCCTGACCGCCGCCGACCGCTTCGTGCGGGACTTCGTCGCCATCGAGGACAAGCGAGTTCCCGAGGATGAAATCATCAATGTCGGCCCGATTCACTACGACTCGGCCGAAGGCAAGTCGCCCGC
This sequence comes from uncultured Planctomycetaceae bacterium, assembly GCA_903863885.1. Classification (GTDB taxonomy): domain Bacteria; phylum Planctomycetota; class Planctomycetia; order Pirellulales; family Pirellulaceae; genus CAIPEB01. The sequence goes on along the minus strand of CAIPEB010000112.1, from coordinate 42,171 downwards.
CGACGTGCTCCCCAGCCTGCTGCTCAAGCAACCCGACGTGTTCGTCGTTCCCGAAATGGTGAACGGCAAGTCGGTCGAAATGCTCTGCGACCAGGTCAACGACAACCACAAGCTGGTGATCACTCGAACCGTGGCCACCGATGCCGCGGAAGCTCTGCTGCGCATTGCCGCGCTGAAACCGCCGATGGCCGAATATTCCAAGGCCGTCTCCATGGTCCTCGCCACTCGCCTGGTTCGCAAACTGTGCGAAGCCTGCCGGCAGCCGTTCCAGCCGACGCCCCAGATGCTGCAGAAACTGGGCATCCCGGCCGGCCGGGTCGGCGTCCTGTACCGGGAGTTCCAGCCGCCGCCGCCCGAGCAGCGAGTGGACCAGAAGGGTCGGCCGATCGAAATCGAAATCTGCAAGAAATGCGAAGGCATCGGCTATCGGGGACGAACGGCCATCTTCGAACTCATGGTCGTGACCGATGCGATTCGGGAAGTGCTCCTCAAACAGCCCTCGGTCGACAACATTCGCCGCGTCGCCAAGGCGGGCGGGCATCGGGGACTCCAAGAGGAAGGCATCCTGCTCGTTGCCCAAGGCATTACATCCCTGCAGGAACTGCAACGCGCTCTGAAATAAACCGGCGAACGATCGCACACTTTACTACGTAGAAGTCGTCGCAGTCGTGCGCTGCGGCAGGACGGTAACCGGCCGTGTGACGCTGCGGCCTGGAACACCCTGTCACTTCCGTATTGCCCCCCTGGCTACAATCCTGGTGCGCCATGATCGCAACCGACGCCCGCCAAGCAGAATTCTCGTCCAACGAAATCGATACGCTGGAAGCGTACCGCCCCGTCAACCGAGTCGCGATCGCCAGCCTCATTACGGCCCTGGCTTCCGCTGCGGCCTTGTTGAATCCGCTGCTGTGGAGCCTGCCCGCGGTCGCCGTCGTCATGGCCCTGATCGCCCTGTTCCAGATCCGAAAATCCAACGGCGAACAGCGAGGCGCTGCCCTCGCCAAGGTCGGCTTCGGTGTGGCAGTGTTCTTCGCTTCGTGGTCCTTGTCGTGGTACCTGACCGACTACTACGTCCTGACCAAGCAAGCGCGGGTTTACGGAGACGAGTGGATCAATCTGCTGCGCGAAGGCAAGATCTACGAAGCACACCAGCTCGCCCTGCCCGGGTCGCAACGTGCGAAGAGCGGAACGTCGATCAACGAACTCTACGATTCGGTGCTGCACGAGCACCATGACGATCACGAAAAAGCAGACAACCAGCCGAAGCCCCCCGCCCGCGAAGAGGAAGCGATGCGGCGCGAACTTCCCATGGCCTACCGCGAGTTCATCGGCGGCGAGCCCATGAGACAACTCGTGGCGATCGGCAAGAGCTGGCAGTTCACGTTCGTTCGGGTCGTCTCGGTGAGCCGCGGCGATCTGCACAACTCGTTCGTCAACCTGGAATACGAGATCGGCTACACGGAGAATGAAAGGCCGGCCAAACTGCACATCGTCCTGCGCATGCAGCGGACACTCGCTGCCCGGGAAGCGCAGTGGCATGTCAGCACGGTCTCGCGGCCCCAGTCATGAGCTAGACCGGCGGGCATGCTTGGCCCGTTAATCCGATCCGCCCGGCCTCTACTCCTTCGGCTTCTCACTGCTCGGCGGCGCGTCGGATCCTTCGGCCGAACCGGAATCCGCTTCCTTGGCTGCCGGCGGTGCGTCTTGGGGAGTCTCGGCCTTCGCATCCGACGAACCGCTGTCCGCAGTACCTTCGGATTTGGCCTCGCCCGACGCTGCTTTTTCGTCGGGCTTGCTCTCTTCCTTCGATTGGCGCGACCTGCCGCCGCCGGAACTCATGGGCATTCCCGCAATCGGCGGCACCGGTTTGACGGGCGAGCGGCGGACCTTCACCTGAAGTTCCTCTTTCGGAAGCGTGAATTTGAAGTGCGTTGCCAGGATGCTCTTGCCGTTGACCTGCGAGTAAACGGCGAAATAGTCGTGCGTGCGGAAGGGCAGTCCCGCTATCCAGCTGTAGACTTCAACATCGTACTCGCCGACTTTCATCGTGCGGGACGGCTTGCGGTGAAGCGTCTCCTGGACTTCGACGCTGGTCGTAGCGCCGGATGCGGCGGCGTTCTGCTGCTTGTTCAGCGCCTCGACGCTCTCAAACGCCGACTCCACGCGCACACGCGCCACCTTCCAGTCATACCACCAGGCGAAAAGCATCAGCGCCAGGACGCCGAAGAGCAGACCCAACCGAATTTGCTGCGCACTACGATTCGATGCGGACATGGCTTAAGCTTTCTGGTCGAGAGGCTCACCTTCGGGATCCGCTTGCCGCAGAACCCGCTGAGCGCCCGATGTGTTGGGTGAGAAATGCGGCCCGGCGTTCGATCGTGGGATCCACGGCTCGACCCGCTCGCTGACGAGCGGCCAGCTGAAGCGTCGCTTCGTCCATGGCCCGCAGATCATGGATCGTCGCCGTTGCCCAGGCACCGGAGCGTTCTACCCCCCGCGAGATACCACGATTACGAAACAGGCGCCCCGCCACGGGAAGTCCGCCGAGCCCGGGAATTCCAAAATCGCTGCTGGATTCGTAGGAGCGGCTGACGCCCCCTAACTGGACAGCGCCGCCGTCCGGGACAGAAACCGTGGTGCCGACCGAGAAAGAGTGCGTTGTGGGCAACTGAACCACCTGGCCGCGCGCCACGCCGCACATTCCGCCAAGAAGCAACACCGCAAGAAGCAGCCCGCGAAACAACACGCGGAATCTCCTCATAAAATCCGGCAACCGGAATCGCTGTCGACAAGCGACGGCAGGCAACCGCTCCCCCGCCGCGCAATTCAGTGTAACGCCACATTCGGCTCGATCGCAATCGTCCCGTGATCTTGCTGCCGGATCTTGTCGGATATCCTGCCTGACCGCCGCCCCCGCGGGCCCGCAGCAAAGCCCTATCTGGAAATCACCACTCCCGCGATAATGATTTCGCAAAATAGTCCGGAGTCCGGAGGAAAACCAACCTCCATCTGACACCCGACTACCGACACCCGACTACCGTTCCAGAACACGTGAAATCATGAGCGAAACAGCCCCCGTCGCATGCGCCGCTGCACTTTCGACGACCCGCGATGCCGAGGATGCAATCGCGGAGGTCTCCGCCGAAGTACTCAACGAACTGGGGGCCGCCCCCGACCTCGCCCTGCTGTTCGTTTCGCCTCATCACTTGGCACGATTCCAATCCGCAGTCGAGCAGACCAATCGCGAACTTAACGCAAAACACCTGCTGGCTTGCTCGGCCGAGAGCATCGTCGGCACCGGGACCGAAGTGGAGCAACAACCGGCCATCGCCTTGTGGGGCGCCGTCATTCCCGAAACGAAGATCGTGCCGATGCACCTGAGTTACGAGCAGACGATCGACGGCGGAAGCATCCAGGGTTGGCCGGACGATCTCCCGGATCAATGGCCCGATACCTCGCTGCTGCTCGTGCTCGCCGATCCTTTTTCGTTTCCGGCGGATTCCCTGCTCGGGCGAATCAACGAGGATCAACCGGGCGCCGTTATCGTCGGCGGCAATGCCAGCGCCGCACACGCTGCCGGAAGCAATCGGCTTGCCGGCGCCGGAAGCGTCTGGAATCACGGCGCCGTCGCCGTTCATCTGCGAGGGGGACTGCGAGTTCGCACCGTCGTTTCACAGGGTTGCCGCCCCATCGGCAATCCGTTCGTGATCACGCGAGCCCACGGAAACGTGATACAGGAACTCGGCGGTCGCCCGGCTTTCGAACGACTCAAAGAAGTCTACGACTCCCTCGCGAACCGCGAGCGCCGCATGCTGCAGCAGGGCCTGCACCTCGGCCGCGTCGTTAACGAGTATCAGGATCGTTTTGAGCAGGGAGATTTTCTCGTCCGGAATGTGATCGGCCTGGACGAATCCACGGGTTTCATCGCTGTGGGGGACTCCATCCGAGTCGGCCAGACCGTCCAATTTCACGTGCGGGACGCGGAAACAGCCGACGCCGACCTGCGCCAGTTGCTCGCACGCGACGCACAGAACAATCCGCCGCCGGCAGGCGCGCTGTTGTTCACCTGCAACGGCCGAGGTTCAAGACTGTTCACCGAACCGAATCACGATGCGACGGCGGTCGCCCACGCCTACAGCACCGATTTGCCCGTTGCGGGCTTCTTCGCTGCCGGAGAAATAGGGCCCGTCGGCGGCAAGAACTTCCTGCATGGATTCACTGCCAGCATTGCTTTCTTTGAGCGGACACTTTCGCACGCTTCGCGGTCAGCAGCAACATGAACAGGCCGCAAAGTCCGGCGGACAACTGCCTCGACCGGCCCCGGACACCCCACACTGTACCAACAGGGGATGTGGCCTTTTCGATGCGGCCGGTAAACAATACGAAGGTGTTCGTCGTAACCTTCGAATGGCATCATCGGATGGCCGCGTATAATGGTCGAACTGAGAGCGTGTTTGAAAGATCCAATTCACTCTCCCGCAATGGAGGTCGTGCAGTTTAGAAGTGGTTGCACCGTCGTGATTCCTGCTTCACTCTCCCTCTGGAAGAGTCGGGCCGAAGGCCCAGAGAGGGCTACCGCGCCGCCAGTCGCAGACTTCACGACTGGTTCGGAAGACCCTCTCCGGCCCAGCCGACTCATCCCACGGGGACAGCGAGTTTTGAAGCGCCTTCCAGGTTCGGAAACGAATGGATTCCTTGAGAGGTCGTGATGCGGAACGGATATTTGCGAATCTTCTGTTTTGGTCTGATCGTCCCGCTGGCTTGCTTCTGTGCGCTTGCCGATACAGCGGAGAAAGCCGCCAAGTCCCCTGCCCCCGGAAAGCACCCGCTCGACCCGGCACTCGACATGGCCCGCGACGGCTTGAAAAAGATGCAGGCCAACGTTACGGACTACACGGCCACCTTGGTCAAGCGGGAACGGATCGGCGGAGAACTCGGCGACTTCCAGTACATTCAGATCAAGCTGCGCCACCAGCGCAAGGAGGAGGGCCGCGTTACAACGCCGTTCAGCGTCTACCTGAAATTCCTCGCGCCCGATTCTGTGGCAGGACGCGAAGTCATCTGGGTGGAGGGCGCGAATGACGGAAAACTGATCGCCCACGAAGCCGGAATCAAAGGATTCCTGCGAGTCAAACTCGATCCGACCGGTTTCATCGCCATGGCGGGGAACCGATACCCGATCAACCAGATCGGCATGCTGAATCTCATCGAGCAACTGATTGTCAAAGGCGAGCGAGATCGTCATTCCGGCGACTGCGAAGTGCAGTTCTTCCAGAACGCCAAGGTGGACGGGCGAGTCTGCACGGCCATCCAGGTGACTCACCCAAAGCAGCAGCCGCAGTTCGACTTCTATCGCGCCCAGATCTTCATCGACAAGCAGCTGAACGTCCCGATCCGCTACGCCGCGTGGACATGGCCCACGGCCAATTCGGATTCGCCGGTCCTGGAGGAAGAGTACACCTATCGGGACCTGAAATTGAACGTCGGGCTCACCGACCAGGATTTCAACCCCGACAACAAAGCGTACAAATTCCCCTGACGTCCGTCCGGCGAGAAACGCTTGGTCTCGCGGCGTGCACGGCACGTGCCCGTGGCAGAACCGCCGGCGTCAAAGATTCTCGACGATTTCGCGGCGGGCGACCAACCGCGTTCCGCGTTGCCGGCCAATACCGCAGGCAGCCAGCCACCGAGATCGCAGGTCGTTTTCCAGATCTTCCGCGATCCGGTTTCGGGTGACTGCGCTCGGGATCTTGCCCCCCGCGCGATGTTCGTGTCCGCCGCAAAACCCGATGCCATCCAGCGTCTTCTGCAGCAGTTTGGCCGCGTTGTCCCGCGGACCCTGCGTGCGAGCCGAAACAATCAGGTCTTTGCCGGCCATCGCACCGCAAAGGACCCGGTGAACGCCCTGACAACGGATCAGCAGATCGGCCACTTCGCCGACGATTTCCGCGCAGTGGGCTCGCGGCAACAGGCAGAAGGCCGCGTCGTCATAGAGGAATGTGCTCTGCATGGCCAGCACGAGATCGCCGTAGTACTCCCGAGTCAGCGGGGCATTTTCGATCTCGGCGAGCAGTTCGGGTTCCGAACGAGCCGAAAGCCAAAGGATCGCTGAACGGTCCAGCCGCGAATGACGGGTCTCGCATCCGCAGGTTTCGGTGCGAATCGCGTACTGCATGGCCGTCGCCAGCTTCTCACCCGGCTCGATGTGCTGCTCGCGCAGATAGCTCGCCAGAATGGTCGCCGCCGAAGCCACGCCCGGGCGAATATCCTTGAACGCCAATTTCGCTCCGTTGGTACCGTTCAAGTGATGGTCGATCACCGCCAACGGGGTGATCGACTCCCGCGTGAGGAGGTGATTCCTGGCGCCTGGCCCGCAGTCCACCAGAACCGTTGCCGTATGCGGCTCGGCATGAACCCGATCCACCAGATCGAGCGGAGGCTGCAGCAACTCAACCATGTGCCGGTTCTCGGCCCGCACGATTGCGCCACCCGCTACAAAATGAGTTGGCAGTTCCAGCTTCTCGGTAACCAAACACTGCAGCGCCCAACCCGACGCGATCGCGTCAGGATCGGGATTGTCGTGGGTAACGATTAGACAGGCCTGATATTCCGACAGAACCGACAAAAGCCGATCGGATTTCGTCAGTCGAACGGCGGTAGTATTAGCCATTTATGGCGGACAGCCCCTCCTGAAAAGACAGGCGACACGATCGGTAATGCACCTGACCAGTCGCTCCTTTATGATACTTTTCCCTAAAGATCTGTCAAAGGCTGCCGACGGCCAGTCGACAACAATCTCTGTAATCACTTGTCAGCACAAAACTTACAACCCAACGACTTTGCGCATCCAGTCTGTCGACAAACGGCCCGCTTGGGAATCACCGCCCCGGCACGCTGTCGTCGATGACCCGAACCGACGCAACGCCACGACGCCGATCGGCAGCCCAGCCGAAGAGAAAAACGGCTGCGGCTTCCTCTAGTTCCGACCGCGCCTCCGACCAGGTTTTCTTCCCCTGCTCGACCTCCAGGCAGTGAATCAAATGTACGCCACTGGCGGTCTGGGTCGGTTCGCTGACCTGCCCCGCGTCCAACTCGAAAGCGGCACGAGAAAACGCCTCGGGCATCGGCTCCTTTCGCGAAATGAACCCGATGTCGCCGCCCGCAGAGGCCGAAGGCGCTTTCGAGTATTTCCGGGCCGCGTCGGCAAACGCTGACCGGCCCGAGACGATTTCGTCCCGCACTGCGCGAGCCTGAGCAAGCGCCTTCTCCAAGTCACTCCGCTCAAACGGCGGCTCGACCTTCCAAAGGATGTGTGCAACTCGCAGCCGGGTGCCGTCGAATTCGCGCCGATGCTGGTCAAAGTACTTCTGAAGATTCTCGTCAGTGATGCGGGAACGCAGGAAACGACTCCACGACAACTGCCACCGTTTCAGGCGGCGAAGGTCCTCTTCGCCGATCCCCCGACTGCGAAGGTAGTCCTCCCATTTCTGGCCGCGCTGCGTCAGCTCGCGTGTGAGCCTCTGGATCGAGAGATCAATATCCTGATCGCTGGCAGCCTGCCCCTCGGACTTGAGCCAGCCGAGAATCAGCTCGCGATCGATCAACTGCTGGAGTGTCTTGGCCTGCAGTTCCTGACGCGATTGCGGATCGATTTTGCGGCCTTTCAGCACGAGCTCCAGCTCGCGATCGACCTGGTCGCCGTAAACCGGCACTCCGTCAACCGTCGCCGCGACGTGACGCTCCTTGGCGGCCGCAGGCCGTGCGACGGAAGCCGATTCACCGGCGATTGCTGCGATTCCATTCGCTCCCCGGTTGATTAGCAGTACCGCAAGCACGAACAACGGAATCGCGACCCCGGAGGGCCGGCCGGCGTCCGCACGCGGGCCGACTGAACGCCCCGCGAAACGCAGTTTACGGCAGCGGAATATCTGACAATTCATACTCTACCGAGATCCGTTCGATGGAGGCCGGCGCTTCAAAGCAGAATCGATAGCCATCGGCATTCCCCGCCTGATCAAACTCATATTCGATTCCGATCTCGTCCGGTCCCTGATGGGAAAGACGCATTTCCGACGGATCCGCGCGACCGCCATCAGGCTTCAACAGAAACGCCTTGTTCCGGTAGATCCAGCCCCTGTGCGAGTCGAGGGCGGTCCCCGGATCGTCGTACTGTACGCGAACGGCCGCTTCGCGGACGTCGCCGTTCTTGCGCCAGCGATCGAGCGTGACGCAAACCGATGCCCTGCGCTGCTGAGTGCCCTGCGTGAACGGTTCGGCAAACTCGAAACGCTCCACGCGGCCCGGCAACATCGCCTCAAAGCTGCCCTTCAGGCGGGCGATACGGGTTACATGACGCTGCGGAAGCGGGAGCGGAATCGCGATTTCAACAGACGAGATTCCGCTTTCCGTCGCGGCGCTCAACACTCCCCGGGAATGCGTCGGAAGAAACTGCCAATCGCCGTCCGCCCACGCCCGCACATCTTTCAGCGATTGACGGATTGCGATCGGCATGAGCCGCGGTTCCCAGGCGATCTCGAGCGTCACGCGGAGGCCAAACAATTCCGCGGCCCGCAATTCCGCGACCCTCAAATCGCGCCTCGCTTCGATGCGCACGGGCTGGATGCGAAATGCTCCCTGATAAGCTCCGGCGTTCAATCGCGGACGGGAATTTGCCTGCCTGGCAACGAGCACCAGCGTTTGAGGTTGCCCGGCGGACGAATTCACATCCAGCCCGCCTGCATCCAGAATCCGATCCAGCGCTTCCCAGAAAAGCACCCGCTCGCAATCCAAGGTGACGCGGCCCGGACGCTGGGCGTAGCCGCTCAATCGATTCCCGGTCTGCTGCTGGACCTGGTTCAGAGCCTCTTCAACCGACATTTCCCCGTGCAAAGTCACTCGAGAGGGCTGCACAATCGCCGCGGCCGCCAATCGCTCCAGATGCTCTCTGACCCGATCGAGCCGCTGTCTCACCTCGGCGGAAGCGCCGGCCACATTGCCGGGAATCTGCGGCAGGGCATCGATGCCCAGTCCTTTCAACGCCTCTTCCGCTGCCTGGCGCTGTTCGAGGTTTCGATCGTTCAATTGGCGGACGAGCGATTGGACACGCGACGCAAGCTCCAGGGACGCTTCAGGTTTGGCTGCGGCTTCCCAAGGCGAGGCCAAGACAAATGTCCAGAGCGTGAGTTGCCAGACCAATGTGAAACTCCGCGCTTGTTCGATCGGGCCTAATCGCCGGGGAAACTGCGGAACGGCATCCGCTTGAAACACGCACTCCACCGTGCGGCTCTTCCCCTTCCATGGTAGCCGCATCAATCGGCGATTGTCCAATTCCCGGCGTGGGATCGGCTGTCCGTCACTTCCCCATGCGAAACTGCCCGGAATTCCCACGGTCCGAAAAGATGGCCCACGTCAGCAAGCCCAGCCCCAACGCAAACCCCGCGGCTCGCGCAAGTGCAATGACGCTCAGAATAGCCCCGATCCGGGAAACCGAGTTCCCCTGCTGGGCGGAGACGGTCAACCAGAACTGCATCGCAATGCTGCTGAGCACACACACGATCAGGATCACAAAACCGGCCAGGGCCAGTGTTGCCGGTTTCGGGCATTTCGGCATGAACACGATACTGGCAACCAGACCGGCAATGCAGACGAGCAACTCCGGCAGAATCCAAAGCTGGGAAATCAACACGCTGAACCAACTAGGAGCTTGCATCGTGACCTTCCCGGGAGTGCAATAGCAATGAGTGTCAAATAGCAATGCGTGAAGTTCTGGATCGCCCGTAATGTTCACGTACGAACGGGCAATCGGCAAGTGTTCTACCACAACTGCAAAGCAGAGGCATGCCATGCAACCCCACCTGACCTGTATCACCAGCTTTCTCGTCGGCCTTGTCGTTGGAATCCTGGTCACGACAGCAATTGCCTATCCGCGAGTGGGACGAATTGTGTCGCGGATAGTGGCCACGGCAGGCATGGCTGCGGGAATTGGACTGCTGACCTGGGCAGTGCAGGGCATGATCAGCGGCGTTCCCATGCGAGCCGTGCACATCGGGCAACTGATCGTATCCCAGCCCGGCGAAGGATTGGGCTGGAGTGCAGCGCTCCTGGGAGGCGGCATCACGGCTCTGGTGTTGTCCTTCATTGGCGGATCGTCCCGCTGACAGTACCCGGGCCGCGCAAAGGCGGGATTCGTGAATCGATTTTCAACTTAAAGAACGTCACCGGCTTAGTTAGAGGCAGTTGTTAGTACAGACGTTCACTGTGGAAACGCCGACTGACAACCGAACGACCCTGGGAACTAGAACGGGTTGAATCGGGGAAGATCCTGCGAGTCGCCGCGAAGGATCTGTCCGTTACGCGGCTGTCGCCCGACGTTTCCGCGTTCAAGTCAGAAAGTCGCTGACGTCCGTTTTTTGGAGCGGAGACGACCCAGGCGCGGCACCAACTGCCATGTGCGATTTTTTCATTCTTCCGGCGTCTGCGGAACGGCGGACGAGGCCCTCGCGAATTGTTCGACAAACTCCTATCATTACGGATCCCTCGATCGATTTCTCGTGTTAACATTCTGTGTGAGCCTGCATATTCTCGTCTCCGGTCCGTTCTGATTCCGATTTGTACTGATTTCTGTGTTCTAAGTCCTGCATTGTGTCTGGGAAGAAAATCATGAGAGCGTTGACGTGCATCCTTGCGTTGGGCTGCGTCGCAATCAGCTGGAGCGTTGCCTCGGGCGACGATGAACTGAAACAACACAACGAAGTATTCCATCGCTGGTGGGGAAGCGATCTCGAATTGAAACTCGACAAGCTTCCGACCCAGGGCACCGTGGCCGAGGACCGCATGCCGTACTCGGGATACTACTACCCCGACACGAGGGGCGGCGTGTCGAATGCATTGCGGAAGTACGACATGGCGTTCAACGGCCGCCGTCTGAAAGCGACCGCGTTCGAGCAGTGGGATACGACGGCCTTTACCGAACCAACGCAGGTCGAGCGGCGAGCCGGTCTTTTCGGACGCCGCATCATCATGGAAACCACGATTGCGACTCCGAGCTGGCACGGCCACTGCAACGGATGGAGCGCGGCGACGATCCGTCACTCGGAGCCGACCAAGAACGTGGTTCAAAACGGCGTGACCTTCACTCCGGCCGACATCAAAGCCCTGCTCTGCGAACTGTACATGTACACCAACTACGAGGAACTCGAAGGTTCGTCGGCTCTCGTGGACGCGGCCGGACTGCACATTACTCTGGCCAACTGGCTTGGCGTTAAGACCCACCCGATTGCCATGGAATCGGATCCGGGCAAAGAGAAATGGAATTTTCCCGTCTACGGCTACGAGAGCACCGTGACGAAACGCGGCGACAAGCAGGTGGATGTCCGGACGAAGCTCCTGTACATGTACTACAGCAACGGCGAGTACCAGCAAAGCCCCCGCAACAAGCGCTACAAGAGCTTTCATTACGCCCTGAACCTGGACGCCGAAGGCAAGATCACCAACGGGTTCTTCTATAACGACAGCGCGCGAATCGACCTGCTTTGGGTGCCCCTGTATCCGGCAAAGGGCGGCACGAAGGCCAATTCGCGAGGGAATCCGCACATCGACGTCGAGGCCGTGCTGGCTCTATGGCGCAAGTCTGTTTCGGACGATGCAATCGCGCACTGGACGAACATCGACCCGAAGGGCGAAAGCCTCCTGCCACCCGCGCCGGCGCCTCAGATTGCGGAGGGTGCGAACAACGCACCGGTCGCTCCGGCGGCTCACACCGAACCGGCCGCCACCCCGACGCCGACTCCGGCACCCGAACAACCCGGCACCGCCTCGAGCAACAGTACGACTCCGAGCACCACCACCACGGAAGGCAATACCACGCCGAGCGGCAACGGAAGCGCCCCGAGTACTCCGAGCGCTCCGAACAACTGAAACGACCGATCGCTTGCATGGCACCAAGGCACGGCACTCAGGCCGTGCCTTGTTTTTTGAACGTATTTGAAATATCCAACTTGCCGGGCTGACACTCCCCAAGAGGAGAGTGAATTTCGATGCACGCGGCATAGGATACACTGCTCGTTGGGGTACATTGCTTTTTCGACCTTTACCCCGGCGCTTCGAATCGGTCTGATGCGCTCGTTCCCGCTCGCTCGATTCGCATTTCGCTGCTGAGCGTTCCATGTTGACATCCGACGCGGTCGATTCACTCCGCAAACGCGTGGCTTCGCGATACTCGCTGGCCTTGCGCGACGTGCGGGTCGTTTTCGCCCCGTATCGGATCTGTCCGCTCGGCGCGCACATCGACCACCAGCGGGGGCCGGTGACCGCCATGGCGCTGGACCGCGGAATTCTGCTGGGTTATGCCCCGCAGCCAGACGCCGTCGTGACGCTGGCCAGTATGAACTTCGCGGGCGAAGTTCGTGCGGATCTGGCTTCCGTGCCGCCGGCGCTGCCGGACGAGTGGGGCAACTATCCTCGAGGCGCGATTGTCGCCCTGCAACAGGACCATTCCCTCTATTGCGGGCTTGCGGGCATCGTCGAGGGAAGTGCGGTCGAAGGAGGGCTCAGTTCGTCCGCTGCTTTGGGAGTGGCCTGCCTCCTTGCGCTGGAGGACGTCAACGCGATTTGTGCGACTCCCCGGACGAACATCGAACTCGACCGGTACATCGAGAATTCGTACCTCGGCCTCAAGAACGGCGTGCTCGATCAGGCCGCAATCCTGCTGTCTCGCAGGGACCATTTGACTCGCATCGATTGCGGCACCCTGTGCCATGAACTCTGGCCGCGTCCCGCGACCATGCCCGGGTTCTCGGTGATGATTGCCCATTCGGGAATCCGCAAGGCGCTGATCAACACCGATTACAATCGCCGCGTCGATGAGTGCAGAGAGGCCGCACGGCTTCTGCTCGAGGCAGCGGGCCGCCGCAAAGACCACGCATCGCTCGGCAACCCGGTGCTCGGCGACTTAACCCCCGGGGAATACCTGGCGTTCGGCGATCAATTGCCGCCGCATCTGGCACGACGCGCGGCCCATTACTTCTCGGAGTCTGACCGAGTGGATCGCGGCACGATCGCGTGGCAAGCCGGCGACATCGCGGCTTTCGGGAAACTCGTCACTGAGTCCGGCGAGAGTTCCATCGCCAATTATGAATGCGGTTCGCCGCCGCTGATCGATCTCTTTCGCCTCATCGCCGCCACGCCGGGGGTATACGGCTCGCGGTTCAGCGGCGCCGGGTTTCGCGGTTGCTGCCTGGCGCTCGTCGATTCGTCACGGGCCGAGTCCATTGCGGCCGAAGTGCAGCAGGCATATCACCGGCTGCATCCCGAGTTGGCCGATGCCGCTTACGTCTGGTTGTGCGACACCGCGGATGGCGCACGCATTGTTTCTCTCGACGAGTTCGGAGCCATCGAGAAACCGTGAACAACAACCGAAGCCCCCGCTTCTAATGCTCTCTGCCCGGAGGTCGTGCGGTTTAGAAGTGGGTGCACCGTCGTGATCCCTGCTTCACTCTCCCTCCGGGAGAGTCGGGCCGAAGGCCCGGAGAGGGCTACCGCGCCGCCAGTCGTAGAATTCACTACTGGTTCGGAAGACCCTCCCCGACCGCTGCGCGGCCGACCCTTCCGCACGCGGGACGGCGAAGTCAAGTCGTTATGTCCCAATGGTTCCTGAACCGCACGACCTCCCCGCGGGACAATCGCCCCTCGACCGGCAACGTGGAAACGTGGGAATAGCCTCCGAAAACCGGGCATCGAATCCGAGCACTTCATCGAGCGACCGCAGGACCGTACGGCGCCCATGACGACAGGCCCGCCACAAGACGCTGGATAACTGATACGCAATGCGGGCGAGCGGCGCGTTCGGGTAACAACCGTTCTTCAGCGTCGGAGCCGGTACGTCGCGATACCAACGCGCACAAGTCCTGAGCACTTCCTCATACGAATTCGTCTGTGTAAGAGCCGGGCCTGATTCTCCCTCGATCCACAGCTGCTTCTTGCCTTCTAGGAAGTCGGCGGTAATCACAAATCTCTGACCGTCGGCTACACCGCGAATCACCCGCAGCTTCTGCCAACACGCACCGCTCCGAAAATCCGTGCGGCCCTCAAGAGTCGTCTGCCCGATCCTGCCCGAATACTCGCACATCCCGTCAACCGCGTACGGATACTCCTGCGGATTGGGCGGACAATACTCGTCAGAGCGACCCTGGATCTCGAGGCCCTGCGCCAGGACTTCTTCAATACTCTCCGAAAACTGGGCCAGCAGAAACAAGGCGAACGCGAAGCAGTGCACCGTCTCCTGGTACTGAATCGGGACCATACGCTTGTAATTGCGGGGAATCCCCGGGTCTTCGCGGTCCTTGCAACGTGACAGATAGATCGCGTCGATCTGCACGTGCTTGAACGACCGAAGAAATTGCACGATCCTCCAGAACATCGGATCGTAGAGTTCCGGAAAGTCATACAGCACAACTGCGCGGGAATGCTCTACGGCAGCGCACGCCTCTGCGCAGTGCTCCGGGTGCTCCGGTTCGGCCATCGGCTTCTCGCACAGGACCAGGAGAGGTTCGCTCTGGTTTCGCGCAAGCAGCGCGTCCATCGCGGCCCGTCGGTGTTCCGGATGCATGGCCAGATGAAACATGCCGGCAGGCAGGGCGTAGAATTCGGAAGCGCCGGCAATACAGCGCGACTCGTCGGTGCCGGGAGGAATCGGCCCCGGATCATGCGCGTACCACTGCCAGTCGAGCGACTGAGCCGCCTGCAAGAACTTCTGGCCGATATAGCCCCAGGCTCCCGCAATCGAAATGGACTTCGACAACTCAGGCACTGCACTCGCACTCCCTGTTCAGTTACGTACGAGAAAGGCTGCAGTCCGGAGTCCGGAGTCTGGGGGGAAAGAAGCCACGGATTGGCACGGACAATACATCCAATACATCGCACTAACCGTCTGGGCGTTTGTCTTCGGCGCAAGGTACGGCGACGAACGGGAGCGGGTTATTCACCCAGTGAGGAACCACCGCATTGGGAGGCGGTCCTGCCGCCCGCCACGCGATCACGCGCCGGCCGCCACGCCGCCGAGCGACACCTCCAGCTTTTGATCGGCCCCCAGCTTAACGGGTTCTTTCAGCGAAACCTCGACACGGTCTTCCTTGATCGAGAACGTCGAGGCGACTTCGCGACCATCGACCTTCACCGTTGCTTTCCGGACGGCGAGGCGCGGAAGCGGAGCAAGCGAAACCCGCTGCACCCGCACATGCCCCCAGCGCACAGCGATCTCGGATGACTGCCCCTCCGCGGTTTTCGACTGGGTGTAAGTGCCCCAGCCTTCCGCCGCGGTGAACGCGCATCGGAACCGGTCCTCCGACCATCGCGGCGCGAAGCCGATGAGCCCCTGCGGTCCGTGATACTGAAATCCGCACGCAGCCAGATAGACGCCGTACCCGGCCATCGAACGCGCGTAGTGATCTCCGCATTCGACTTCGTTCCACGGGTTCCGCCTCAGCGGATGATAACGGTCGTGGATCATCCGAGTGATCGCCAGTCCTTCGGTCAGCATCCCTTCCCATACCATGTGCCCGGCAACCTGATACTCGAAACCGTTCATGCACTCGTTGAAGTATCCCGCGAATCCGGGGTTCGAATTGCCTTTGCCCTGGGCATTCTCGAATGTCCAGTCACCCCTCGGAAATGTGCACATGAGCAATCCGCCTTCACCCGGCATCGCATACCAGCGTCCGGGCTTCATCACTTCGCGGTACGGACCGACGTCGGGAGTGAAGTTGTATTTCCACAATGCCTGCAACGCGCCCGTTGAGTGCTCCTTGGAAAAGACGCGGCCGAGTCCGACCTGGAAGGCCCAACTCTGCCCGAACACCTGGTCGATGTGGCAACCGGTTCCTGAGTTGATCGCATCAAGATGATTCGGATCCGGTCGATTCACAAAGTACTCGCCGTTCCACAACATCTCGACGATCCGCTTCCGCCCTTTTTCGAGGATCTTCCGCGATGTCGCAGCGAAGTCCTGATCGCCCATCTCCAGGGCCATCTGCTCGCCGGCTTCCAACGCGGCGAGGTACAAGCCCGAAAGCCATGCCACGGGCCCGAACCAGTCGGCGTCCAGCGTATTGTGCTGGCGGCCCTCGATGATTCCGTCGCCGTCGCCATCGGCCTGGATGAGGAACTCAATCGACTTGCGGACCTTGGGCCAATTTCGCTTGAGAAACGCGTCGTCAGCGGACATCTGGTGCTCTCGGTAAGCTCGCAGAATGCATCCCGATTGCCCGTCGATGGCCGCGTTGTGATGAGCTTCGCCGCGAAAACCGATCAACCCGGTCTGGGCGTCGAACGCGATTCCATAATCCACCATCTCGCGGCACGATCGCTCCAACTGAGGAAACAACCGAGCGACCGCGTGTGCGTAGTGCCAGACGTGAGCGCACGTCCCCTCGCAGCAGCCCACGCCTTCCCAGCCGTAGAAGCGGCCATTGGCCAGCCAGTGACACGTGGAAGTAGCGAGTGTCGCCACCGTGGCGAACGCCCGATCCAGCAGCCAGTACGGCAACGTCGAGTCGTACCAGGTGTCTTTCCACAAACGCGTCTGTTGCGCGAGCGAGTCGACGTGATCGGCGACGTATTGTGCCACGTCGCGCGACGACTTGAACTTCGTGGCATAGCGGCGCCCCTTCAGATTTTGGGGAAGGCGCAGGTTCGGGAAGTGCCACACGATCGCAAATCGCACGGTCTTCTCCTGCTGGGGCCCGAGTTCAAACGACTTGACTAATGCGCCGAAACCGTCCGAGTCCTTCGCGCCATCTGCCGCATCGAAGACGGACTCCGCAATGCGGTTCACTTCCAGCTTTGCCCGCGAGCGGGAGTCGGCGACGTCTCCGAGGATCGCCAGTCCGAGAGTCCCGAAGTCGGGCCGCTCGCCGAGCGGCTGATCGGGCAGCGCAGCGCTGTCTGTGAAGACGATCTCGTCCACACCGATATTGCCCCAGCCGCCCCGCTCCTGGTCCACGATCTGCAACTGAGCTTGCCGGCCTGCCCATCGTCGAACGTCGAAGCTCGCCGGCTTCATGCGGTTGTCGTTGGCGCCGGTCGCTGATTTCACGACCTGCTTGTCAACCAGCAGATTCAGGCAGGTGCGGTCTTTGTGGGCGCCGCCCCCGATCAGGAATCGGATAAAGTCCCGTTCGATCGTAAAGGGCCTGCTGATGAGCGTGCCGACGTGTGCATCGCCGCGTTCGACGCTCTCGCCTTGCCGCGCGTTGTGCGTGTTTACGACGCGGCCTCCCTGCCCGCCGATTTCACCCTGATAGGAAGGCATGCGCGACATCTCGACCGGTCCGGTCCCGAACGCGGTTCCCTCCGCCGTCCATCCTTCGTACGTCTCCTTTTCGAAATCCTCGAAACGGATGTCTGCGCGAGATTCCCGGGGCTCAGCGGCCGGCAGCGGTTCCGCCGAATGCTCGAGGTACAGCAGGTTCTTTCCGATCTGCTCGACCCGCGTGACGAGTTTGGGCGGGCCGCTGTGCAGACAGACGGCGTTCTCCAGCCATCCGCCCAATTCGCATTCGCACTTTTCGGTGCCCTCATTCTTCACCGTGTATTCGAGAATCGTCACGGGAAGCGATGAGTTCTCGACGTCGAGCGGAACGAACGGCGAATAGGCGGCAAGCCGCACCGTGACCGGCGAGGCCGCGTCACGAAGCTCGACGGTGGCGATCGGATATTCACCGCGAAACGATACGTCCTTGAATCCCGACACATCGAGCTTTCGAATCTGCTGCTTTCCCGCCTGCACGGTCTTCAGCGCAAAGCCCTGCTTCAACGGAGCGGCCGGCTGCAGCGGATTGGCGTAGTGCTCCGCGCCCGTACCGATGTGCTGGTTGAAAATATCCCAGTGCCACAACGTGCCGTCGCCTCCCAGATAGACCTGACCGGCGCAGATGCCGCCGACGGGCATGCCGACGAACTTGAGTTCGTCGCCGCGATAGACGTGCGGCGTGCCGCGTTCCACCAGCGACTTCAACCATTCCTCCGACAGTTTCTTGTCAGCGGGAACCAGCTTGGCGAAGTCCGAGGCCTCAAACGGGCCGGCGATCGCGCGGCGAGCGTCCCAAAGCGATGCCGCAGCCACCATGCCGATGGCACCGAGGAACTCACGCCTTGCGATTTGACTGCCGCAATTCCCCTGGCAACAGGATTGACCGCGACCGGCGGAAACGTCTGGCTTCATGTGGCAACTCCCTGGAGTAAGCGGACCCTTGCCCGCGGAAATGTCATGGTTCTTATGCCAATAATATAGCGTCCCTGTTGCAGTCTGGCTCAATCCGGTATCGCACGGCAGCCCGTTCACAGTTCCGCTCGAAATCAACCGGACGGCGCACAGGGCCGTCGCGTTGCGGCTATCCAATCGTACGGTTCGTGTATCCGGGGCGGCGACTACGCTCGCGATCCTCGAAAACGATCCGCTCCGTGAACGGTTACGATGAGCCGGATCGCATATGGCCTTTCCGTCGCCGCTTTCTTACCATGCTTTTGAATGTGTCCGGCGGTAATGCCCGGCGAACTGGTTTATCGCTTCGGTCATGGCAAAGAAAGGATGAGCCCATGGAAGTCCAGGTGCTTGGCGTGAGCGGCAGTCCCGTTCCGGACAGCAACACGGATCGCGCCGTGAAACTGGTGCTGAACCACACGGGCCTGCGCACCAGATTCGTCAAGCTGAGCGAGTTGCGGTTGGAACCATGCCGTGGATGCCTCGGCTGCGTGGAAAACAACCAGTGCACCGTGGACGACGACGGGCGCTCACTGGCGGAAGCATTCCGGACGGCCAGCGCTTTCGTGCTCGGCGCCTTTACCCCTTACAACAGCCTCGATGCCCGATCGAAAATGTTCATGGAGCGCATGTACTGCCTGCGCCACCAGACGGGGCGGAACTCGGGCAAGTTCGGCGCATACGTCATCACGACCGCCTGTCCGCCCTACGGATCCAATGTCCCGCCCGCCTTCGAAACCGCGACGTCGCAGATCCGCTCGTGGATGGCGGAGGAGGGCATTCTCGAAATCGGCGGGATGCTCGTCGTCGGCAACGTTCCCTGTATTCGTTGCGGGCACGGAGACGCTTGCATGGTCAGCGGCATCAAGCTGATCCACGGGAGCGAAGCAACCATTGCATCGGTCGGAATCCAGAGGTTCGAGGACGACCCTTTGGCCGAAGATAATGCAAAGCAGCTGGCGCTGCAGGTTCGACGCGCCGTGCTGGGGAACCTGGACGCGCCAGCTGGGTAACAGCTGCGTTCAGCTGAGCACGATCGCCTGCTTCGCTTTGTCGAACAGGGCCGTCTTGCTCGCTCGGTGCGAGAGGATGCCCATGCTCAGCGGAGCTTGAACGCGCACGGCCACCGAGATCGGACTGAACGGCTGCTGGCGCGTCTTGACGCAGTCGATCAGATTCAGCCACAGCTTTTCGGTGTTGCCCATTCCGTTCCACGGGATCTTGACCTCGGCCGTCTCCTTGTCGGTCTTCGGGTCAATCGGCACGATGCGCATTCCTTCGTCGCCCAGGATGATGATCCCGTTCGTTCCGCGAATGCGGGTATCGATGCCCGTGTAATTCGACAGCGAGTTCATCATCACGATCGACGGGCCGCCCTTGTAGTCGGCGATGATGTTGCACTGATCCGGAACCTCGCGGTCGTACTGGAAGCACCCGCCGCCTCCGAACACGCGTTCCGGGTAATCGAGTTCGAGCAGGCAGAAGACCGGCGTGAACATGTGCACGAGCAGGTCGGTCGCCGGACCGCCGGCATAATCCCAAAACAGCCGCCACTGGAAGAACCGCGAGACACTGAAGTCCACCTTCGGCGCATCGCCCAGAAATCGTTCCCAGTTCAAGCCCGGCCCCGGCTTCGCGTTCGCATCGGGGATCACCATGCGTTCGCCCCAGTCGCCGCGCCGGAAGTAACCGAGCTGGACCTGAACCGGTTTGCCGATGATCCCGTCCTTGATCATCTTCGAGACCTTGGCGTAGTTGTCATCGGCCACGTACTGCGTGCCGACCTGCACCAGTTTTCCCGCCTTCTTGGCTTCCTCTTCCAGCTTCTTGGCGATATCGAATTGCGACCAGTGCGTCAGGGGTTTTTCGCAGTAGACATCCTTGCCCGCCCGGACCGCATCGATGGCCTGCGGCGCGTGATGCCGGTCGGGAGTCGCGATGCAGACGAGATCCACGTTGGGATCCGCCAGCAGCTCTTCGTGCGTCTTGTACATCTTGACGCCGCCGCACTTCTTCGCAGCTTCTTCCAGCCGCGGCTGATAGATATCGCAGACCGCGACCGGTTCGACGAGCCCTTTTTGTTTCAGGTTGTTGACGATATCGATGTGGGCCTGGGCGCGTCCGCCGACTCCGATGAATCCCACGCCGATCCGTTCATTGGCGCTGACTGCCTGCTCGGCGCCTGCCGTCCGGGACAAGGTCAGCGTTGTCGCCGCCGCAGCCCCTGCTGCAGCCTGCAGAAACCCGCGACGTGTCGCGTGCGTATTCCGGATCGATTCGCGTGTCGACATGCTCATGCTCCTGATGTTGAGTTGCTCGTCAATCACGATGCCTGCGTTTCGCGCCAGTCTAAGTTGTCATTGTCCGGTTTCCAATACGCAAACGGCTTGTCCGTGTCATGCGCCATGAGAAATGTCCCCAGCTTCTGACCATAAGAAGTGTCCCCTTGCGTTTCTGATCCTCGGGGCAGCGGTGGCCTGCGCCGCGAGGCCGCGCATCAACTTCGCCCGCCCGCGTGCGGGAGGGTCGGCAACGAGCGACAGCGGATTCCGGGGAGAGATGTCGCCAATGTTCGTCAGAACCCTCCGCGATGAGGTCGTGCGGTTTAGAAGTGGTTGCACCGTCGTCATTCATGCTTCACTCTCCCTCTGGGAGAGTCGGGCCGAAGGCCCGGAGAGGGTTACCGCGCCGCTAGTCGCAGAATTCACTACCGGTTCGGAAGACCCTCCCCGACCGCTACGCGGCCGACCCTCCCGCAAGCGGGCGGGTGAAGCCGAGTCGTTATGTCCGAATGTTTCCTGAACCGCACGACCTCCGATGGCTCGTGCCTCGCCATCGACCCTCCCGCCGGGGGTGAAATAAGTCTCCGCACGTTCCTCGCTCGCAGCACAGGCTTGCTTCACGTTCCACTCGCGCCGACAATCTTGGGTACTTCTTCCAACCTGAAACCAGTTTCCAACCTGAATCCCGTCCCTCCGAGGATCGCACGTCATGTTGAAATATTCGAAGTCGCGTTTCGCATCCGTGTTGCCGTGCGTGATCGCCGCGATCTTGCTGCAAAGGACCGTTGCATCCGGCCAGGAAGACATGCCCCAAAAGGTCGACCTGCGGGATACGTATCGCCAGCACGGACTCGATGTTCCCTCGCAGGGCGGCCGCGGCACATGCTCGGCATTCACCGTAACCGGCGCCCTGGAGTACGCGCTGGCCAAACACAACGGCGTCTCAACACGATTGAGCGTCGAGTTCCTGAACTGGGCATCCAATTCGGCAATCGGCGAAACGGAAGACGGCGGTTTCTTCTCGGACCTGTGGAAGGGTTTTGAAAAGTACGGCATCTGCCCGGACAGCGACGCACCATATCGCGACACCTTCGACGCAAAGTACTCGCCGAGCCAGCAGGCGCGCGACCACGCCGCGGCGATCCGCGATCTCGGTCTGCGAATGCACTGGATCAAACCATGGGATCCGCACCGCGGACTCGATGACACCGAATTCGCGGCGGTCAAGCGAGCCCTATCGCGGCGATGGCCTGTCTGCGGCGGATTCCTCTGGCCGAAAGTCGAAAAATGGCAGGACGGACTTCTGCAGATGGCCGCGCGCGATGCAGTGCGCGACGGCCACAGCGTGCTGCTGGTCGGTTATGAAGACGACGCAAAACTGCCGGGCGGCGGGCGGTTCTTTCTTCGCAACACGAGCCACCGCGGCGAGTGCTCGATGTCCTACGAATTCGCGCGGGCCTACATGAACGACGCTCTCTGGATCGATTATGAAACGGCCCGCGCCGAGAAGTCGCAGTCCGGAACTTCCTCCCCTCCGCACAGCATGCTCTTCTCCGACTTGCGCGGCCGGAACCGTCGGGTATCCAGCAATCAACAGCCCCAGTGGAACACTGAGAATCTCGACATGAACTGGCTCTTTCCGGGCAAGTCCGTCGAGGTGCCCGTGCTGCAGGGACCGGGCGTCATCACGCACATGTGGTTCACCAGCCACTCCGGCTGGGTCAGCGAACTGAACTCCCTGACGCTGCGCATTTACTGGGACGATCGCAAGACACCGGGAATCGAAGTGCCGCTGGGCGATTTCTTCGCGGTTGGGCAAGGAAAACCCGCTTCGGTGGAGAGTATCCCCGTTCAGGTCTCCCCGACTGGCGCACTGACCTGCTTCTGGAGAATGCCGTTCCAGAAATCAGCTCGTATCGTCATCACCAACGACAATCCCGATCGCTCCACCGGACTGTATTGGCAGATTGACTGGATGCAACTCGACACGCTGCCGTCCGACACGCCGTATTTTCACTCGCGCTATCGCTGCGAATATCCGGCCGTTGCAGGTCGTGATTACCAGATCGCGGACCTCGAAGGCCGCGGCCAGTACGTAGGCACCGTAATGTCCGTCACCCTGGCTCAGGACGGCTGGTTCGGCGAGGGCGATGATTTCTTCTACATCGACGGAGAAGAAGTTCCCAGCCTGCAGGGCACGGGCAGCGAGGATTACTTCAACGACGCGTGGGGGTTTCGCCCCCGAACCGGACCCTGGTTCGGGCAGCCTCGCATCCAGGGCGAAGCCGCTGGAGACAGCGGTGTTTTTTTTCGCTGGCACGTGCTCGATCCGGTGAACTTCGACAAGTCGCTCCGAGTCGCCATCGAACACAAGGGCAATCGGCTCGAGTCCGAGGACGGGTTCTTTCTTGAACGGCCGGACTTCTTCAGCAGCGTGGCATTCTGGTATCAAACGGGCGAACCGAAGCAGTGGGAGCCGTTGCCCGCGTGGCATCAGCGACGCGTTCCTTGGCAGTCTCAACATCTGGTTCGCGTCTTCCGCCAGGCCGAAACCACGTCTGCGGAGAAACCGGTTATTCAGACTGCCGGCTTCTTCGGAGCGCGCCCGTCACTGCTCTGGTCCCCCAAGAATGCTGCCGAGGTTCTCACGCTGCCTTTTGAAATCGCCGTGTCGGGACGTTACGCGATCCGTTTGATCGCCGCCAGCGGACCCGCCTGCGGCACCTACGACATCGCAATCGATGGAGCGAAGGTCACGACAGCCGAGTTGAAGATGAAGGAAGAAGCCGAAGCAGACTTGTTGCTCGGAACGCACGCCCTGGAAAAAGGAGCGCACAAGCTCTCATTTCAACCCGTTGCGGCCGGCGCGTCCCCCGCCCCGCTGGCTGTTGAACTGCTGCGACTGCTGCCGCTTCCTCCGGAAGCCACCCGCACAACCCGCACGCACCACGAAGCCCACTTCATCCGCCTGGGCATCGGCCGCGCGGTATACGCTTACCGGCTCGCCTTTGGCGACCTGCCGGATTCACTGGATACGCTCGTCAAGAGCGGGATCATGGCGCCTCGCTACCGCAACGACGAAAACAACTCGCCCCTCGATTCGCGCCGTGAAGGAGATACGTTCTTCGTTGAAAGCCACGGACCGGAACCCTGGAAACATCAGTGGCAGGGACTCGACGCGCGCCGATAAACAAGCCTCTCTCGCGTGTGCACAAGCCGCCGCGTTTTCCTGAAGGATTGTCCACCCGCGTAAGTGTCGACTTCATATTGAATCACGCGAGCGTTCTCTATCCGTGTCCTCCTCTCCTCCTCTCCTCCGGACTCCAGACTCCGGACTCCAGACTCCAAGAGACAACCAGAATGCCACTTCACAGACCCTGCATCGAACGCTCGGCGAGCGGCACGTTACCGCGATACAAGATAACCATCGCCATCTCGCTGATCCTGTTCAGTGCGGCGCATCCCATCGCCCCCGCGGCCGAACCGCCCATTGCGTTCAGCGTTGACGTAAGCCGGAACGGGCACACCATGGCCGGCGGTTTGGGAGCATCCTGGCACGCGATCGGTCCGACCGCCTATTGGTACGACGGCCTCATCGGCAAAGGACGCAACAACCGGACGTGTCGCGGCAGCGCATTCGGAGGCAATCCGCCGCTGTCGAACACAACGGCGTGGAACGATCTGCTTGGCCATGCACGCTGGCTGGGCTTGGATTTCTGCCGGGTGGAAATCGACCAGCGAATGTACGAACCGGATCGCAGCCGCTTCGATTGGGAAAACGCGGAGATGTCGACGCTTTACCGGATACTCGACCACTGCCAGCAGAATGGCGTCGACGTGTTGCTCGCACAAATGTGGCAGGACACAACATGGAACGCCCACGAGCACGTGAACCGCCTGGAAAGCGCGCCGAAATCGATCCCGGACTTTGCCGCAGGACTCGGCACGCTGCTGGATCATCTCGTCAACCAACGCGGATACCGCTGCATCCGCTGGCTATCGGTCAGCAACGAACCGGGCGGAGGGTGGACATGGTGGTGGGGCCCCGATGGGAAGTGTGCCGACCTGATGCCCGCGATTCGTGCGGTGCGTGCCGAGTTGGATCGGCGCGGACTTGCGAATGTTGCCATAGCTGCCCCGGACAGTTTCAACCTGACGATTGCCGGTTGCGAGCCGAAGGATCCGGCGATCGGCGCCTACGCCGTGCACCACTATGAAGCGGAAGCTCCCTGGGAGTCGCTCCGGCAGTCGGCCGAGGCGGCCCGCGCCCGCGGCATCCCCTTCTTTGTCGCCGAATTCGGCCATGTCGATGCGAAAGAGTCCGAGGGCTTCATGATCCCGTTCGGAGACAACGCGTCGCCAATACCCAAGAGCTTTCCGTCTCAGTTGCTCAATGCCGAGAAGGTGATTGCCGGTCTCGCCGCCGGCGCCGACGGATTCAACCGCTGGAGTTTTGTGAATCGGGGCGACCTGGACGGCCAGTGGCAACTGGTTCGCACCTGGGACTCTCTGAGTTGGGACTACTATAAGGAAGTGCGCCCCGAGCCGGTGCCATACTATAGCTATGGAATCCTCACTCGATTCACGGCCCGGCACTCACGACTTCTCAATGTCGCCGGCGATGCGAAAGACATCCACGCAGCGGCACTTCAGAGCCCGAAAGGAAATGTGACGGTCGTCGTCTTGAATCGAACGCAGGCCGAGCGACCTGTATCCTGGTCGTTCAGGGGTTTGCCTGCTGAATGCGCACTGCACAAGTATCAAGTAACTGCCGCCTCCGTCGAGCGCCCTGATTACCGCATGGAACCGCTCCAGGCGTTCCCGCTGTCGTCAGCACAGGCGAAGTTCGAGGACGCGTTGCCGGCCGAGAGCATCACCGTCTACTCGACCTACAAGCTGTCGCAGTCCGATTCGGGCATACGCTCCGAGGACTGATCCGGACGTTGATTGAGCGTTGAGTAAACGGTTGCGAAAGGAGCGGATCGGCTACACTGCCGGTTGGGCATCTGCCGCCTTTATCCGGCAAAGGCAGCGAGGCGCGGCCAAAGTGAATGAGCAGAACGAGTCTGCGAGGCAGAAGTTGCGAATCGCGATTTAGCATTTGTTGGAGGTGCTTTCCCAGTGATAGGTTCTCGTTTGTTCTTTGCTTTGATTGTGATGTGGCCGCTCGCATGCGGCGCCGACGACCGCGTCAAGCCCGATTACGCGTTCGACGGTGCGATCTCGCGGCAAGTGCTGGAGAATTATCTCGCTCGCGCCATCACGATGAACGGGATGAGTTACAGCCCCTGCTTTGAGGACGACCTGCGAATGGTCGACAGCCTCGACGCAAAGCTGCTGAGCTTCGTCGCATACCTGTGGGGGCAGCCACCGGCCGATGAGGAAGCCTACTGGCGGCACGTGAAGTCGGTCGCCGAGCGCATCCATCGCAGCGATCCTGATCGCATTCTCCAGGCGGGTGTGTTCGAGGCAATTTACGACGGTATCGATCGGCTGACCATTCCTGCCTGGGTGTTCGAGGCATGCGGCGAACCCGTGGAAGCAAGGAACTTCTCTTATGCCGCGATGCTGTTCGACAACGGCTTTGGACGCAATCATTGGGGGCCTGGTGCATCCATTCCGGACATCACCAAGCCGGAGACCCGCCGTTGGTTCTATTACCGCGCGGCGCAATACATTGACTCCGGTTACGAAGCGATCGAGTTCGGGCAGATTGCCCTGACCGCGGCCGGTGATCCGGAACTGCGACATCTCGGTGAACTGCTGAAGCGGGTCCGTCGCTATGCGGCAACGAAGGCCCGCCGCCACTATGTGCTGCTGAACACACAAACAGACGTCACGGCAAGACCGCTCGTGTATGAGGGTAAGCTTCTGTTCGACTTTCTCAATTTCCCGTTGCGTCCGAAGGAAGTGCCGGGACAACCCGAGAAGGCGATACTCGAACTGGGCCATGCCGACACGATTATCGGCCGAAGTCCCGGTGGCGTTCATCCCAGCGGCTGGCATTGTGAGCATCTGCCGTACCTGGTGAACTTCGATCAGTGTCTCGCCAGCGGCCGCGAGGGACAACCGAACACGGGCCTGCCTTGGGTGTGGGGATACGAAGAAGCGGCGTGGCTGGCGCATCAGCCGGCCGAGTATCGCAATGAATGGCTCGCGTACGCACACGACTGGGTGCGTCGCACCGACCCCAACGGGCATCTGACCATGCCCGGCTCACTCCCATTGGCCGTCAAAGTGCATGACGATCGGTGGTATCGCGCCAACACTCCGAGCACCGCCTGCCCCACGGGCGGAGGACAAGAGACGACGATCAAGGCAATCTGGAACAAGCCCTAACGCGACCGCGGGCCGCGTCAGCTCAGCGCGGGCGCGATCTTTCGGTCACAGGCGCGGTGCGGGCAGCATATTTCGAAGACACGTGCGAGACCATTCATGAGCATCTCGATGAACAAGAGACTCCGCAGTGTGTTTGTCGCAGCGATCTTGAGCTGCGGATTCATGCATTCAGTTGCCCGGGGCGACAGTGTTCTATCGGACGGGGTGCTTTCGGCGACGATTTCCGAGCGTGGCGAAATCCAGGAAATGACGTGGCATCGTCCCGGCGCGCCGCCTGTTGCGATGGCCTTTCGTCATGACAAGTACGCTGGCTTCTCCTGGCACGTGTGCAACGCGGGCCAATGGCAAGTGCGGCTGCCGTTGGAGCGGGTGAAGTCCGACGCCCATGAGTTCGCCCTGACGATCGATGGCATCGTCTACTCACTCGCCTATGCGGTGAAGGACGGACGTCTCGAAGTCCTCGCAGGCATTCTGAACAAGTCCGACAAGGTCTTCGCACCTGAGCGCGCGCTGGTCAACTTCGGCGTGGACACCGAGATGGCGAAGTTCCCTGATTGGAACGAACGTTTTTTTCCGACGCTCCTTCGCTGTGAAAAGACGCATTTCTGGGGCTACTTCATGCGGCCGGACGGCGTGATCCTCGCGGTCGCATCGCCGGACCCGGTTGTTTCCTGGGCCAACGGCTACAACGACGGCGGCCATCGCCTGTTCACCTCCTGCCTTGATTTCCTGAACACCGCGCCGCAGCCGGCCCGGCATCCCCACGTTCCGCAAACACTCGCGCCCGGCGAATCCCGGCAATGGCGTGTTGTTCTGGTACCGCTCGATAACCTGACGGAAGTACAGCCAACACTGGCCAAAGCCGCCGGCATCCCCATGATCGCGCTCGAACGAACGACAGTGGAGGCCGGCCAGACGGCCAGCGGTGTCGTGATCTCGCCGGCAGCCATCAAGTCACTTTCTGTCGTCGGGCCGGATGGCAACAGTGTTCCGAGCGCACTGAGTAACGGTGTGTTTTCTTTTCAGCCTGAGCAGGCTGGGGTTTACGCGGTGACTGTGAGGACGCAGGACGAAAAGGTCTCCGAAGCGTTGGTGGCCCGTCGGATGCCGTGGTCGTGGTACGCACAGCACGCGCGCGACAACGCCGTGGCGAAACCGCAAAAGGCCTCTACTCACACGGAAAGCTGGTACGGCCTTTTCTCTGGCTACATCGCCCGCCGGTATTTTCCTGACGGTACCCTCGATACGGCGATCGACGCGAAGTTCGCGGAGTTGGCACCGCTGATGTATGACGTGAGCAACCGGGCGCCCAGGTTCCATCGCATCCAGAACGACGCGTGCTGGGCGTCGTTGCTTGTTGATCGCTACGAAGCGACCGGCGACACAGCGAGCCTTGAGTTTGCGGCCGCCCTGGCGGACTACTTGATAGCCAGTCAATCATCGGACGGAGCTTACCGCAACGGGAATGCCCACTACACGTGCGTCGTCTATATCGCCAAATCCATGATGGAAGTGATGGAGGCGGAACGAGCGTTGGCCGAGAAGGACACGGCCTGGAAGGCCCGTTACGACAGGCACGCCGCTTCGGTCCGGCGCGCTGTGGATGACCTGGCCAACCGTCTCGACAACATCGGCACGGAAGGCGAAGCGACCTACGAGGACGGCATGATCTCCTGCGAAGCCACGCAACTGGCCATGTATGCATTGCTGCAATCCGATCCGGGCCTGCGGCAGAAGTA
Organism: uncultured Planctomycetaceae bacterium; assembly: GCA_903863885.1. Classification (GTDB taxonomy): domain Bacteria; phylum Planctomycetota; class Planctomycetia; order Pirellulales; family Pirellulaceae; genus CAIPEB01. The sequence goes on along the minus strand of CAIPEB010000112.1, from coordinate 13,555 downwards.
TCTGGCCGCCGCGAGGAAGGTATCGTCCGGCCATCGGTGCCTCTCGCAGATTCTCATTCCCGATTGCCGGATGAACGGCGGCAGCCTGCGCTATTGGGAATCGCAATACGATGTCATGACTCATCCCAACATGTTGAACTCGCCGCACGGATGGAGCGCGTGGCAGTTCTATGGTCTGTGGTACCTGTACCAACTGACCGGCGAAAAGGAATACCTCCGCCAAGCCATGAACGGGCTGAGTTCGTGCGTGCAGCTTATCGACTTCAAGACTGGCGATCTCCGGTGGGCCTTCGTCCCGGACCCCTGCATTCATGCCCGCGTTTTCGAGCAGGATCCCGCCAATCCCGGCAAGGGTGTCTGGAATCAGCGCGTCATCGGCGAGCAATACCTGCCGATGATCTCCGGCTGGTACCGAGCCGCGCCGAACGCATATGTCACCGGCTATTTCGGCATGGACGGCAAACAAGAGGGCGGCTGTTGCGACAACGACGTCCACGAGATCTTCAAATGCCTGGGCGAAATCGCCCTGACGTCGGCTTACGTGCTGGAGAACCCGGACGGAACGATCGAAACGTGGAACTGCACCGCGAAAAGGAGCGACTCAGGTGAGTTGGAAGTCACGCCCGCCGAAACTGTAGTTGAGCGAGTCCACGTCAACTTGCAGGCCCCGCATCCGGTGCGAGTCGCCTTTGCCGCCGGCCCGATCCTGGTCGAATGCCAGGCCGGCCTTGCGTGGCTGAAGCGCTGAATTTGAGTGCCGACTTCTAATGGGATGCTCTTCTACCAATGACCGATCGCCGCCAGAGGCAAAGATTGCTCTTTTCCGTTCCCTCTTTCGCGGTCGCGAGGATGTATTCCCGCGGCGATTCGAGAGACGAATATCGGGCAAGTCCGGGTACTCGCCGGTCTGCGGAAATGAGTGGGTGCGCGGAATCTGCGACAAGCCGCGTGTGAAGTGCGCGGCCTGCCGCAACAAGCAGTATCAGCCCGTCACCGACGCAGCGGTCCGATCGCACCTCGTGGGAAAGGACGAACGAGGTGCGGATTTCGTCATGGGTGCGTACCCTTTGCTTTTGGATGAAACGTGCTTTTTTCTGGCCATGGATTTTGATAAGCGCGAGTGGCAGGACGATGTGCAGGCAGTGCTCGCCACCTGCGGACGACTCGGCGTTCCTGCCGCGCTGGAGCGTTCGCGATCGGGCAGTGGCGGACACGTCTGGATCTTCTTTGACGGCCCGGTCTCCGCTTCGCTGGCGCGGCGCTTGGGCGCGCACATCCTGACCGAGACGATGGAAGACCGACCGGAGATCGGACTCGAGTCTTATGATCGGTTCTTCCCAAATCAGGACACTCTGCCGCAAGGCGGGTTCGGCAACCTGATCGCGCTACCGCTCCAGAGTGAAGCAAGGAAGCACGGCAACTGCGTTTTTGTTGATGCGCGGTGTGAACCCTACGCGGACCAATGGGCATTTCTGAGCGATGTCCGGCGAATTGAAGCACCAAAGGTCGAGCAGATCGTGCGCGATGCGGCAAAGTGCGGCCGGATCGTCGGTGTTCGGCTTGTATGCGAGGAGGATGCCGACAACCAGCCCTGGAACGCGTCTCCGTCGCGCATGGAAAAAGTCGCCGTCACCGGACCGCTGCCGAAGCTCATCGAGTTGACTCTCGGTGATCAGATCTACATCGCGAAGGAATCCGTGCCGCCGGCGCTGCGCAACCGCCTCGTGCGACTCGCGGCATTTCAGAACCCGGAGTTCCACAAAGCGCAGGCCATGCGACTTTCGACGTACGGCAAGCCGCGAATCATCGCCTGCGCCGAGGATCTCGACCGGCATATTGCACTGCCGCGCGGCTGCCTGGATGAGGTCCAAGCGTTGCTCGCCCAACTGCGAATCAAGACAGAGGTTCGGGATGAGCGGTGTGCCGGAATTCCGCTGCAAGTGACATTTCGGGGACAACTGCGGCCGGAACAGCAGACCGCTGCCCGCAAGATGCTGGCTCACGATACGGGCGTACTGTCGGCTACAACAGCGTTCGGCAAGACGGTTGTCGCGGCGTGGCTGATTGCAAGTCGCGGCGTCAACACGCTGGTGCTCGTGCATCGCCGACAATTGGTTGACCAGTGGATCGAGCGGCTGTCGTCATTTCTCGGCCTGCCCAAGAAGGAGATCGGCCAGATCGGCGGCGGCAAGAAACGGGGAAACGGCAAACTCGACGTCGCCGTGATTCAGAGCCTCGTGCGAAAGGGCGTTGTCCAGGACCTTGTTGGCGACTACGGCCACGTCATCGTGGACGAGTGCCACCATCTGTCGGCACAGAGCTTTGAATTGGTGGTACGGCGAGCGAAGGCGAGATACGTGACGGGATTGTCGGCCACAGTTACCCGCCAGGACGGCCATCACCCGATCATCTTCATGCAGTGCGGGCCGGTGCGACATCGAGCGGATGCAAAGATCGCCGCGAAAGAGCGACCGTTCGCCCATGCCGTTCACGTTCGCCCCACCTCGTTCCGTCCGCTGAAAGACGCGGATCCGGATCGTCGGTTGCAGTTCCATGCGCTCTACCAGGAATTGATGGCGGATGAAGATCGCAATCGGATGATCTGCGAAGACGTGCTCGAGGCTCTGCGGGATGGCCGTTCACCACTTGTGCTGACCGAACGGAAGGAACACTTGACGGCCCTGGCGGATCACCTCACACCGCATGTGAAGAATGTCGTGGCGTTGTATGGCGGCCGGGGAACCAAAGAAACTCGCATCGCAGCGAATCGGCTCGCGGAAATCCCTGAAGATGAGGAGCGAGTGCTGCTTGCTACCGGGCGTTACATCGGCGAAGGATTCGACGATTCACGGTTGGATACGCTGTTCCTGACGCTACCAATTTCGTGGCGCGGCACTGTCGCACAATACGTCGGGCGACTGCATCGACTTCATGATGGCAAGACGGAAGTTCGCGTGTATGACTATGCGGATCTGAACGTGCCGATGCTCGCGCGGATGTTCGATCGGCGGTGTGTGGGCTATGAGGCGGTGGGATACTCGGTCTTGATACCCGGCAGTGCTGTTCCGGACTGGCCGGCCGATGTTCTCCTGCCGGTCGATCCGGCGTGGAAGAGCGAGTACGCCGCGAGCGTACGTCGTCTGGTGCGGGACGGTGTTGATGCGCCGCTGGCGAGGTTGTTCGTTGATGCGACTCGAAAGCCGGATCCGAATGCGACGGGAGCAGCGCGAGCCCGCAGTGCCACCGAGGCGTTCTTTTATCGACGGCTTCAATCGCTGCGGGAAACAGCCGGCCGGTTCACCCTGAACGTTGAACTGCCGATCCCCTTTGACGGATGGGGAAACATGGAAGTGGACCTGATCTGCGCGGACGCGCGGCTTGTAGTGGAACTGGACGGCGGCCAGCATCTCGAAAGCCCGGACGCCTATCGCCGCGATCGTCGGAAAGACGCCTTATTGCAGGAAAATGGCTATTTCGTCCTGCGTTTCCTCGCCGAAGATGTGGGCGCGAAACTGGACATGGTGCTCGACACAATCCTGCGGGCCTTAGCGCACCGCGGAGTATCTTCGAGGCGGGGCTGAAAATCGGGCCAACGCGGCTGCGGTCGACCACTGAGCGAGCACCATATCCGCTGCTGCGGTCTCCTGTTCAGAACCGTTAACATGGCATCAGACTTCTGGCAAGTTCTTGGGTGAAAGGGAGGCGATTGACAAGCGAGAACTGCACATCTCAAGATAGCGGCTGCCTATTTGTTGCCGCGGTGTTCCGGCGGGCATGACAAGACCAAGCCCCCTGAACAAGCACCTATCGCGTTGGATCTGAACGGGCCCTCGTCCCACGCATCTCGTTCTGCCATCAGGAGCTGATCCGTGCGTCGTACCAAGAATTCACGGCAAATCAAGCGGTTCGTGTCGTCCGCGTTCGACAAGAGATCTTCGTTGCGCTGCCTGCGAATGGAGCCGCTGGAACGCCGCGATCTTTTGTCCGCCACGATCACGCACGGCGAAACGACGACGAACAGTTGGCAACTTGCAGATGCCGGCAAAGGAACACTCAATGGTTCCTACACGTTCGACGGATTTGAGAACCTGACCGGGAACGGTCAATCAGACAGCTTCCGGTTTCTGTTTTCGGCGGTGGGCCCGGGATTTGGGACCGTCAACGGCGGCAGCGGCAACGATGTGCTCGACTACTCGGCGGTCGCCAGTCCCGTATTCGTGAACCTGCTGTCGCGGTCGGCCAGCGGATTGACCGTGTACTCGAGTGTTGAATCGTTCATCGGCGGCAGTGCGGCCGACGACCTTCTCGGTTCGAATTCTGCCACAACCTGGACCATCAACGGGACGGATTCGGGGACTGCGGGCACCATACCGTTCGGCTCATTCGAGATTTTGCACGGCGGCTCCGGAAACGACCTGTTCACGCTGGTCGGCGCGGGTGCTGCCGTGACGGGGTCTTTGCACGGCGGAGATGGTACAGACACGCTTGCTGGCCCCGCATTGGCCAACAACTGGACCATCGAGAGCGCCGGTGGTGGAACGCTCAGGACCACCATCTTCGCCGGCATCGAGAACTTGACGGGTGGTTCCGGAGCGGACTCGTTTGCGTTTGTGGATGACGGCGATATCGACGGCGTCATCAATGGCGGCAGCGGCACGGACATTCTGAGCTACGCTCTGGTGCCAGGTCCCATCGCGGTGGAACTTGTCGGACGGACCGGCACGCGGCTGGGGAGTTTCACGTCCATTGAGTCCTTGGTCGCCACCGGAGACTCTGGCGACGTGTTGTCCGGCTCTAACGCGACAAACGCCTGGAGTATTACGAGTCAGAATTCGGGAACGGTCGGTGCCACGGCCTTCAGCGGTTTTGAGGAGCTCGTTGGCGGAACGGGCGCCGACACGTACACGATGACCAATGCGGCGGCGAGGATTTCGGGCCTCATCGACGGTGCTTCCGGCACCGACACGCTCGTCAGCCCACCCGTCAACAGCATGTGGCTGATCGATGTTCCCGGTGGTGGGTCGTTGACGCCCCGAGCGACAACCGCGGACACAAGATTCAAGGGAATCGAGAACCTGACCGGGGGGAGCTTGGAAGACTACTTCCGGATGGGAACGACGGGACAGGTGCCGGGCAATCTCAACGGAGGGAGCGGCAACAATGTGTTGAGCTATGAAACGTGGTCGACCGCGGTCGTCGTCAACCTACAGACCAACGTTGCCACAGCCGTGACGGGAGCACTCAGCAACATCGCAGTCGTCCTCGGTGGTGGTGGCAGCGACCTCTTGACTGCGCCGAGCAGTCGCAATGCGGTACTTGTGGGCAATGGCGGCAACGACGTGCTGACCGGCGGCGGGGGCCGCAATGTGCTGATCGGCGGCAACGGTGCCGATACGCTCCGAGGGTCCGGCGGCGACGACCTGCTTATTGCGGGCCGCACGTCTTTCGACCTCGATCCCGATGCGTTGCTGGCCGTCTTCGCCGAATGGTCCACGACCAGCCGCAACTATGTCACACGGGTTGCCAACCTTCGGGGAACCGGCAGTGGCACGCGGCTCAACGGCAACTACTTCCTCGCGTTGAACGACACCATCTTCGGCGACGAGGGGGCGGTCGACCTGCTGACCGGCGGAAGCGGCCGAGACTGGTTCTTCGGCAATTCGGGTGAGGATCAGATCAGCGACCGGGTGGCATCCGGGACCCAGTTAGAGTATCTCAACTGAGCGAACTCCCAAAGCTCGATCGGTGACCGGCGCCGCGACTGAGATGGTGCCGCTTGTGCTGTACGGTTGCACGAAGTTCCGCATCTCGATGTTTCCTGTGACACCACGCGCTTGGAATGAGTAACGGCACGACGGGGGAAGTGGTGCAGCACCACCCACGCCCTGTCCGGCATATCCACGTACGTTCCACGATGACGAGCCTAAGTCATCAGCGGCCTGGCCTGCCGATAGCCGAGCGCCTGCCATCGTTCTATTGGGACTCCGGTACCGATTGCGTCTGTGTCGCCGCGCTCACGCAAGCCTTGAGATCCTCGCGCGGTCGCTCCTTCAACAGTGCCTGGATCGGCTTGAACGTCTGGAGAATCTTCTGATAGTCCGGGTCGGCGGTGGAGGCGAAAACCGGCCTGCCGCACTTCTCTGTACCGCCGGCCGTCTTCGCTAAGGGGGCGAGGAGAAAACTGTTTTTGTCCGGCTGCATAACGCGTGTGTAGAACTTGCGAGGCACGCCCGTCGCATGGCACTCGACACAGCGCCGTGCCGCAACTTCGCTTAGGACGGAATCCAGATCCTCCGGCATCATCCGCCGACTGCCGAGCTGAGCGGTATGGCTGGAAGACGACGTCCCGTAATACGGAATGTTCAAGTCCATCCACAGATACACGCGGCGGCGGTCTTCGTCGGGCACGTTGACCTGCGGCCGGCCGTTCTGGTCAGGATGCCCACTCCGAATGATCTCCGTCAGTTTGCTCGCCGGACTGCCCCAGCGGCGTGGTGCGATCTCCAAGATGTTCGACTCGGCGCCGTTAATGGTCCAGATCCATTCGACGTAGGGGCTCTTCCCGCGAATACCGTCATACTCCGCGCCCGAGGGACTTCCGTGCAGCATCCAGTTATGCTCTCCCTGCGTGCCGGTGCGGCACAGCACGTCGTAAGAGACGTTGAAGAAGTCGGTCATGTCGCCGGTCAGGTCCACGCCCGCCGCCTGCTCGCGCTCGTTATGGCACGCGACGCAGTGTCGATCGAACACACCCTGCACGACTTCCGGGTAGCTGAACCCTTGGACGCCCCAGGCCGGGCGGCGAAGTTCCTGCGGTGCCAGCGGCGCCGTGCGCTGTACCGCCACACTTGGTGTGACGGCATTGCGGTCGGCATGACAGCCGACGCATCCCTGCACTTCGCCCGGCATCAGGTGCGTGAAGGTTCGCATGCGTTGCACCGCTCGACCCTCATTGTCGAGCGCCAGGAAGTAGATCGGCACCTCGGATGGCACGCGAAACACGGCACTGCCGTCGTCGCGCACGTCCGCCATGCCCCAGACCTTTTTCGGAGCGTAGGTGGCCCCACAGGAAACCAGAGGGAACTGGTATCCGAAGACCGGGACAACAAAAGAATCAGCCCCGTCGGACCGCCTGTTCGTGAATGGCGAATGGGCGCTCTTTTCGACTTCCTGCACGACAACGATCTGCTTGATCTCGCCACGTTTCACCTGAGGTTCGAGGCCGTTATAGACATCCTGCAGGATGACCGTGGCCCAATTGCCCGAGACGCTCCCATCTTCGGGCAGCTCCGCATCCCCGTCCATCGTGTTACCGCTGACAACCGGCGGCAGCTCCTGCGCTCGCACGGGCTGTGCACTGTAGAATCCCAGGCCGCCGCTCAGGCCCAGCAAGGAGACCGCGTTTCCGTCGAAGTCGCGGACTTGGACGACGCCTCCTTTGGAGACCAGGTAGTGGTTTTCATCAATAGCCAGCGGCTTCTCGTAGGCGCCGAAGATGCCGCAATCGAGCATACCGTTGCCGTACGGACCGCCGCCGACACGATGCGCGTAGATATCGATCTCGGGTGTCAAGTTGCGCACCGCTTCGCGCGCGTTCGCGCCCTTGGTCGGATCAATCACCACGATTGCACCTCGGCACGGCCCGTTGTGATTCGTTGCTGTGGCAATCACGCTTTGCGTATGGGGAACCGGCTGCGCGTCCATGAACGTACCGGGGGAAAGGACCCGGTTGCCGTAGTAACCGGCCAGCCCAGTACCGTCCGGATTAATTGTCCAGAGGCTTTGGATGGGACAGGCTGGACGGTCCACGTATTCCCAACGTGTGTAGATGATCCGCCCGTTACTGAGTACCGACGGGGTGAAATCCATCAGATAGTTGGCTGAGAGCCGGGTCTGCCGCGAACCGTCGCGGGCCATGCGGTAGAGGACCGGCGAGGTGGTGACCCAGCAATAGGCATAGGCCGGCTTACGATCGGACATGAAGGCGATACCTCCATCGGGCAGCCAGCACGGGTCGAGGTTGTTGTGGGTGCCGTGCGTCAATTGCACGAGCCCTGTCCCATCGATGTTCATGCGGAAGACGTGGTAGTTGCTTGCCTCATCGGCGCAGCGGGAGATATCTTCGACGTGGTTGACGGGATCCGACGCGACGTGGCCGCCGCGGCGCATCGCGAAGACGATTTCCCGGCCGTCGTAGGACAAATCGGCCGTGGTGATCATGCCCTGGCCCGCGTCAAAAATCCGATTCAACGTGCCACCCTTCTCGTCGGGCGTGAACAAATATAGCCCGCCGCCCGGCCGATAGCCCTCGACGTGATAGACGTAGACGTGGGAGATATCGAGCGGTTTGCGCTGGACCAGCAGGATCTCGCGGAAACCGAAGCGCCCGGCAAACAGCTTCTGGCGCATCGCGAGTGCCGCCGGCGTCTGTTCCTCGGGCGGTATGGACATCGCGGCCAACGCAGCGTCTGTGACTGACTCAGAATATACCGCGATCTCCGCCGCACCGGGATTGATCGCATCCGGATGCGACGATAGAAATTCGACGCGTATTCGCCCAGCGCGCTGTTTCGGAAGCGTGATCTTCTGAGGGCCACGCCGGTGCTGCAACGTGCCCTTTGCGGCAGGTGACGTTTCGCCGTTGACGTACACCGCATAGTCCCTGAAGCACTCCAGCAACGGGCTGGTCGTCCGCGCGTAGTAGACAATCTGAGCCACTTCAACGGGCTGGTCCCATTCCAGTTCGAACCAACCGCTCTGAGTTCCAAGCACCGCCCAATCACCAACGTCTGGCCGGAAGTCCGATGGCATCACGCCGCTGGTGGCCATCTGCGGGCGATAAGCATCGCTGAAGTGACTGCTGGCCGAGACCCGAGCGCTTGTGGCCAGATTCTTGGGCACGTTGACTTCCCAGGCAACGGCCATCGAATTGGCCGTGAACAAACATGCGAGCACAAGGGCCTGCGCACTCCAAAGTGAAAATGACGGTGATCTGTTGCTTCGCATACCATCCTCCTCTACGACCCGGAGTCCGCAGCAGCCCAGCACCTCAGCGTGCTTCCCGGAACAGTGCAGGCCGGGCCACTCTAACATGGTCCCATTCCGCCCAAAAGAGCCCGCCACGATGATGTTCCGCCTCGGCCGAAGAACCGACTGCCTGCGAAATAGTCGACAACGGGGCTGGCAAGATCGGCTGGAACTTCGAGAAGTTCATCCAGACGATATTGGGCTTGATGGCGGTTTCGTCGACAGTCGCGGCGGGCGGCGACGCCAAGAGTGCGGCGGCGAGGGTCAGCATGACTGTGACCAGAACTGTCGTTCGCATGGCGTGAGTTTCCTGTTCAGATCGTGGTCCGTCGTGAATGACTCGGGAGTGTTTCGCTCACCCTGCCGACATATCATCGCGACGCGGATCAAGTCCCATGTTCCACGATGTGGTGCCGGAGCAGGACGGAGCCTTGCGGGATCGAAATGTTGATGCCATTGACGGGCCTGCTGCATCCGGCAAGGGTCTCGTCTTGTCCCGGAGGATTACCTGTTCGTCTTGCTCACGGCTGATGAGGGGGCACTTCCTCCGCGAGGGAGACCGGCCGATGCCGCGCAATCATGGAGCGGAAGTCGCCGAGGTTCCAGGGGCCGACGTATGGCTGGCTGAGATCGACTTCGGCTACGGCGACGGTGCCCCATTTTTCGGCCTGCGCGATCGGTTTGCCGGTCTGATCGAAGACGGCCGAGATCATCCAGCCGTCCTTCGGTTCCATGAAGGTGCTGCTGACGAGATAGACGTGATTCTCGCAGGCGCGGGCCTGGGCCAACAGCGGATTGCAGCCCCAGACTGGCCAAGCGATGACTTCCGCACCGCGGTTTGAGAGCTCACGGGCCACTTCCGGGAAGAAGCCGTCGTAGCAGATCATCAGGCCGACCTTGCCGAACTTCGTGTCGAACACCGGATAGCCCTTGCCCGGCGCGGTGCCGCCCTCGACCTCGCTGGGTGGCAGGCACACCTTGCGATACTTGCCGATCAGCTTGCCATCCGGGCCGATAAGAACGGCCGCATTGTAGACCAGGTGCCCAGCCCGTTCGTTCAGGCTGAACGCAATGTGCAGCTTATGTTCCTTAGCAAGCTCCCCGAAGTATTGGGTTGTCGGTCCAGGAATGACCTCGGCTAATTCGTGCGCCTTTTGCTTCACTCCCACCGCGGGGATCGTTTCGCCAAGCACAACGAGATCGGCTCTCTGCTTTGCGGCTTCCGCGAGAAGCGGCGCATATTCTTTGCAGTTCTCCCGCGGCGATTTGCCGCTCGGCTTGTAGTGAACCGTGGCCAGCCGCACCTTGCGCGGCGTCGGCGGCTCGGTCTTCGCGAATTCGATATCGCTCCATTCAATGCTGCCGTTGGGAGCCCACTGCAAGTGCAACTCGACAATGGCTCGCGTGGCCTTGAGCGGGACGCGATAGACGCCGCTGACGGTCGTCCAGCCGTCCTTGTCGGTTGCGCCGTCGACGGGAAACTCCGGTTCGGCACTCGGGACGTGTCCCAGTTCCTTGATCTGCCGTTCTGGAACATCGGCGGACACCGTGTTCCCCGCCTCATCCTGCCAGCGCACGCGCACCAGCGCGCTGCGGCGGGGCACGGCCACATCTACGCAACTCCGCACGGCGTGAAACCGGTAGAACTCGCCACCGCTGACCGCGAACGACTTCTGAAACCACCCGTCCAAGCCCTCGCGCGCGTCATGGCGAATGACGAAGCTGCCGGCATTCTTCGGCCCCCCTTTCGGCTCGAAAGAAAACGCCGGGCGGATCTCATCGCGCGGCGCAACGGTTTGCCAGCCGTCGGGCAGTGGCGCTGCGGCACATGCAAATGCGACCTGAATGAAGGCGACCAGCGTTGCTAAGACAATTCGTTTCATGGTTGAGTTCGCTTTCGCACAAAAGAACACCGTGCAGATCATCGCCCGCTGAGATTCGTAATATCTTCAGGCGCATTCCATCGTTTTCCTTCACTCGAGTTCAACGGCGATGGCCTGGTAAGCGTCCATTCGAGGAATGCGGATTTCCAGCTCCTGGCCGGGCTGCGTTTGGTGGAACGAGGATTCGGGAAAAGCGGTCACCTGACGGACTTTCATGCCATCGGGAATCGTCAGGTACACTGCGACGTTCTCTGCGGGCGGCAAGTAGTTGGCCTCGTTTTCGGCGTCTCCCGTCCAGTTCAGCAAATGCATAACGCGCCGATCGCCGTTCTGAGTGAGATTGGCAATGACGGACGGCGGAGCCACGACCCGGTACGGTGGCGGCACGGCGGCCGCCTCTTCGAGCAGTGTGCGCAAGTACCTGCCCAGAAGCGATTGTCTCGTGGAACTGTAGAGGCTTTCGAGGGACGAGGCCAAGTAGACCACACGCCCCTTACCGTGTCTGGAAACGACGACCCCAGGGAGGATTGGCTTGTGTCCGTCGCCCGTCACGATATCCGCCCGCACGGTACCGCCTGCCAGACACTCAACAGACTCGAAGTGCCACAGGGGAATCATCGGGATTGAAGTCTCCGTTGCGCGGGAATCTGCGCGCGGCAGGAGATAGAGGTCATTGGGACCGCCGATCATGCAGCGATAGCTCCTGAGGGTCTCTGCCAAGGCGCCATCAGGACGGACAGGACGGACCCGAAGCAAATCCTCCATCGCGAATTGCTCCAACCGTTCCCCCGACGGTCCGTAGAGCGACGTCGCGCAACTGGCCAGCAGTCCGCCACCGTTCTCGACGAAATGCTCGATGTTCTTGATGCGCTGTGGGGTGAGGGTTGGAACACCTGCCAGGTACAGGACGCGATACCGCTTGAGTATTTCGGGTTGATCCAAGACCAGTTCGGGAATGGAGGAAACCTGGACATGGCCGTACAGACAGGCGGCGAAAGCTCCGAGGGTCGACGCACGCACGTCAGTCGGCCAGAACCCGGCCTCCGGCGCTCGACCGGTCGGATTGCGGTCGGAATACACGACGGCAGCGTAGTGGACATTTTCGAAGCCGGCGAACTCCCGCTCATGTTCCTGGAGAACCGAGAACGGAAAGCTCACCCAGCGGCGATTCGCCCGGTCGGTCACGTAGCCGTAGGGCTGCGCCACGATCGGCGCGCCGCCGAAAGCAACGGTGGCGAAGATCTCCTGCTGGTAGTCCAGGCCGTTGGGAATCACGCGAGGCCAGTTGTTATAGACCCCGACGTAGGGCCAAACGCCCAGCCCCGCTGCGCGGGCGAGGCTGACGCCCTCAGCCCGCTCCAACAGAGAATGGCCCCGCTCGTACAGGAACGCGTCCATGGCCCGGAAGATGCGAGGGTCGTCGTCCGCCATCCGCCGTGCGTGTCCGATGTTGCAGATCAGCGGGATGTCCTTGTGGGACTTGACGATTCGCCTGACCTCCTGAAGCGTGGCGATCAATTGTTCCTTGTACCAGTGGTGATACTCGGCAATTGTCCTGAGCTCTTCGGCGGTGTAATCGGACAGGCTCTCGTGCCAGGGAATTCCCTTTCCGCCCGATGCCTGACGGAAGCCGTTTTGGCAACCATCGCAGTAACAGAGCTGCGGGTCCGGCCAAAAATAGAACGCTCGCCAAGTGTCGAAATACAGGCCATCCACATCGTAGTCACGAACCACGTGTTCCACGAGGTCGAGGAATGCCTGCCGATAGGGCGTGTTCCAGCAGACGGTGCCGTGGTCTTCACCGACAAACATGTGGTCACGGCTCGGCCCGCCACCGGGTCGAGTGCGCTGCGCGTATTCCGGATAGTCGCGGGTGACCACCGACCAGGCCAACTTGTGCCCAGTCGAGATGTACGGCACGACTCGAATGCCACGGGGCTTGGCGGCTGCGATCGTCTCGGCCAGCACGTCCCGCTTGCCCAAGGCCGGAAACGTGGAAAACCGAACCCCTTGAATCGTCGCATACTTGCCCATGGTGGCAATGCGAACCGTATTGGCGTGCATTTCGGACATCGTCCGCGCCAGGGCTTCGGCGTCGTACTCGAGTTCGGGCGCAAAAGGCGGCTGATACGCGTCAATGAGAAACACCCGCGCGGTTTGAATCCAGGTGAGATCACCCGCCCACGCTGTTCCGAGTACGGCGGGGATCAGACTGACAATCATGCAGCAATACCGCATCATTGGTGTCCTCATGTGGTCAGCCCGGCCGATCCATGCAGGAAGCATGCTCCCACAGGTCGGCGTTGGCGCCAAGAATCTCCTTCAACGGGCGGATCTTCTTCGAAGATTGTGCAGTGACCATGTCGGGCGCCCACAACGGCCCCGTCACACCCGGCGGGGCCAAGAGCCAGGCCACGGACCGTTGGCCCACCGGCTGTCTCAACTCTTGGGCCACGTCCCCGATTCTCTCGTGATGCCGAGACTCTAGCCACATCGCCAGGAACTGGCTAGAATCGACTCTCGGAAGCGATTGGGTGAGCGAGCGACTGAACAAATCAGTTGTGATTTTCTGCCAGTCGGTCAAACATGCCTTTCCGCAAATCCGTAATGTTTCGGTGGTTACAATCGCGTCCCCGTAGCTTAAC
>CAIPEB010000111.1 GCA_903863885.1 uncultured Planctomycetaceae bacterium | reverse complement strand
CGGTCAACTGTCTCGTCAACGGCACCTCTCGCCAGCCCGGCGGCGTGCGAACCAACTTCCGACACGGCCCGCTCGGCCAGAGACTTCTTTCCACCGAACGCCCGTTCGATTCCGTATCCTAAAGCAGCGGCCGCGCCGCCAAGTCCGGATACCGCCAAGCCAAGCGGCCCAGACACAGGAACCGAAGCGGCACCTGCGGCCCCGGTGGCAATTCCTCCCCATTTCAGTACCTTACCAGACGACCGGCCGGCAAACTTCGTCGCCGCCCAGGTGCCCTTTGCCGTCGAAGCGGCCGCGCGTCCGAGTCCACGCAGGAATCCGCCGCCGCTGGACGGACCCTTCAGCCCGCGTTCCGCCGCGTATCGGGAGAACTTGGCCTCCTCGTCGGCGCTCGCGCTGTCATGCTCAACCGCAGTGGATTCGTGCAAGACCACGTTTCGCTGGGCCGAGTTCATTTCGGCCATGTGGACGCTGGCGCCGAGACGGTCGCCGCGTTTCAATGCAGCATCAAACTCCTGCTGGCTTCGCTCGTAGACCTGCCGATGAACGTCAGCGGATCGCCGATGCGCAGCCGCTGCGTCAGCGTGCGAACCGGTACCAGCCCGCGCGGCTTCGGACGCCGCGCCAGCCGCGTTTCGAGCAGCATTGGCGCCCCTGTCAGAAGTCTTGCTTCCGCCCTTGGAACCGAATCGCCCGGCTTCGTCCCGCGGCTGATTTGGGTCGAACGCATGAATCACCATCGCCGTCACGTCCCGCGCCGTGATCCGCGGCGACAACTTCCGCCCGATGGCGAGTTCCGTCACCTGGCGGGCCGTGATCGTGCGATCAGCCCGGCGTCGCCCGATTACCATGTTGGTCACGTCGGCAGCGGTGACCGGCTCCCGCTTCTCGGCAAGTCCGCACATGGCGGCCACATCGGCGGCCGTCACCTTCGGCTTGCATTCCGCCTCCAGTTCCTTCGTCTCGGGGACCGGTTCGGCTGGCGGTCCCTTCGGGGCTGGCGTTTCACCGTTGCCGCCGCTGGGCATGGCGACGGCGTACTCCGTTCGGATCGGCTCGTACCCGTTGTCGGTACACCACTTGGCGACTTCTATCGGCTTGAACCGATCGGCGTCGAACTGGACCGCCTGGGGAATGCCTTCACCTTCCGCCTTGTAGCCGACCGTCACCGTCACGCCTTCGTCGCCTTGCGGCTTCTGCTCAAACCGCTGGAACTCTTGCGGGTCTTTCAGGATGGCAACGTGTTGTCGAACAGGGTTCATCGGCTGACTCCTATCGCAACGCCGTGGACATGCGGTTGCTATTTTCGCCACCGGGAGCGTAATCGCTCTGCGGGGCGTCCAGTTGACGCAAGACGCCTTCAACTTCGCGGGGGTCTGCCGGGCGGCCGGTCAAGTGCCCCAGCGTTCGATCCAACTGCTCGGGAGTCGGCGACTGCGGCAAGTCGATCCGGCGAAAGTCGCGGTAGCTCGGTATTCCAGGGATCATGTCGTCGCCCCCTTGGCTTCGATGACTTGGCACAGGCGGTTGACCTGTTCGGCGAGTCGGCCCACCAGCATGCTCATCTGCTCCAGCGTTGGGGCGTTCTCGCCGTTGGGCTCGGGTTGCATGTGGTTCTGGACATGTTTTTTTCCGGTGGCGAACTTCAGCACCTGCCCCAGCGGCGTGTCGTCGGTCGGCGCTGACTCCCCGCCGGCGCCTTCCAGTGTTCCGCCTGACTTCGGCCCGATGTTCGCCTCGAAATAGGCTTGCCGCAGTTCATCCACCGGCACGCCCCAGTCGCGGGACGCACGCCGCAGAAACTCCTCGTAGCTCTGCCCGTATTCGTGGGCGATGTCCGAGGGTGCAGCCTGCCCGCTGCGCAGCTTCTCGGCGTTGGTCCGCACCTCGCTCGCCTCGTCGGCGATAGGGTTCCGCGGCCAGTCCCAGACGTGATCCGGTGGCTCGGCCGGCGAAGCGTCCAGCATCTTCTGCTGGGCCTGCTGGACGAGGATGTATTCCTGCCACCACAGGGCGAACAACTTGTCTAAAATCAAGTCGTTGCAGTCCTGGCGGTCGAAGTCATCGACGACCATGTAGTAGGGGAACAGGTCCAGCTTGCCACTGGCGAACGAGTTGTTGCTGTTGTCAGCGGCGGCCAGGTTGTACGGCATCGACCGCGGGCGGGCCAACTCTTGGATGTGCGCCCGCATGAACATGTCGTAGTTGGCCGGCGGCTGCGTCCCTTGCGGCTGAAACACGTTCCAGCCCATCGGTAGCATCATCATCATGTTCCGCTGCCACTCGATCGAGCCAAACGGGGCGAACTGGTCCGGCCCGTCGTCCGGCGCGCCTTGCGTCTGGGCAATCAGCGAAATGTTGCTGATCGTCTCGGCGGCACTGACCACGGCATTGCGGAACCTCCGGTGCGTGGCCCCCAGCCCCAGCGTGGACGTGAACGACGGGATCCCGCGATGCTGGCCCGGCCGCTCCATGCTGAACCAGTGGAGCACGTACCGGGCGGGAATATGGTCCGGCTCGATCGACTTGTGGATTCCCAACGCGCCGGGGTGTTGCGGCAGCACGTCGTAGTAGATCGGGTTTCCGAAGGCGTCGAACCGGATGCCATCGATGTAGCCTGCAACGCCGATCGGCAGAAACGGCGTCTGGCATTGCTCTGCCTCAAACAGCGCGACATCGAGCTTGACGGCGTGGGACACGTTCGGGTTGTATCGAATGACCCCAAACGCCTCGCCGTCTTGAATCCTCGCGTGGCACATGCACCACAACTTACGGCGGAACTGGATTGCCTTGCACCAGCGATGCCAGTCGGCCTTGATCTGGTCCTTGTCAAGAGCGGTTTCCCGCAACTCGTTTTCGCTGTCGCTGGTCAACCGCAGTCGCGGGCCAGTGCGGACGACGAACGTGGCGTCCGTCCGCGTGAGCCCGTTGATATAGCCGTTGTTCTCCGTCTCGTACCGAGACCGGTGAACCATCATCTTGCGGATGGCCCGGCTGTTGGCCGAGTCGGCGTCGTAGGCGTCAGTCTGACCCCAGTGCTTGGAATTGTCGTCCGTGGTCTGGGCCAAGTCGTACTTGGCGCGGATCGCTTCCAGCCTCTGATCCGGCTTCTCGGGTTGCTGCCGGGCCTTGCCGTTCGACTTGTACGGGCGTCCGTAGGCGTCCAGAATCTGGACCGTGTGGCCGTTCGTCGGTTTGGTTGGCGTCAAGTTGAACCGGCTGGCAGTAGAGAGCATTTAGGTGTCGTTGATCGCCCCAGGTGGCTGGATTGTCCGAAACCGAATCCCGCCGTGATTGCGGGCCGCGGCGGATTCTTCTCTCAGGAACCGGATCGCTTCGATCTGATCGCGGATCGACATTTGCGACTGTGACGAGGAGCCGGCCGAGAACGACGCAGAAGAAACGCCGTCAGCGGCGGCCTGAGCCATCGCGGTTTGGATTTCGTCAGCGGTTGCCACGGCAAGTTCCTCCAGGTTGCGGGTCCAGGTGCTGCCCCTGGCCTTCCGGGCTTATGAGGCCCAGCCGGACACTGGCCCACCCGCAGCAACAGACCGGAGAGCAAGAACGAAAAAACGGCCATGCGAGAATGCGGTCCCGCATGACCGTTTCGTTTGCTGGTTTCGCGGAGGATGATCAGTCCGCCACGTCGCCGATCTGGTTATCGGAAATCATCCACGAAACATGCAGTTCGTCAACATGAATGTTCAGACGGTTTATGAGTTATCTCTACAGGTAGAGTTTAACTGACCGCCACCTCCACCGTTGTAAACCGATACCCGCAGCAACGGCACTCCCGCCGCCGCGTTTTTTCTTCGTCGCCCCAGACGCCGTACACGACCCGGAAGTTGTGGCAGTGGCACTTCGGACAGCGGAACCCGCGCACGCCAGACTCGGCCGCCGCGGTGATGTTCGCCACGTCCTCGGCTCGCGGTCGGTTCATGTAACTGCTCAGCTTGTCTTGGGCCTCGTCGGTCACGCTCAGTCCTTGATTTCTTCTGCAATCAGTCTCGGCAACCGGAACTTCCGCAAGTGGTTCACGCACCGTTCCGTGTGGCACGTCATCGCCGAACCGGACGGAAGGACGTGCATGTAGCTGGAGCAGTGCGGGCAGACCAGCGGGACGCGGACGATGAATCCGCTCCATTGCGGCTCTGGAATTGCTTTGATTGTCGAAACTCCAGTTCTCGCTGTGTACTGCTCGCCGTTTTCTCCTGGCCGAGGTGGCGGCGGCGATGGATCAGGCTTCGTCTCGTTCTTGGGCGGCATCTGCGGTACTTTTGTCATCGGCAACTTTCTCCTTCTCGACATTGGCAGTCTTCCTATCCAGGTATCGCCGCCACCGGTCGGCCGGCGTACCGTGACGCCATATCCGCTGCGGACGGCCTGTTCGCAAAATCCTCGGCACGCTTCCGGCCCTGCTTGACAGGCCCGAACCGATGCGGGTTGCTCAGCACAAAATCCGCGGCGGCCGTCGCCAGATAGGCCGTGTCGAGGTAGTGGTTCGCCCCGATCGCCACCCAGGTCATGCACTTGCCGCGTTCCTTGTACGTCTTCTCGACTTGCTTCTCGCCGCAGATTTGGGCCTTGTACGTATCGCGGTCAGAACCGTTGTCCTCGAACAGCGTGATCGAGCCAGTTTCGCCTGCGTCAACGCTGAACCCGTCGTGAACTGCGGTCTTCCACACGTCGGCGTTGACGTGGACCAACTGAGCCCCCTGCCAGTTCGTCTTGCCCTGCTTCGGACGGACGATGTAATACTCGTTGCCGACGTACAACAGGATGCTGGTCTGCGTCTTGACGTTCGGCTTGTTCTCTGGCGCCCGGTACGGCGTGTTCCGCACCTGGCCGATCCCGTGACCCTTGCACGGCCGCCAGATGGCATCCATCACGTCCAGTCCCTTGTTGGCCGCCGCGCAGAACACCTTGATCGGCGTGTTGTGGGCTGCGTAGCCGCTGTCGATCCAGACCTGGCACGGCATCCACCGCTTTCCGGTTTCGTCGATCCATCCGCCATCGAACTGACGCTTCAGCACCTTCAATCCCGCCAGGATCGCCTCCCGAGCCAGTTTCGTCGCGTCCAGTTTCAGAGTTCCGTAATCGACGACGTGGTAGGTCACCACGCCGGTATCGGGATGCCGCAAGATTGCCTTGACCTCCCAATACAGGATGCGAGAGTGCGTGTCGATGCCGACCGAGATCCCGATGCAATTCGGCGGCACGATCCCACGCTTGTACTCAGTTTCCTTGTGCTCGATGGCGTCGGGGTCCAGTTCCTCCGTGTACTGCTCGTCTGGCACCCACGGCATGGCGTTCGTCCATTGCAGAATTTCCTTCTCCGCGCCGGTCTTGTCCTTGGCCTGCAGAGCCCGCCATTCCTCAGCGCCACACGTCCCGGCATCCGTGAACGGGTTATCCACCGCGCCCCAGCGGAACCCCAACGTCCGCGTCCTGGGAGGCTTGCCGACGATCTTGCCCTCGGGCGTGACTTCCTGCCCCTGGTGAACCAGCAGCATTCGATCCCAGCCCCATTCCCGATCCGCCTGGGACCATGCGTGATCGCACTCGGGACAATGCCACGCCGCTTTTTCACGGGCGTCCTCTTCGTCCACGGCTTCCTGCCAGCCTTTCAGGTGCTTGCGTTCTGGCGTCACCCAGTCGCTGCAGTATGGGCACGGCCGAACCAGCCGCGACCTCGTTCCCCCGGTGTACTCCGTCCAGATTTTCCCTTCTTCGATCGAGGCGGTGCATTCCAAGTACGTCCGACGGTACGCTTCGGGGAACCCGCGGGTTCGGGCCTCGATCTGCTTGCACCGGTCGGCTTCGCGGGACACCTCGCCAGGCTCATCCATGCCGTCCGTCTCGGTGATAGCGACCACGCGGCAACCCGAGAAGCCGGCCGCTGCCTTGTCGGAGCCGCCGCGCGACATGAATCTCAGCATGGCGCCGTTGGTGAACGTGACGGCCGAACGGACCTTTCCGCCGCGGGAACCCTCGCCGCGACCGGGCAGCAAAACGCCGTACTGGCTCGCCAGGATCATAGGCAGGAAGTCGCGTTCCCACTTGTCGTTCGCCATCCGCATATCGGGCAGTCCGATGATGACGGTTTCCTTGAGTTCAAACAGGTGGTACAGAACCGGGATTACGTACCCCATCACCGTCTTGCCGTTCTGGGTCGGGGCAACCACCGCCGTCCGCCACCAGTAGCCGCTGTCCAGTTCCCGAAACCAGATCCGGCTCACCGGATGATTCGAGTGCTTGAACCTTCCCGCCTTCTGTCCTGTCGGGATCCAGATTTCCTCCTCGGCCCACTGGCTCATCGACCGGACCGTCGGCGCCGCTGCCGTCTTGATCAGGATCGGAAGAATCGTCGCCAGCGATAGACGGAGATCCTTCGCTATCTCCGAATTTGGCGGCAATGATTTTGGCGTATTCGTCCAGGCCATCATTCAGCATTCGTTGTGCTGCCGGGCCAAACTGCTTCGCTAGCGACTCCCCGAGTTTTCGCAAGTGCCCGGCAGCTCCCGCGAACGCCTCTCGCACATCCTCAACAGGCATCACCGTGCGGCATGCCTTCTCGTATTCCAATTCCACCATCTTAGCCCGCGCGGTTCGATATCGCTCCAAGGCCGGCGTATCAATTGCCTCGGATAGCAGTGGGTCCGCATCTTCCGACTCCGCTTTCCTCGGCCGCCACGGTCCGTTTGTTCGCAGCCAGTGCAGTATTGCCGGCAGGACTTCATACTTGCCCTCCTCGCCTGGGCACCCGATCGAGATCCACCGCTGAACGCTGGCGGTGCTCACTCCCAACAACTTGGCGACCTGCGGCTGTGTCTCGGCAACGCACGTCAGGTTCGGTTCGATTTCCGTTCCATGTCGCCGCTTGCGTTTTCCCACTACGATGCCCCCAGCAATCCCGGTAATCGGTACGAGTTCGGCAAGTCTTCGTCACCGTCATCCTCCGGTGCAAACAGTTCGGACCACTCGCCACCCGTCCCGCGGCGATAGCGATATTCGGACCCGTCAGCCCACACCACAGCGGTCACGAGTCCGTTTCCGTCCGCCGTCAGCGTCCGCGGAGCGTCGTCGTAAATCTGGCGAGCTCCGGCTGTCCGCTGTTCCAGCACGATAGTAGCCCCAGGTTCGACGACACAGGACGGAGAGTAGACGTAGCCCCATGCTGTGACTTGATCACCGTCGGGCGTCAGCGAAAACGTGATAGCAGTCATCGAGTACGTAGCCGCCTCATCCCCATCGACAACCAGCGTGTCCCCTGAGAACGTGTAGCCGGCCAGCGTGATCGCGACTGTCCAAGAGCCGTCGTCCAAATTGAACGTGCATTGCCCGCTCACGTCAGTGTCAAGCACGTAGGATTCGGCCCCTTTCGTGACCCGCACCTTGGCTGATTCCAGAGCCGTCGCACCGTCGTTCACGGCGATAACGCACGTCCGCGCACCGCTACCTGGAGCCAGTCCCGCCTCCGCAATCGCGTCTGCGCACTCGCTCTGTACTTCTGCATCCCACGCAGCGTTCCAGGGAATGGCAGACAGACCGCTTCCCGTACCAATCGCCGCCGCCGCTGCGGCCTGCGTCTCGGT
>CAIPEB010000110.1 GCA_903863885.1 uncultured Planctomycetaceae bacterium | reverse complement strand
GTTCAATCCATCACTGCCGATCTGGTCTCGTTCGACGGAATCTCCGATCTGGATCGCACTCGGCTGCGCGCCCATGCGATGGCGCTGCTTGCCAACCCCTCCAAGGTAAAGGCCGCAACCAAACGCCTTACCGAATTGCCGGAAGCGCAGAGGCAGGCCGCTTTGGCGTCCGCCGTCCGCGCGGTGCTCGCCGATCAACGGATATCGCCTGCCGAAGTGCGATTTCTGGAAGGTCTGTATAGGGCACTTGGTCTGCCCCAGGACGAAATTTACTCCCGTTTGCATAGCGAGGGCGTAGTTGCGCCAAAGCCGAAAACGAAGGCAGCGGACAAGACGGGCGCAGCTTCTGGCAGCGCGGAGTCCGGCGCTGCGATCGACGAAGCCAAACTTGCGCGCCTGCAACAAGAGACTTCGGCGGTTTCAACAATGCTGGCCTCGATCTTCAAGGAAGAAGAGGCTGCGAGCAAAGCTCCTGGAGTCGGATCAGAAACCGTCAATGCCGCGATCAGCGGACTAGATTTGGCACATTCCAAAGTGTTGTCGCTCCTCGCCGATGCGCCGATGGAGGCCGATGCTTTTGGAGAGCTTTGCCGCGAACTCAAATTGCTTCCAAGCGGGACAATCGAAACAATCAACGATTGGGCATTTGACGCCTTGGATGATTATGCCATCGAAGAAGACGAAATGATCTCCATTCAGGAACATTTGATCGAAACCATCAAAACCATGAGAAGTGCAGCATGACCACCACAACTCCCATCAAGCCGCGTGAGCGCGATACTGTATTACAAGCACTTGTCGCTGGCGTTGTGCCGCGTGTGGGCCTGCATCATGTTCAAGTTGGCCGCGCGGCGGAAGTTGGTGCACTGGTCAAGGATATTGACCGCATTGCCGATGGCGGTTCGTCATGCCGGTTTGTCATAGGCGAATATGGCGCAGGTAAGACCTTCTTTTTGAGCTTGATGCGGCTGATTGCGTTGGAACGGCGGTGCGTAACCATCCACGCCGATCTCGCGCCTGACCGACGAATTCACGCGACTGGCGGCCAGGCGCGCAGCCTCTACGCAGAAGCCGTGCGGAATATGGCGACACGCACAAAGCAAGAGGGCGGCGCGCTGCCAAGCGTTGTTGAGCGGTTTGTGACGGAATGCGTCAAGGAAGCCACCGAGAAAAGTAAAGCTGTCGAGGCCGTTATCGACCAACGACTTGTCGCCTTGCAGGAGATGGTGGGCGGGCATGACTTCGCCACCGTGCTGAAAGCCTACTGGCAGGCCAGCGAGGACGGAAACGAGGCGCTCAAGTCCTCGGCGCTCCGCTGGCTACGTGCCGAATATTCGACCAAGACAGAGGCGCGGCAGGCTCTGGGTGTTCGCAACATAATCGATGACGCGGATGTCTATGACAGCCTAAAGCTCTTGGCGCAGCTCGTCCGGCTGGCTGGCTATTCCGGGTTGGTCGTCGTTTTCGACGAGATGGTGAATCTCTACAAATTGCAGAGTTCGCAAGCGCGCAACCAAAACTACGAACAGATTCTGCGGGTCGTGAACGACATGCTGCAAGGCAATTCGCAGGGTATCGGCTTCATGTTCGGCGGAACGCCGGAGTTCCTCATGGACAGCCGACGCGGCCTCTACAGCTATGAGGCACTGCAATCGCGGCTCGCGGAAAACCAGTTCGCGGCACACGGGCTGGTCGATATGTCCGGCCCGGTTGTCAGGCTTCAATCGCTATCGCCGGAAGAGCTTCTTATCCTCCTCGGCAACATCCGTTCCATCTTTGCGCTGGGCGATCCTGAGCGGTATTCGGTGCCAGACGAAGCGCTGTCGGCGTTTATGGCGCACTGCAATCAGCGCATCGGCGAAGCCTATTTCCGGACACCACGAAACACCATAAAGGCGTTCGTCCAACTGCTCTCCATTCTCGAACAGAATCCTTCGGCCCAATGGTCCGATCTGATCCAAGCCGTAGCGATTGACGAGGATGAAGAGGAGATTGAGCCGGTGGGCGACGCGGACGACGATGAACTCGCCTCGCTCTCCCTCTGATGCTATCGACGCCTACGCCCTTCTCCACCCCACGGTGCAGCGTTGGGTCCGCGATCAAGGCTGGTCGGGTCTACGCGAAGTGCAGGAACGG
>CAIPEB010000109.1 GCA_903863885.1 uncultured Planctomycetaceae bacterium | reverse complement strand
TTTAATGATACGGCGACCACCGAGATCTACACAGGCGAAGACACTCTTTCCCTACACGACGCTCTTCCGATCTGAACACCTCGTGTCCGGCCTGTTTCCATAGCAGCGCCACGCGTTTGCCGAGGTATCCGCAGCCGCAGACCAGCTTTGCCATACCCTACAACCCCTCTATTCCGCACAAGCTGCCCTTCTTTAAATCAAGATCACGACATTTCACAAGCCATGCGTTATCATTGTCGAAGCGACATCGCTCTAGGTTCGTCGCGAGCGCGAGCATGAGGTTCGTGCGGCTCTTGGCACGCATCATTGCAGGGACCTTGAACGTGGACAATCGGTACTCGCGCTCTGCCATCGTTTCGTTGCGAACCGCGATATGTATCGCGGCGCTGATCGCGGTCTGTTCGCCGTTGGGGCGTGCCGCCGAAAACAACGAACCGGCGAATCTGAGGTCGATCTTTTCGGGGGCGGTCCCGGTTAATACGACTGACCTGCGGGCCATGCAGTCCCATCTGCAGGATCTGTCAGCCCGAGTCGTGCCGGCCACGGTCGCGGTTCAGGTCGGTCCTGCGCAGGGGAGCGGCGTAATCATCAGCCCGGACGGCTATGTGCTGACGGCGGCGCATGTGATCATGCGGCCGAAGCAGAACGCGACTCTGGTAATGAGCGACGGCCGCGCCGTCCGCGCCGAAACGCTGGGCGTTTTCCGCACGCTCGATGCGGGCCTGTTGAAAATCACCGACGCTCCGAAAACGCTCGATCGCGAGACGTGGCCCTTTGTCCCGATGGGCGATTCGGAAAACGTAAAACCCGGACAGTGGTGTCTGGCAACGGGTCATCCGGGCGGAGTTCAAGCGGCCGGTTCGCCCGTAGTGCGTCTCGGCCGCGTCCTCTCGGTCAGCAATGACTCGGCAATCGACACGGATTGCACGCTGATCGGCGGAGACTCGGGCGGACCGCTGTTCGACATGGAAGGGAACGTCGTCGGAGTTCACAGCCGGATCGGAGGATCGCTGACGCTGAACCTGCACGTTCCCGTGAATGTATATCGGGGGGCCTGGGAGCGATTGGAAGCGGGGGAATCGTGGGGGTATGTGCCCGGCAACCGGCCCTTCTTCGGGGTGCAGGGCGATGCCGGATCGTCTGTTGCCAAGGTGGCACAAGTGTTTCGCGGAACGCCTGCAGAGAAGGCCGGAATTGAAGTGGGCGACATTATCACGAAGTTTGCTGGCAAGGAGGTGACAGACTTCGAATCGCTGAAGGCCATGGTCGAGGCGCAGGAGCCGGGCCAGTCGGTGGACGTCGAACTCCGCCGCGACGGGCAGCGTCTGCAGTTCAAAGTGGCGATTGGCCGCCAGCGCGAATAGGAATACATTTCGTGCGGATTGCCGGAGGTTTCATGGTGCTGAGAAGCTCTGCTCTGCGGGTGATGAAGGCGGTGGTCTGTGCGTCGGCCGTTTGTTGGGCCACAGGCGCAACGGCGGCGGAAACCGACAGCGATGCCGCGCCGAAAAAGAACACTT
Organism: uncultured Planctomycetaceae bacterium; assembly: GCA_903863885.1. Taxonomy (GTDB): domain Bacteria; phylum Planctomycetota; class Planctomycetia; order Pirellulales; family Pirellulaceae; genus CAIPEB01. The sequence continues at coordinate 16,222 of CAIPEB010000109.1, read as the reverse complement.
CACAGACATGGCTGCATCGCCTGGGCAAATTCCGAGTTCCCGACGACAACGAGCGAAACCATCCGGACGTGCGAGCGGCATTTCGCGAACTGACTGATGCGGCCAGCCGCTCGACAGTGCGGATTCTCTGCGACGGCGTGCAATCGGCACTGGGTGCAATCGTCCGCGCCGATGGCCTGATCATTTCCAAGGCGAGCGAGTTGACGGAACACGTCGAGTGTTATCTGGCAGATGGCCGGCGGATGGACGCCCAGATCCTCGCACGGGATCCGGCAACGGACCTGGCGCTGCTGAAAATACCTGCCGCGGGCCTGCCCATCGTGCAGTGGTCGGACGATGATCTGCCGCGAGTCGGCAGCCTGCTCGCAACCGCCGGGCTCGACGGCACGCCGGCTTCGATCGGCGTCGTCAGCGCCGCCGCGCATGCCGTCCCGCAGCCGCGACCGGTGCTCGGCGTGCTCCTGGAAAATTCACCGAAAGGCCCGCGCATTGAGCGGATCGTCGCCCGCAGCCCCGCCGCCAAAGCCGGCCTCCAGGTCGGAGACGTGGTCGTGCGGATCGGGGATCAGAAACTGACGGACCGCGACGAATTGATCACGGCCATCGAATCCCGCGAAGCGGGTGACCAAGTCAAACTCGCGGTGCTTCGAAACCGGGAGTCGCTCACGATCAGCGCCGTGTTGGCAGACCTTTCGCACGTCGGCAACCCTGAACAGGCCGAATTGATGGACAGTCTCGGCGGCCCGCTGAGCAAACGCCGATTTGGATTCCCTTCGGTGGTTCAGCACGACTCGGTCATCCGGCCGCGCGATTGCGGCGGCCCGGTCGTCGGACTGGACGGAAAAGTCGTGGGCATCAACATCGCCCGCGCCAGCCGAGTCGCGAGCTACACGATCCCGGCCAGCACGGTTCGACCGGTTCTGGAAAAGCTGCTCGAGAAGTATGCTTCGCCCGCACCCGAGAAGACCGACCTCGCTCCCGTTTCGATCGCGCCGGAGCCCGGCGGCTCGCGGTGAGCAAACGACCCTGATGCGGAGGAACCGCCATGTCGGAAGAACTCGAACGACTGCGAGCCACGGTCCGGGAACTTGAAGCAGAGCTGAAGTCGCTGCATCAGGTGGACCCTCAGACCAAGTCCCTGCTCGAGGAAGTCCGCGCGGAGATCGAGGCAAAGCTCCACGGATCAGCCGCCGAGTCGCCCGCGCGCGAGTTGCTGAGCACCCGACTGTCCGCGGCCGCCGAACGGATGGAGACGACCCATCCGACTTTGTTCGGATTGGTAACACGACTCGCGGACGCTCTGGCCCAACTGGGAATCTGAGCGGTCGTCGCGCCGCGGCCCCTTGGACATCGGAACGTGTTTCCGGTGCTTCAACGCGCGCGGACGGTCCGATTCGCGACGACGAGGTCTGGACGCCGAATCCGGCCAGTCCTACATTGCGATGGTCGCCCGCAATCTACTTCATCGCAAGGATGACTGCCGATGAACGCTGCGGATGCGCGCGCGGACGACAGCCGGGCGAGAGACTCTGCTGCGGCCGAACTCGAAGCGACCGAACTCGAAGCGACTCTGCGATTGAACCTGGCTGAAGGAGTCGGCCCGCGGACGCGGCGACTCCTGCTGGAACGATTTGGTACGGCGGCCGCCGTGCTGGCCGCGGCGCCAAGCCAGCTGCGGGAGATACCGGGGATCGGCCCGAAGCTCACTCGCGCCATCAGCCGTTCGCACCAGATCGACGCGGGAGCCATCGTATCCGACTGCCGCGAGCACAGCCTCGATATCATCACGCCGGAGAGCGCAACCTACCCGGTACTGCTGCGCGAAATCTATGACCCGCCCGGCGTGCTGTTTTCGCGCGGCTCGCTGCTCCCCGAGGACGCGGTCGCAGTGGCAATCGTGGGCACGCGGCACGCCAGCCAATACGGATTGCGTCAGGCGGAAAGGCTCGCGCGAGGGCTGGCCCGCTCCGGTGTGACCGTGGTAAGCGGCCTGGCGCGGGGCATCGATGCGGCGGCCCATCGCGCGGCGATGGCGGTCGGCGGCCGCACGGTGGCGCTGCTCGCCGCCGGACTGCTGAATATCTATCCGCCCGAACATCGCGAACTGGCCGATCAAATCGCCGGACAGGGCGCGATCCTGAGCGAAGCGAGTCCGCGGGTCACGCCGCATCCCGGTTCCTTTCCGCAGCGCAATCGCCTGATCAGCGGTGTGAGCCTGGGCGTTGTGGTGGTCGAAGCGGCCGCGCGCTCGGGCGCATTGATCACAGCCGGGCACGCCACGGAACAGGGCCGCGAAGTGTTTGCCGTTCCCGGACGCGTGGACAACACGACTTCCCGCGGATGCCACCGACTGCTGCGCGAAGGCGCCAAACTCGTCGAACGGGTCGAAGATATCCTCGAAGAACTCGGGCCCCTGACCGCCCCCGCGCCGCGCGGCAACGGCACCGTCATGCACAGCCCGGCCGAACTTCAGTTGAATGAACAGGAACAGGCTGTCCTGAACGCAATCCCCTCCGAACCTTCACCGATCGACGAGGTGGTGGTGCGCAGCGGACTCCCGGTACATCGCGTGTTATCGACGCTCAGCGTGCTGGAGATGCGGCACCTCATCAGACGGGTCAGCGGCAGCTGGGTCGTGAGGCCGTAACTGCCCGGTCGGGCCGCCGCAGGCGGGCCTAGTCATTCAGCACGGAGAACACGTCGTCGCTCGCTACGCCGCCGACCAGATCGACGTGCCCCATGCGGCTGGGCAGCACAAAACGCAGCTTGCCATGCTCGACCTTCTTGTCGCGCTGCATCGCGGCGACGAACTCCTGACGGTCGAGTTCCGGCAGGTCCACGGGCAGTCCCAGCACCCGGAGCAGTTCTACTTGGCGCCGGGTGATCTCGCCGCCAATCCGGCCGAGCCGCTCGGCCAGGCGCGATGCGCAGACCATGCCGATGGCAACGGCCTCGCCGTGCAGAAACCGGTCGTAGCCCGTCAGCGCCTCGATCGCGTGACAGAACGTGTGGCCGTAGTTGAGCACCGACCGCAGTCCGGTCTCCTCGCGTTCGTCGGCGGCGACGATGTTGGCCTTGAGCTGGCAGCTGCGCAGGATCAGATGGCGCAGCACGGCCGGATCGCGCGTTTCAATCTCGCGAACGTGCTTTTCGAGATAGTCGAAGAACTCGGCGTCCAGAATCACCCCGTATTTCACGACTTCAGCCAGCCCCGCCCGGAACTCGCGCTCCGGCAGCGTCTCCAGAACGGCCGTGTCGATCAAGACGCCGCGCGGCTGCCAGAACGCGCCGACCATGTTCTTGGCGCCCGGCAGATTGATCGCCACCTTTCCGCCTACGCTGCTGTCCACATGCGCCAGCAACGTGGTGGGAACCTGCACGAAGTCCAGCCCGCGCGCGAACGTCGCGGCCGCGAAGCCCGCCAGGTCACCGATCACTCCCCCGCCCACTGCCACGACGACGGACTTGCGATCCGCGTTGATGTCGAGCAGCCACTGCCAGAGTCCCTGGGCCTGCGCCACGGACTTGGTGGATTCGCCCGGCGGCAGCACCCGCATTTCCGCGCGGATGTCCGCGAGCCGCAGGCTTTCGAGCACGACCGCCGCATGAGGATCTCGGACGTTTTCATCCGTGACGACGGCGGCGTGCGAAGTGGCCCGCCGCGACGCGATGAACGCCCCGACCGCCGCGAGGTTCCCGGTCCCGATTTGAATATCGTAGCTGCGTTCACCCAGCGGGACGCTCAGAACTTCCATGCCCGACGCGGAACGGAACGGTGAATTGCTCAAGGGGCACCTGCACGAAGACGCTGAAGATCGCCGGAAGTCACCGTGATCCGGCGGCAGAACCCGGTGTGGACCCGCACGTACTCCACCTGCTCGCAGTGTGCCGCGTCGGCGTGCAGCGCGGCGGCAAGACGAGGCTTCTCGTCAGCCGCGACGCCCTCCAGTTCCGCGGGCCAGATCGTATTGGTTTCGACTACCAGCGAGTCGCGATAGGGATCGAACTTGTCTGCCATGATGGTTCTCTGAAAAACCTGGAAAGCCGGGCATCTCTGCGGTTCACGCTCCCCCGCCGAGCACCTCGGGAATATAGCCGATCGCCACCCCTGCGGCGAAACCCACGCCGTGCGTCCAGTTGGCAATGGCCGTGTCGCCGCGGTTCAGGAAACCGGCAAAACCAAGCAGCAACCAGGCCAGGAGGATCACGACGGTAGATCGGCTGACGAACATACCCATGCGGGGCGCATACAGGGTCTTCATCCAGACGTATCCGAACAGCCCGTAAACCACGCCGGACATGCCCGCCGCGAAGGGACTGCCGCCCCAGTCGATAGGAACTAGGGCCTGGGCCGTGTTGGAGCTGGCGGCAATCGCCAAGACCATCAATCCCAGACGCCAGGTGCCGCGGCGCAACTCGATCAAGCTGCCCAGCTGGTAAAGCATGATCATGTTGAACGCGAGATGGATCGTGCCGTAATGGACGAACATCGGCGTAATGAACCGCCACGCCTGACCGTGCTGGATGTCCACCAGGCGGTCCGCCGTGCTGGCCAGGCTCCAGCCCGACTCGCGAGCGTGCGCCGGATCGGTGAAGAGCAGCGTGCGGACAACCACGCTGTCGGTGTCGCGGCCCATGTTGGAAAACAGGCCGACGCCGCAACTGAGAATGATCAGCGTCCAGACCAGCGGTCGACCGCCGCGCGAAACAACTCCCCACTTCCACCGCACCGGCACCAGGTTCTTGCGGGCCAACTCGCGACGCTTGGCGTCCGTCCGCAAGATGAGGCTCGCCTCCCGCTGGAGATTCCGGTACTTGAGATCCTGAGGGTTGCTCTGAAATTCGGCAAAAGCCGCGCGAGCCGATTCGATGTGATTCTCGTCGCGCACCCAGACCACCCAGCTGTCTCCAGCCTGTTCCGCGTGGGCGCCGAATCCTTCCGTAATCAGGAAATCCGCGAAGCGGCGCGCGTCCGCTTCGCGGTTCAATGAGCCAATCTGACGCATGGCACCTCTCGATTCGCCCCTCGCGGTTCACGTCCCCCGATTCAAGCTACTCAAGTCAAACGACTTCAGGCTGAGAAAGAGCGGTGACCGGCCGCGGCTATTCGCGACGTCACCGCCCCCTTATCGCTCGGGTTACCTCCGGGTCGCCCCCGGAAGTCTCTTCTTCGCTTCCATCAGCAGCATGGACTTCTCGACCTCGTCGTAGTATTCGCGGCGAGCCAGCTTCGAGGCCGCCCCTTCGTCGACGATGACGATGACCTCGCGGTGCAACTGCAAAGCCGAGGCGGTGATCTGAGCGGTGACCGGCCCCTCGACCGTCGCCCGAATCGCGTCCGCTTTGGCTTCGCCGATCGCAAGCAGGATGCATCGACGAGCTTCCAGAATCGTACCGACTCCGACGGTTACCGCCAGACGTGGCACTTCCTCTTCGTTCTGGAAAAACCGGGCGTTGTCGCGAACCGTCTCGCTCGCCAGCGTCTTCAGCCGCGTGCGGCTCCCGAGCGACGATCCCGGTTCATTGAAGGCGATATGACCATCGCTGCCGATGCCCAGCAATTGCAGATCGATTCCCCCGGCGTCCACGATATGGTGCTCGTACGCCCGGCAGGCCGATTCAAAGTCCGCGACCATTCCGTCGGGAACATGCGTCTTCCAGGGATCGACGTTGATGTGGTCGAACAGGTTGGTCTGCATGAAATACCGATAGCTCTGCGGATGCGTTGGCTCCAACCCGACGTATTCATCAAGATTGAAGGTCGTGACCAGCGAGAAATCGAGATTCTCTTCGCGGTGCATTCGGATCATTTCCTGGTACACGCCCAACGGCGTGCTGCCAGTGGCCAAACCAAGCACGCAGTTCGGCTTATTGCGCACCAGCTCGTCGAAAAACTTCGCAGCGCGGCGACTGACCTCTTGACCATTCTTCTCAACGATAACTCGCACGACTGGCTCCCCCCTCGATAACGACGTCACCTTGCGGGTGCACCCTGCACTCGCGGTTCCGCCACGGAGACGCTGTTTTAGCCCAAATCGTGCCGCAACACCATTGACTGGGCCGCCAGTTGCCGAAATCGCCTCCCGCAACGCGCTTTCTCGCAATCCCCCCCGAAGGATATACCGGGCCCTCCCAAAGACCAGCGTCCGGATTCGGGCTTTCACACTGTGCCGATTGACCATCTTGCCAACTTCAGGGGGGGCAAATCCGAACTAGGACCGGATCCGCGCGGCCGCTATAATCCCCCGCCCTCATGGCTCCCGAGACTCGTGAAACCGGAGATCCCGCATGCGATCCATCGCCATCATCAACCAGAAGGGCGGAGTGGGAAAGACAACGACCGCAGTCAATCTCAGCTCGGCACTTTCCGCAGCGGGACACCGCGTCTGCCTGATCGATCTCGACCCGCAATCCCACGCATCACTCCACCTGGGCGTCGCACTGAGCGAACAGGAACCGTCGATTTACGACGTGCTGCTCGGCGAGGCCACGATTCCACAGGTCCGCAGACAGGTCTCGCCCAATCTCTGGCTCGTTCCGTCACACCTGAATCTGGCCGCCGCCGAACTCGAACTGGCCGGCGAGGTGGGCCGCGAAGTTGTGCTGCGAGACGCACTGGGCCGCGATAACGAAACGTTCGACTTCCTGATTATCGACTGCCCCCCGTCACTGGGCGTGCTCACACTCAACGCGCTCACCGCGGTCAGCGAAGTCTTCCTGCCGCTCCAACCGCACTTCCTCGCTTTGCACGGCCTGAGCAAGTTGCTGCGCACGATTGAACTGGTCATCCAGCGGCTGAACTCAAGACTGCGGCTCAGCGGAGTCGTGCTGTGCATGTATGACACGGGAACGCGACTTGCCGCCGAGGTGAGTGCGGACGTGGAAGAGTTCTTTCGCTGCCAGGCCGACGCCAACGGCATCTGGTCCGCCACCCGCACGTTCGCCACGCGGATCCGCCGCAACATCCGGCTGGCCGAGTCGCCGAGCTTCGGGCAGTCCATCTTCGACTACGCATCTGCGTCCCACGGCGCGGAAGACTACCGCGCACTGGCCAATGAAGTGCAGGCGATGACCATCGCGAACCAGCCGCCTCAAGCCGCCCCTGTCGCAGCCTGATTCAGCGGCTCGAGTCAGCAACCCCGGCTGATCCAACTCAGGCTGATCCAGCCGCTCCGTTTGAGGCGACGGCCGTTCAGCGGATCTTTCCGCGTTCGCGCAGGTAACTCACAACCCGCCCCGCGAGCACCTCCGGCGACGATCGGCCCGAGTCCAGCGTCAACTCGGCCTGCCCGGGCGCCTCGTACGGATCGTCCACGCCCGTGAAAGCTTTCAGCTGGCCCGATCGGGCCTTGCGGTAAAGGCCCTTGGGATCACGCTGTTCGCAGATCTCCAGCGGCGTGTCGACGAACACCTCGATGAAATCGCCCGGCCGCCCAAATGACTCGACCAGTCTGCGCACGGCATCCCGATCGCGCCGATAGGGGCTGACGAACGCCGTCAGCGTCACCAGACCGGCGGCGGCAAACAACTCGGCCACCGCTCCGACCCGCCGAATGTTCTCCTCGCGATCGTCCGCGGAAAACCCGAGGCCGAACCTCTGCGCAAAAGCATCGCCGTGAGCGGCCGCCAGCATGGCCGGACTGGCGTTCAGACCGTGTCGCAGATTGTCGCCATCCAGCAGAAAACTGTGGACGCCGCAATCGTACAGTTGCCGTTCGACACAGTTCGCTATCGTGCTCTTGCCGCTGCCGCTCAACCCCGTGAACCAGACCACACATCCGTGATGCCCGTTCAGCCGTTCGCGATCTTCGCGAGTCACCTGATGCGTGTGCCACGTAACGTCGGTTTTCTCAGCCATCGGTTTTCTCGGCGACCCGTTGTGCCAGCGATCGATACTCTCAACGGTCAATTTTCACAGCGGTGCGGCTTCCATCAACTACAGCGGGCATGACATCTCTTTCGGTTGCAGCCATACCTGACTGTGACGATCGTGTTATCCGCGCTTCGGTTCAAGCAGAGGGTCGGCTGCATCCGATTCGCGAGAGAGACATGGGATGTTGTTTTCGCATCCAAGCGGCGGGACTCCGGTTATTGGAGATAATACAAATACCCCATATACCCCACACCACCCGCATTAACGCCATGGGTGCCATGCGACAGTTGAGCCACTTGACAACATTCCCCCGTGAGCATTACGAAACCCGATGAGATTAGCAGATTTTCACCCGAAGACAAATTCGGCTTAAAGCGAAGGGAATTCGGAATGAGTCAGACAGACCCCGTCATGGACTCGGGGCCCGAGGTACAAACGACGGGCGAGTTAGGGGCAGACGCGCTGTACCAGAAGTGCATGCTGTTGGCGCGTAACATGTGGTGGTCCTGGCACTATGAAGTGATCAACCTGTTTCGCGATCTGGATCCGATCCGCTGGCGCCAGCTCGATCACAACCCGATCGCCCTGCTGCATGAGTTCACACCCGAGCGTCTGGCATCCCGTGCGGCGGAGATGGTCTTGTACAGCCGCATCAATTATGCGGTGCGGCGGCTGAAGGAGTACATGACCACACAGACCTCGTTCGGCGTGACTCACGCGAGCATTCTGGGCGCAAAGCCGGTGGCCTATTTTTCCGCCGAGTTCGGTCTGCACGAATCGTTGCCGATTTATTCGGGCGGCCTGGGCGTGCTGTCGGGCGACCATATCAAGAGCGCCAGCGGGCTGGGTGTTCCGCTGGTGGCGGTCGGGCTGTTTTACAGCCAGGGGTATTTCCGCCAGCACCTCGACAACAACGGCTGGCAGAAAGAGGAATATCAGGACACGCGGGTCGAGAACACGCCGCTGGAACCGGCTCGCACACGGGACGGCAAGCCGCTGACGATCCGCATCGACACTCGCGACGGGAAGCTCTTCGCGAAGGTCTGGCTGGTGCAGGTCGGTCGAGTGCCGCTGTATCTGCTGGACTCCAACGTGGACGGCAACCGCCCCGAGGACCGCGAGTTGACCAACCGCTTGTACGGCGGCAACGAGCGGACCCGCATCCGCCAGGAGTTGGTCCTGGGCGTCGGCGGCGTGCGAGCCTTGCGCGAGCTGGGAGTTGATCCGGGCGTTTATCATCTGAACGAAGGGCACAGCGCCTTCGTTCCGTTGGAAGTCGTGCGGGAACGCATGCAGGACGACGGGCTTGCGTTTGACGACGCGCTGCGCGAAGTGGCTCACCGCACCGTATTCACCACGCATACGCCGGTTCCGGCCGGTCATGACCGCTTCAGCGGAGGCCTGGTCGAAGAGCACCTCGGTCCGCTGCGCGACCAGCTTGGCATTTCCTACGACCAGCTGATGGGGCTGGGACGGGTCGAACCGCAGAACCAGCAGGAGACGTTCTGCATGACCGTGGTGGCGTTGAAGCTCTCGCGGCGGGCCAATGCGGTCAGCGCGCTGCACGGCCAGGTGACGCGGCGGATGTGGGCTCATCTCTGGCCCTGGCGGGTCGAGGAAGAGATCCCGATCGGGCACATCACCAACGGCGTGCACGTGCCGACGTGGCTCGCGTGGCAGATGCAGCAATTGTACGACCGCCATTTCCCGCCCAATTGGATGCAGCGCATGGGCGAGCCGGACGTGTGGCAGAACATCTACAGCGTGGACCCGGGTGAACTCTGGGAAACGCACAACGCCTTGAAGAACCTGATGCTGACCTTCGTCCGGCGTCGCGTGAGCCGCCAGAGTCGGCGACGCGGCGAGAGCGAGGATATCGTCGAGGCAGGCCGGAACATTCTCGACCCGAACGCGCTGACCATCGGTTTCGGCCGGCGATTTGCCACGTACAAGCGGGCGAGCATGCTGCTGCGGGACGAGGAACGCCTGTTGGCAATGCTAAACAACAAGGAGCGACCGGTCCAGATCATCTTCGCGGGCAAGGCACACCCGGCCGACGATCCGGGCAAGCAGCTGATTCAGCGCATCGCCAATACGCGACGCGATCCGCGATTCCACAACCGCATCGTTTTCGTCGAGGACTATGACGTCAACGTGTGCCGCCACCTGATTCAGGGTGTCGACGTGTGGCTCAACAACCCGCGCCGTCCGCTCGAAGCGTCGGGAACCAGCGGCCAGAAGACCGTGCTCAACGGCGGCCTCAACCTGTCGATCCTCGACGGGTGGTGGGCCGAAGCCTACGACGGCACGAACGGGTTCGCGATCGGCAGGGGCACCACCCACGTTTCGCAGGAGGTCACCGACCAGCGTGACGCCGAGTCGCTCTACAACGTGCTCGAGGAAGAGATCGTGCCGATGTTTTACGACCGCGACGTTGATGGACTGCCGCGGCGCTGGATCCATCGCATGATGAACTCGATCGCCACGCTGGGCTGGCGGTTCAGCGCCCACCGCATGGTGACGGATTACACGCGACACTGCTACGTTCCGGCGGCCGGCGGTGTCAGTTGCGAGATGCACCTCCATTGAGAGGATGTTCGCAACGCGGTGCCGCAGCAAAGAAGATCGCGACTCGGCGCCCGTGAGCCGAACCTCGCGGGATGCGGCTTCTCAGGCTGCGTCGCGCGGCGGAACAGCGCGGCCGCGTCGCTGCGCGGAGTCAAGAGTTTTCGACTGGCTCAGCAGCTGCACGAGCAGCGAAACGGTGCGGTCGGTAGCCCCGCGCTGCCGCGCGACAAGCTGCTGCGCGCGACATCCGAGCGAGCGTGCCCAGGCCGGATCCTCGAGGCAGCGTTCGACGAATGCGGACATTTCGCCGCCGTCCCGGACGACGACGGACGCTTCGCCGCGGAGCAGCATCGCCACGATGTCGCGGAAGTTGCGCGTGTTCGGCCCGAAGGAAACCGCAGCGCCGTAGGCCGCGGGCTCGATCATGTTCTGGCCGCCGCGGGGCCCCATGCTTCCGCCCACGTACGCGATGTGCGAGGTACCCCACCAGCCTCCCAATTCGCCAACCGTATCCACCAGCAGAATCCGCGAGGACGGATCCGGCCCGTCCGAATCCAGACGGCTGCGCCGTTGCCACCTCAGTCCGCTCTGGTCGAGCCCGCGGGCGACCTCGTCGCAGCGTGATGGATGCCGGGGCACCAGGATCAGTCGCAGCCGGGGATGCTTCTCCTTCAGTGCCCGGAACGACTCGACAGCCAGAGCCTCCTCCGGGTCCTGAGTGCTGCCCGCCAGAAAAACCGTATCCCGGGGTTCGATGCCCGCCAGTTCCGCCAGTCGCCGGGTCGCCGGGTTGTCGCGGTTGGTCTGGGCGCCGTCGAACTTGATCGAACCGGTCACGACAACCTGCGACGGTTCGGCGCCCAGCGCGAGAAAACGGTCGGCGTACTCGTCATTCTGAGCCGCCACGAGATCCAGGCGGCTCAACATCGAACGGACCAGCGGTCGGATGCGGCGGTACCCGCGGAAGCTGCGCTCGCTTAATCGGCCGTTAACGACGGCCACCGCGGCGCCGCGGCGTTGGGCTTCCTGAAGTAGATGCGGCCACAATTCCAATTCGGCAAGCACCAGGAGATCCGGGCGGATGCGGTCCATCGCGGCGCGGACCGCCCACGAAAAATCGAGCGGACAATAAAAGACGAGGCGGGGAGCGTATTTCTTGCAGGCCAGTTCATAACCCGTCTTCGTCGTTGTCGAGATCACGCTCTCCCAGCCGGGCAGTTGCTGCTCGAGCCGGTCCAGCAACGGTTTGAGCAGATTGACTTCTCCGACACTGACGGCATGGAGCCAGATGCAGGGCTTGCCGCCGTCGCGTCGCGGCGCGAGTCCCAGCAGCTTCGCCCCGAGCCCTTCGCGGTACTTTCCCTGGCGGATCGCCGCGTACAGCAGCCAGGGCGAAAAGACCGCCAGCAGGAGCAGGTAAGCCAGGTCCAGCAGCATCGGGGAGTCCTTTCCCGTGAGTGAGCTGAGTCCACAGTGCGTTGGGATTCCGGAGGCAAACAAACGTCCATCCGGCCGAGTGGCTTGTCCTCAGGTCCTACTTCATCGCATCGAACTTCCGACGCTCCGTGCCACCCGATAACAACGGCAATTACCGGCTACCCGTTACCGATTACCGGCTTCCGCTCTCCCGGCTTCACGGCGTGGGCTACGATTTCCGCATGCAGCACTGTTTGTACTTCCTGCCGCTTCCGCAAGGGCAGGGATCGTTTCGGCCCACGCGTTCTCCGCGATGGCGGATCGTCTCGATCGCAACATCTCCCTGGCTGGCCTGAATCGCGGCCTGCTGTTCGCTGACCATGTCGCCGGGCGCCTGGGCATCCTCCTTGCGGGCGGTGGCTTCGACCCACGTGGATCCGACGAACTCTTCGTTCAACTGTTCCATGCGGAAAATCAGATCGGTGACGCGCTCGCCCATGGCGGTCCACATCATCTCGAACATCCGCATGCCTTCGCGTTTGTACTCGACCTTCGGATCCATCTGCGCGTAGCCGGCAAGTCCGATCGAGCTGCGCAGATGGTCCATGGCCAGCAGGTGGTCCTTCCAGGCCGTATCCACGATCTGAAGGAGCAGCGAACGCTCCATGTAACGGATTTCGGGGTGATAATAGTCCTGGACGGAACTGATCATCTTCTGTTCGAGATCTTCGCGGTTCATGCGTCCGATCTCGTCCGCTCCGAGCGTCTGGTTGAGCCGATCGCGCACCCAGTTCGAGAGCCGCTCCATCCCCGCCTTGCCGGACGCGGAGAGCATCGCGGTCTGCCCGGGATCGGCCCCGGCGAACAGTTCATCGACCAGTTTGAGCGCCTCGTCCAGGACGGCCTGAGAGCGTTTCTGGTGAGCTGCGCTGAGTCCGAGAAGCACGTCGCGGATTTCGTCGCGCTGCTGGTTGCGTATGTCGTCCAGGGCGACGTCCGCCTGGAACCTGGCCGAGGCCCACTGGATGATCCCGTCCCGATCGAGCTTGGAATGAGGCCCGGTTCCGCTGGTGAAGCGGTACATGCCGGCCATCACGGGATACTCGAACTCCTTGCGGTCGTAAGCTTCGGCCGCCCGCTGTTCGATCAGCTTCTTCAAGGGATCGGCCTCGAGTCCGCGGATCTCGTCGAGCGACACCTCGATGCCGAACTTGTGCTGCACCCAGGCGACGACGGTGCGCAACCCATAGTCCTCGGCGAGCATCGGCGCGCCTTCGCTCAGATCGCGACCGGCCAGCGACTCGCGGGCCCGCTCGATCAGCAGTTCGGCGACACCGTCCCGGCCGACCTTCTTCAGATCGCGGTCCCGCAGGTTGAGTCCCCAGCGAGTGTCGGCGAACTTGGCCAATGCCTCCCAGTTCCACTCGTCCTGTTCCTCTTCGAGCGGCAGGTTCTCCTCGATGGCGTCGATCACCTGCGTCTCGGCCATGCGGTCGGCCTCGTCCTTGGCAAAACGCTCCGCCGCCGCATAGTCCATGCCCCGGAAATCGCGGGACTCGTAGGTCATGCTCATGCGGGCTCCGGCCCACTGCGCGAACGACTTGATGCCGTAGTTGCGGTCGAGGAACCCGTCCACATAGTGGTCCACCTGCTCGTGGATCATCTTCACGACAAGATCGCGGCAGTTGGCTCCGTCGAGGATCCGCTGCCGGTAGCTGTAGACCCGGCGCCGCTGCTCGTCCATGACCTCGTCATACTCGAGCAGGTTCTTGCGAACCTCGAAGTTGCGTTCTTCGACCTTCTTCTGCGCGGCCTCGATGCGGCGGGTCACCAGACGGCTCTCGATGCGTTCGCCTTCCTTCATCCCCAGTCTTTCGAGGATGTTTTTGACCCACGGACCGGCGAAGATCCGCATCAGGTCATCCTCGAGGGACAGGTAAAACCGGCTGCTGCCCGGGTCGCCCTGGCGACCGCAGCGGCCTCGCAGCTGCAGGTCGATGCGGCGGGCTTCGTGACGCTCGGTGCCGATCACGTGGAGACCGCCAAGCTGCTTGACGAAATCGCCCTGCGTCTTCATGTTCTCCTGCTGCTCGATCTCGGCCACCAGCGAGTTCCATTCCTCGCGGGGCACGTCGAGCCGCGTTTCGTACTTGTCCTGCAGACGGGCCCAGGCCATGGTTTCAGGATTGCCGCCCAGGATGATGTCGGTGCCGCGGCCCGCCATGTTGGTGGCGATCGTCACGCCGCTGATCCGCCCTGCCTGCGCGATGATCTCGGCCTCGCGCTTGTGATACTTGGCATTGAGCACAGCATGCTCGACGCCCCGCTGATCCAGCAGTGCGGAAAGCCGCTCGCTCTTTTCAATCGAAACCGTACCGACGAGCACGGGACGCCCTTTGCGTTCCACACGCACCACGTCCGCTTTCAGAATGCGGTCCTTGGACTTCGAGTTGCCGCGATCCTGGAAGACGTACGCGTCCTCCTCCTCCTTGACGATCAGCCCGAGCCGCTCCTGGTCGTTCTTCATCACCAGAATGTCCCAGCGGTTCAACCGCTCGATCTCGTCGGCCACGGCCAGGAACTTCTCGCGTTCCGTCCGGTAAATCACGTCGGGATGCTCGAGACGCTGCAGCGTTCGGTTGGGCGGGATCGCGATCACGTCGAGCTTGTAGATCTTCCAGAATTCATTGGCCTCGGTCATGGCCGTGCCCGTCATGCCGCAGATCTTCGAGTACAACTTGAAGAAATTCTGCAGCGTGATCGTGGCGAGCGTCTGCGTCTCTTCCTTGACCTTGACCCCTTCCTTCGCCTCGACGGCCTGGTGCAAACCGTCGCTCCACTGCCGCCCTTCCATCAACCGGCCCGTGAACTCGTCCACGATGACGACCCGGCCTTCCTTGACCACGTAGTTCACGTCGCGCTTGTAGAGGTGATGAGCCTTCAGCGCGTTGTCGATCATGTGGGGCCATTCCATGTTTCCCGCGGTGTAGAAACTCTCCACACCCGCCATGCGCTCCGCCTCCCGCACGCCGCGATCGGTCAAGTGCGCGGAATGATCCTTTTCGTTGACGACGAAGTGGTCTTCCTTTTTCAGCATGCGCGCTATGCGGTCGGCCTCGGCGTATTTCTTCACGTCCTGGAAAGCCGGCCCCGATATGATCAGCGGCGTACGCGCTTCGTCGATCAGAATGTTGTCGACTTCGTCGATGATCGCGAAATTCAAACGGCCCTGCGACTGCTGGTAACGCTTCGGGAACCGATCGTCGCCTCGAGCCGCCGGGCGCATATTGTCGCGCAGGTAGTCGAACCCGAACTCGTTGTTCGTCCCGTAGGTGATGTCGCAGGAATAGGCCTTCTGGCGATCCATCACCTCCATGTCGCTCTGAATCGCACCGACGGTCAGCCCCAGCCCCATGTAGAGCGGTCCCATCCACTCCATGTCGCGCCGAGCCAGATAGTCATTGACCGTCACGACATGAACGCCCTTGCCCTCCAGCGCGTTGAGATAGGCCGGCAGCGTGGCCACGAGCGTCTTGCCTTCGCCGGTGATCATTTCCGCAATCGAGCCGCTGTGCAGCACCATTCCGCCGATCATCTGCACGTCGTAATGACGCAGACCGATGAATCGCCGCCCGCCCTCGCGACAGACGGCAAAGGCCTCGACCAGCAGATCGTCCAGCGTTTCGCCGGCAGCGAGCCGCTCGCGGAACTTCACGGTCTGTCCCGCCAACTCCTCGTTGCTCATGACCTGGTACTTCGGCTCAAGCCGGTTGATTGCCTCCACCCTGAACTGCAGACGCCGGATGAAGCGAGCATTGGAGGACCCAAATACGGCCGTGATGCTGCGCTCGAACCCGCGCAGCAAGCCGCTGAAGAACACGCCGATCAATTCCCAAATGCGTTCCAGAATTTCCATGGTTCATTTATCCCGGGTCACCCGCGTTCCGCGCGGGCACCGATCCGCCGCCGAGTCGCCGCGGCCATCGCCTCACTCATCCACAAGAAACACCACAGCCCTGCACGACACCGCCGCGGCGAGCCGAACAGCACTCTTATCACGTAACCCTCAAATTTGCAGTAGCTTATAACGATTGGCAAAGATGGTCAATCGCGGAAAACCCAGGGCTGCCCGCCCGAGCAAGTCCGGAGTCCGGTGTCGGGAGGCTGGAGGGGATAAGATTCTATCCGGCATCCGCAGTTTCATCCTCCGTACCCCCCCTTCATTGAGCCGTTTGCGTTGTTCCGACTTGCTTTATGTTTTCCGGAGTTGCGCGTGCTTACGAGGAGGGGTTCCCCACAGGACGTGCGAGACGTTATGAACGGAGTGTGTCGGGGAGTGGTTCTTTCACGATTTTTCGACCCGAG
>CAIPEB010000108.1 GCA_903863885.1 uncultured Planctomycetaceae bacterium | reverse complement strand
CCCGGCGCTGCGTCGGGGTTGTTTCCTCTCACCACAACCATGTTCGCGGTGGACGATTTTCTGAACGTCGCCAGTAACTATGTACAAGTCAGCGATCCTCATGACCAGGAACTGCGACACTTTAGGGCGAAGCTGCTTCTACTGGATGCCACTCTCAATGTACCGATTATGAATTACCTACACTCGCTTGTCTTGTCTGACAACGCCGCCATTGATCGCTCGTTTTGCATTGCATTATCCGAGATAGAAAAACTTGTAATGGTGCTCGGCAAATGTACCGAGGCAGGCGCATTCGTTAATCCCGAGAGGCCGTTAACCGGGTCCATACAGAAGTACCAAAAGGCGCTGCCACTCCTTTATGACCACATTCAGAAGCTCCGGAGGACACTGATGAGGAAGCGATAGATCTTCGAATACTCCCCTCGCGAGGGCGGCCGCCGCCAAGAGTGTAGCGTCCTTGTCTGGCGATTCCGTTGATCGTTCGGAATCGGCGTCAGGCGGTCGGATGATGGCCTCCCCTCCGGATCAGTAAAAGCCCCCTTTCCGGAAAAGGGGGCCGCGCTGCACGCGGCAGCGCACGTCCTTGCCTCACTTCCTACTGCGCTCGGTGGCTCACGAAGCCAGCACCGGCGGGACCTCTGGCGACAGCAAATGGCCCAAGCGAATCGTCGCCAGCGCGTGGGCTTGCGGATTGCTCTGGGCGCGCTTGCCGATCGCCAACGTGATCCCGTTCTGCATCCTCCAGTAGTTCTTCTCGTCGAAGTCCTCGAAGGACGGTTGTCGCCATTCCGCAATGGCTTTCGGGAGAGAACGCTGGGTCAGGATCCCCTGCTCGTAAGCCCGGAGCAGAAGTGACTCGGCTTTCTCGTCCGTGAGTGCCGTTTCCATCATCCACTGAACGCGCCGCGTTTCCATTTCGCGGTAGTCCGCCAACTTCCTTACCTGAACCGCGATGGCCTCGATGTAGCGGTCCGCGCCGAATACCGTGTGCTTTCTGGCAATCACGATATTCGAGCTGAAGCTGAGGTTGTCGCAGACGAACGTTCTCGTCCCGCAACACCATCCCAGGCTGAGCGATTTATCGTGGGAAGATCGAATCCCCACGGAAACCGTCGACCCCCCAGGGATCGGAGCCGACAAGTCGAGGGTGCCGAAGAATTGGTCATCCCCGCGAGACAGCGCAAGAGATTCCTTCACAATCCCGTATCCCGCGTCGTACAGAGCCGACTCTGCCGCGTTGAGGACGGTGCCAAACGGCACAGGCCGCCAACGTCCCACGGGTTCGGGTGTCGAGACTCTCTCAAGCTCCTCGCGGGTGACGATCCTAGCTCCCCTGTGCAACACAAGCGATGAACTGGACATAGCCACTCCTCCAATGACAAGGACCAAATGCGGCAATAAACGCTATTGCTGCGCGGGGAGTGTAGCGCAACCCGGGCGGACAGAGTTGTCATCGGTGCAGCGAACTGAGCGGCTGCGCGAACTGTCTTCGAGACATTCGGCACACGGCATCCCGCCGGCTTTCGTCAATGTCCGTCGGCGCCAATGTCTTCATGGAGAACGGATTGCTGGGCATGCCGTCGATGAGGAGCCGAGCGTACGCTGTGTACTTCGGCAGACTGGTGAACTCCTGCGACTGTAGCTGTCCGCGGTACTTGCTGAGTTGCTGGGCGAGCACTTCGGCGTCATCGCTTCCGATCTGGAAGGCGATCATCGAGCCGACGTTGCCCCAGACGGCGCTGGCGGTTTGCTCGTTCAACTGGCCAACGTACTGGTGGGCGACAGTGAGGCTCAGCCTAAACTTGCGTGCCTCGGAGAGGACCGAGGCGAACCCGCCGGTGGTGAAGTTCTGAAACTCGTCGACGTAGAGGAAGAAATCACGCCGCTGGTCTTCCGGGACGTCGGCCCTGGTCATAGCGGCCTGCTGGATGCTCGTGACGAGGAATGCTCCGAGCAGCGTCGCGTTGTCCTCCCCGACGCGTCCTTTGCTCAAATTGACGATCAGGATCTTCCCCTCGTCCATGATCTGCCGCAGGTCGAGAGAGCGGCCAGACTGGGTGACGATGGCGCGCATATGCGTATTGGTGAGGAACGGCCGGATCTTGTTCTGGATCGCGGCAACGGCTTCCGTGCGGTAGGCGTCGTGCCACCGGGCAAATTCGTGCTGCCAGAACGAACGGACAATATCGTCTCTGATGTGCGGGACGACTCCCTCACGGTACGTCTTGTCCGCCAGTAAACGCAGCAGCGTATGCATCGTCCCCTGCTGCTCGACCGTCGCGAAAACGGCATTCCGCAATGTATCTTCCAGGCGAGGCCCCCAGGAGTCGTGCAGCTTCTTGAATGCAGAAACAACGCCGCTGGTCACTTGGTCGATGAGCGTCGGATCACGGCATGCCAGCGGGTTGAAGGGAACCACGTACTCGCGGTCCGCTGCATCGAAGTAGATGACATCATTGGTCCGATGGGCCGGTACGAGGCCGAGCAGGGACGCCGCCAAGTCGCCGTGCGGATCCACCAGGCAGACGCCCAGACCCCGCCTCATATCTGAGGCGAGCATATTCTGGAGCAGCGCTGACTTGCCCATCCCGGTCTTGCCGATGATGTACAGGTGCCGACGGCGGTCCTCAAGCGCCAAGCCGAAGATGCGGTTGTCGTCTCGGTACTGGACGCGGCCCAGTTGGACACTCCCCTCTTCCGTGACGGCGGGAAGCGCGGCCGGGGCCTCCAACTCGGTGAACTCGCTCAACTGCATCCGTTCCGCGGCGACCGTGGCCGTCGGCGGGTGAAACAGCGTGGACAGTTCCTCATGGGAGAGCAGGAATGCCCGGCCGCGGGAAAGCGGGACGGTGCCCCGGCGTATCTTTGACGTGCGAAACGTCGCCAGCCGCGACCGGGTGAAGGAGCCGAAGGCCCCGGCCATCGTGCGGAGGCGATCAAGAGCAAGGTCGTCGTCCTTGGCCGGTGCGAACACCATTAAGCGCATGTGCACCTCAAACAGGTGTCCGCCCAACTTATCGCTGGCCGCCTGCAGGTCCTCTTCCCGATCGTGGTGGCGGCTCGCCGAGACCTCCATGCTGCTGCGGACGGGGTATTCCGAACGCGCCGCCAGGAGCCCGACACACCACGCGGGAATCCAGGTGAACCGCTGCGTGATATGACGCGCGTAGAAAGCGGCCAGGCGGCTGTGAGTGCGAAAGAAGGGCCGGTCCAGGCGCTTGATAGCCCGCGTCGCCCCGCGGCAGCGTCGTCGGCTCGCGGGCGCCACGGTGATGTCGATGCGGCAAACGAGCGTTTCGTCGGGCTTGATGGCACGCAAGACGCCGTCGATCGGGTCGGCGAAGCTGCCGTTGAGGAGGTCCTCGAACTGGGCATGCCGCAGGATCGGAAAGAGCTCCGGCGTTAAGTCGAGGTCGACCCTCCAGGTACGCAGTCCTGCGCCCTCGCGTCCATTATCTTCCTCAACGTTCGTGATCGCACAGTTGGGGTAGCTGGCGCTGATCGGCCCGATGACGGTTCCCTGCAGTTCGGCCGGGATCCTGATGAAGAGGCCGACCATGCCGCGTCGGGAGCCGTACTCGAAGGTGATCGGGTGCCCTTTGCGGTTCGCCTGGTGCACGGCCGCGAGCGACTTTTCCATGTACCGAGGCCCGCGCTCATTATTCGCCGGTGCGGCGATAGCGAAGAGCATACGGAAAAGGATAGCGAAGTGCGGTCAGAAATTGCTGATGCCTCGATGCGGATTCCATGCTGTATTGAGCCAACTATTCTTTGCGGCAATCTCGGGGTCGTTGAAAAACCGCCTCGTTTGATGTGCATAGGTCGCCCGAGGCGGTGCTGCCGGCGTCGCACGTCCGTCCGCTCACTTCCTCATCCGTCGTCTCGGAGAAGGGACGCGGCTTGATACCCGCGTCAAGCGTCCGGCAGAACCCGGCAGTGGAGGGTAGCGTATCAAATGCGGGGGAAGCTCCCCAAAGGCGCGGAGAGCCGAATGGGTGCCAGGAGTATCTTCGCCGTGGGGTGCAGATCCACAAGGCACGTCCAGCCTCCGTGGTGGTCGTGGAAGAGGAACGCGTGAAGTGCGTTGGACGCTCTGAGGTAGCTTTCCTGCGTCGCGGCATAGCAGAGCCGCCGGTCGCGATTGCGCGCGCACTGGCCTGCAAGCCAGAGGATGTGGTGGGCGCGTTCGACCGTCTTCGTGAGGAAGACGACGCGGAAGTAGGGACGGGGGCTGCGCTCCCCTCCCCTTTTCCAGTTGTACCACACGGTGTCCTGATACGCCTCGTAGCCGGCGATCTTGGCGCGAATGCTCTGCAGCCGGTCGGTGGTGAGCGGCTCGGTGCTGTTGTCGATCTCGAAGAGGACGTTGAAGGTTTTGCCGACACTTGCGAATTGAAAATGGCAGTCGGGTACCTGACGCGAGGATCCGGTTTCCAACACGAGTGTGCCGTCGCCATGAAAGCCCGTGACCGGCACACGCGACCGGTACGCGGCGACGAGGGTGTGGACGATCACCTCGGCCAGAACGCGTGTGTGCTCGAACCGAGACGGCGGAATATCGTCGAACTTGGATCGAGGCGGCAGGGAGTCTTCGGCCCCATGCAACTGCACGAAACCTCCCCGCGACAGCTTGAACCACTTCGCGGCTCCTCCCGTCGTGTGGGCCGGCAAGAACGATCGCACGAGGCGGCCCTCTTCCAGTGTCTGGAGGCGTTCGCGGACTCGGCGCTCGTCCAGAAAGCTCTCTCTTCCGAAGGTCACGCTGGACTTCAGAACGAGGGCGGCCGTCGCAGGCGTCTTGTCGAGAAGCCGCAGCATCGCCACGTCACGGTCGCTCAAGATCACCGTATTTGCCATGGCAATCCGTGAACGGTAGCATCATTCCGCAGAAGCTTCTATTGCCGCTGCCGCTATGAAGACGCCTAGTGGATACGTAGACATCGACAGGCTGCAGGCTGAGACAACGCTGGAAGAAGCGGCCGCCAAGTGCGGGGTGACGTTGGATGCAAAAGGCTCCGGCAAGGAGGTGCGCATTGATTGCCCGTTCGGGTGCCAGGGCGACCATGCCGGGCGCAAAGAGCTTTCGATCAACACGGAAAACCCGCAGAAGGTCTTCCTGTGCCATGCGTACCAGTGCGGCTTCCGCGGGAATCTCCTGACGCTGATGCACGGGTGGCTGACCGGCACGAAGCCCACGGGCGGCAAGCTGAAGGGTGAAGAGTTTCGGCGAGTGCGCAATTTGCTTGCCGGCGATGGGGTAGTGCGGGACGGGTCAACTGGACCCAAGCCGGCTGAGACGGCCGACTCCCCTCCTCCGGAACCGCCGCACAACGTGCCCCTCATCGATTCTCCCGAGGAACGGGTCCGCGAACTGCACAATATCGACAAGAAGTTCCTCACCGAGCCCGCAGCGATGAACCCGGCGGCCGCGGCCTACGTACGGCGGCACCCCTGCCTTTCTCCTGCGTCGATGCAGAAGTGGCGGTGCGGCTACCTGCCGAACGATGGCGGCGGCGACAAGCGGGGCTGGAGCCTCCGTGGGAGTATCGTGTACCCCGTCCTCTCCGAAGAGGGCAAGGTACTCTCCTGGGTCGCCCGCGACGTGCGTTACGAGCAGAACGAGCGGGAGTGGTCGCGTCTCTCCCCTGCCGAGCGCGTGGGCAAAGAACCGCCCGCGAAGCATCGCTTTCCGAAGGGATTCCACCGGGGTGTGGAACTCTTCGGGCAGCAGGCATCACGGCTTCGCGAACCTGGCTACCGCCAATCGATTGCCAACCACGGGATTGTGGTCGTCGAAGGGTTCAATGACGTCATTGGCTTGGACAACATCGGCATCCCTGCCGTGGGAGTGATGTCGAATCGCATGACGGAGGCGCAGGGCGAAAAGATCGCGACATGGGCGATGCGGCTTGCGAGCGGTCGTGTGACGCTCATGTTCGACTGTGAAGCAAGCGGGATTGAGGGAGCGAAGGACGCACTCTGGTTTTTTGCAGAGCAAGGTCTGGACGTGCGCGTAGCGTGGACGCCGTCGATGCACGGCGGGAAGTTCGCGGGAAGGCAGCCGGAGACGATGATCCGCGAGGAATGGGAATCGGTCATCCGACCGTACATCTCCCGGTAAGGGCAGTCCCCGGGGCGTCCCTTTTGCCTTCTGAATGCCATTGGGACGTGGTATAATTCAAGCATGGCGATCAATTTTGGGAACGGCCCCACGCTGAAAGACTCCTGTTCGTGGCTCCACGACGACGCGGAGCGGCACGCGCAGATTTTGCGCGTGACTGAGCGCAACAGCGTGATCGAGGGGCTGCCACGCTTCCAAGAAGAAACACGCCGACGGATTGCGGCTCAGCTTGCCGTTATAGCCTCTTTGCAGCGGCAAGAGCCGCGCGAATGACATCCGTCATCGGCTGGTAGTTCATCTTGAACGCTTCGCTGGCCGCTCGTATGTAGGTGTCCCGGCCAGCGTCACTGTCGTCGTAGACAAGGAGACGCCGTCCTGTTTGCGCGGCGAGAAGGTCTGTCATGAGCTTGATCGTCCGCGCGTTGCCTTCGCGGAAGGGATGGACGGTCAGAAACTCGCCTTGGATCTCGGCTATCGCGGAGCAGAACGCATCTTCGTCAACGAGCGTGTGCGCTGGGTGTTTCTTGAGGACCGTGCGTTCGAACTCGTCCATGGATTGGGGCACAAAGAGTGGCGGAGGCCACGTGATGCCCGGCTTACTGATCGTTACCGTGCGCCAATGTCCTGCCCATTCGTAGATATGCCCGAAAATCGCTGCGTGGATGTGGCGGAGCAGATCGCAGGTCATCGGCGTGTCGACACGTACGTCGGCGAGCAATTCCTCATAGGCCTTGGCCAAGCCTTCCTCCTCGGCGACGTGCAGTTCTTCAAGGGTGTGGAGGCCCAGTTTATTGACGAGCACCGCTCGCGCTTCGTCGAAGTACTCAGCTTCGATGTTGCCGGAGACGTCGTAACGGTCGCGGTGGGGCTGAGGTTGATTTGACATGATGCAGTCACTATACGTTGCGGCGGACGAGGGTGGCAACGCACTCCACATCGCAGAGCGGCGCGCGTCCCGTCTCTGCCTGCGGCAGAGAATGCACCGGGACGCGTGTAGCATGTGGATGTCACTTGCGACGCCCTGCGGCTGGCAGGGCGTATTGTCCGCTCCGCGGTCGATCAGGCCGGCGGGCCTGCGTAGTGCGGGCAACGTCGCTGGCCGCCCGGATGGCGGTCGCGACACAGGGGCTTAAGCCGCGTCGGTCACGAGCCCCGCGAGTGCCAGCGTGTCGCAAGCCCCTGTGTCGCGGCGGAGCCAGCGACGTTCTGCCCCTCGTAGCGTGGAAGGGTTTTCGGCAGTCCCCAGCCGCGTGGCGGGTCGAACTCCGTTCGCCCGTGGATCGCCGGGAGCTCGCCTCCCCCAGCGAACAAACGGCGGCGGTTCGGCGGTCCCTTCGCGACCGCAGCAACGCTCACGTCACGCGAGGTACTCCTGTCCGTCAACCAGCGTCGCAGTAACCGCATGCCGGTCTCCGGCAATCCCCTCTTTTCGTCGAAGCGAGTTCTCGTTTGACAGACGCTCCTGCTTCTCTCTTGAGTTGATTCGTTTGGAGGCAGCGGCCGGTTCCGGCCGGCCGCTTGACTCCCCTCTTTGTTTCGTACGTACTTCTTATTTCAGCAGGCGGGCAACGCCCGCGGTCCTTTGCTTTATACAGATATGCTTTGTATTAATGCTTTGTAGGCGGTCTTTCGTTGCCGTGAACGTGGCTTAGAGAAGGCACAAACGAGGGGTGCCTTTCGGAAAAACATCCGGCAGATGCCAATAGGGCATCCGGCAGTTGCCAATAGCGGGACGGGAAAACCATCCGGCCACTGCCAATAGTCCCCTTCCCTGAAAAGGCCCGGCGATCGCCAACACCGCAGGAGGAAATCACCGCTGCTTCTGGAGCAGCCAGACGCCGAAGTCGGGGAATTCGAAGTGCTCGCGTTCCACCTTGCCGATAGCAGCGTCTTTCGCGGCTGCCTCGAATCGCGTGGGGTCGACCGCCTTGTAGAAAGCAAGGTAGGGATGATAGGCGGCGTCGAATTGCTGCCGGCCTTCGGGGGTGCGGAGGTACGCCTGGAGGGCTGCGGAGCGTTCTTCCTCGTAGCGGTCTCGCAGTTCCTGCTCTAGGGCTTGCGATGACGCACGCTCGTGCTCCCACTGTTCCCGTTGTATTTTCTTCTCGTGGGCGTACACCCAGTCGGGCGGCATGCGGTGGTTCTGGATGCCGTCGATGAGGAAGGCGGCTGGCGAGACTTTGAAGCCGGGGAATCCGCGGGGCTGGTCGTGCATGGCTGCATCGGTGATGTTGATCCACCGCTGGATCAGGCCGCGGGCGAACTGCTTGAAGAGGCGGCGGATGCCGGGTTCGTCCACGCCGATCCGTCGCAGCGGCTCGTAGAGTGGGTCATCCGCAATCGCATTCTTTTGCCCTATAGCGCGTCCGGACATCGGCTGGCGGAAATACTCCCCTTCGTAGAACGAAACGACGTAGCACCCCTTTCCGCGACGAATGAAGAGGTCTCTGGGATCGGTCTGGCCCCGGCCCAGCTCGATCACATGATGGTCGAGGAGTTCTTGGATGCACGCCGTGAGGTCGTATTTCCGCTTGAAGAGCGGGCGCTCGGCCGAGAATCCAAGGCCGTGGATGGTTAGGTCATCGACGTTCATGAACACGCGCTTCGTCCGCCAGAAGCGGTCCTTGAGCTTGAGGAATAGGCGGCGGCTGGCGGGTGAGAGATCCCGGTACACGTCGAGGTCGAAGAGCAGCGTGCCGCCGGTGGCTCGGCACATCGCAAAGAAGTGCTTGTCCCACTCGAGGCGCCAGACGCGGTCGGTGGCGACGGCGCCTCCCCTGCCGTTGGTCGGGAGGAAGCTCGACAGGAAGTGCAGGGTCACGCGCTCGTGCTGCTGCGTGAGCGGGTTGTAGAAGCCGGTGTTCTGGTAGGCCACCAAGGCGAGGCGTTCCAGCGAAGCCCGCAGCTGGTCATATTCGGACCCACCCAGGGACATGCCGAGCCGCTTGATGATCCAGTACGGTGTGGCGAGGAGGGTCGAATCGGGATTGGTGCGGTCGAGACTGATGGCCAGGAGTCCCCAGAGGACATACTCGTCGGCCGACTGCAGGCCGTGTGGGGCGTAGACGGTGACGTGCGCGGGGCTCTGCTGACCGTCATGCTGGAAGGTGTAGGACGTTTCGTAAGTGTTGGCGTCGAGCTGCCCGCCGCGCAAGGGCCAGAGCGCCGTCTCGATGATCGAGAGCTGCGCAATCCCCTCTCGCTGGATGCCGGGCAAGCGGTACCGGTTCTTGGGCGCTGCGCCGTCGGGGGCGGGAGCATTGCTCATGGTTGCCAAATAGAATCCGCTCGGGTGGGCGAGCGGTCAACGCATTGCGCTTGCGTGACTGGCGGCCGGTGCTGCAAACAAATTCGGGTCACAAGCGGTTAGCGGAACATGCGGGAAAGGAAACCACGCTTCGGTTTGGGCGGCTTCGGAGTTTTCTTCGGAGGCGAGTCCCCTCCCCCGGGATTCACGGTCTGCGCTTCGGCGGCGGCGTTCTTCGTCCGCGAGGAGCCGTCTGGGAGCGCCAATTGCCGCTGGAGAGAACCGATGAGGATGTTCCCCTCTCGTAACCGTTCACTGAGGCCGCTGAGAAGTTCCATCTGCCGTGAGATCATGTCGGTTTGCTGCGTGATCTGCTGGTTCTTGATATCGAGCTCGCGTCGGAGCATCGTCAGGAGTTCGCTCTCGGCGAAACGAGTGGCGTGCGCGGGACGCGTATCTGCCTCTTGCTCGCGCGGTGCATCCGGCGGCATCTCACGCTGCAGCAATTCCTCACTGATCCGCCAGGCAAAATTCTCGCCCTTCGTGCGCAACTCCAGAACCTCGATCACGGTGGGCTGGATGTGCTGCCGGTCGGCGTGCTTATCGTCGCCGATAATGGGGTAGATAAGTCGGCGGATGGAACTGGGCGACTTGCCAGCGCGCTGTGCCGCTTCCTTGACGGTGAAAAACGTGGACATGG
>CAIPEB010000107.1 GCA_903863885.1 uncultured Planctomycetaceae bacterium | reverse complement strand
GGATGACGGAACCGCCGGGGAAGCCAGGCGGTATCCTATCTGGGTACTCGAGCACGCCTGCAATCTGGGACAAGGCGCCGCCCTGCAGACGGGCATTCGTTTTGCCTTGGGACAAGGTGCGGATTATGTCGCGACTTTTGATGCCGACGGACAGCATCACGCGTCCGACCTTCCCAGAATGCTCAGCCACCTGATTCGCTCCCGGGCCGATTTTGCCCTGGGCTCTCGCTTCCTCGGCCGAGCCGAAGGGCTGCCGGTGGCTCGCAAATGGGTCCTCAAACTGGGCACCGTCTTCACCCGGTTGGCGTCCGGGATTTCGCTGTCGGATACCCACAACGGAATCCGCGTGATGACGCGGCGCGGGGCGGAATCACTGCACATTACCATGAACCGCATGGAACACGCCAGTCAGATCCTCGACCAGATTGCCGCGTCCGGCCTGACCTACCGCGAAGTTCCGGTGACCGTACGCTATACGGAGGCCAGCCTGCGGAAAGGCCAGAGAACCGCCGCGGCCATCCGTTTGGGCCTGAAGTTCCTGCTGGAGAAGGCTGTATGAACGCATTCCAGGCCATTTTCGTCCCGCTCTGTGTCGCCCTGGCGGTGCTCGTCATCCTCCGCGGCCTGCGGGATCGGTCGGCTAGGCGGCAAACCCTGTTCTGGACGCTGCTCTGGACCGCGGCCGCGGTCGCGATTGCCGTTCCCGAATCTGCCACGCTGGCTGCCCGGTGGCTGGGCATCGGCCGCGGCGCCGACCTGGTATTCTATGCCGCGGTCCTGTCCGGCGTCGCGGCCTGCCTGTACTTCTATCAGCGCTGCCGCCGCCTGGAACACGCGCTCACCGAGGTCGTACGCCGCGAGGCAATTCGCAGGGCCAGCCACGGGAAGGGCTTGACAGCCGACTGAAAGTTCCGTTAGGGCGGTGCTTGGAGACCTGGGGAGGGAAGATGAAGGGGGCATTCCGCAAGACCCATCGAGCCGATTCCTCGGCGACGACCAACCGTCCGCATGCGGACCCCGCCGGGGACGAAGCGCCGACGCCTGCGATCTTCGCACGCTATCCGAAGACTCGGCCGCCGCTGCCCGAATCGATCGCGCGCATCTACGCGAAGCACTACAAAGAAAACCGGGAAGGCCGGTCGCTGGCCTCAGGCCTTTCCCAGAAAGTGGAGTCGTGGTTGCACGCGCAAGTTGCCCGGGACGTCCAGGCGGACTCGACCCCCAAATCGACCCTGGAACTTGGCGCCGGTACCCTGAATCAACTGACGTACGAGCCGTTCAGCCGGGAATATGATATCGTCGAGCCCTTTCGAGAGCTTTACGCCGGCTCTCCTTGGCTCAACCGGATCCGTCACGCGTATGCCGACATCTGCGAGGTCCCCGCCCACCAGCGCTACGACCGGATCACGTCGGTTGCGACCTTGGAGCATATCTGCGACTTGCCCCAGGTCGTCGCCCGTTCCGTCCTGCTGCTGCAGCCGGACGGAGTCTTCCGCGCGGCAGTTCCCAGCGAAGGAACCCTGCTCTGGACGTTGGGTTGGAAACTCACGACAGGGTTCGAGTTTCGTTGGCGGCACGGCCTGGACTACGGTTTGCTGATGCGGCACGAACATGTGAACACCGCGAGCGAAATCGAGGCCGTGCTGCAATTCTTCTTCGGACGCCTGCGGATTCGGGTTCTCGGGATGTCTCGGACGTTTTCCCTGTACCAGTTCTTTGAATGCCGTGAGCCGAACCGTGCGAATGCAGTCGAGTTTCTGAGGTCATGAGCAGACGATCCGCTGGCCGACAGGCAGGCCTAGCTCGCTTGCGTGTCGGCCGACACGCTCACCGCTCCTCGGCCACATACCAATCGTCGACCAGCTGCTGCCGTTCCAGCTGAGAGCCATGCCTGGCAAGCAACTCGCGGACTTGGCTGCGTTTCGGCTCCTCTCCATTGTGTTCGATTGTCCAAGCCCCGACACGATGTTTGGCGAATGGAAACGCTCGCAGGACATCCAACTCGGCGCCCTCGACGTCCAGGCTGACATAGTGAATGAACAAAGGTGCCGCCGCCCGTTCGAGGATATCGGCGATGGTCGTGGTCGTGAACTCCACCACCGGACTTTGTGCGCTCCGCTGGCGATGTGCGTCAATCAAGTGGTCGAT
>CAIPEB010000106.1 GCA_903863885.1 uncultured Planctomycetaceae bacterium | reverse complement strand
CATGCGACGGGTCGCGGCGTTGCCAGCCGTCTTGTCACGACGTGCTTGAACAATGGCCGGAGTCGCGGGTATAGGACGGCTGTGACTGAAGCGACCGGCATCGTTTCGCAGCACATCTTCCGGAAACTGGGCTTCCGTGAAATGTTTGTCGGATCGTACCAGAAATTCGAGTTCAATGGACAGCGTGTGTTTGCTTCAATTCGCGAGACGGAGGGCGTCATGCTCATGGCAAGAGACCTTTGATTTTCAGCGTCCGATCAAGCGATTGATATCACGCGTTCGTTTTCACAGGTGGGGTATTCGCAAGTCCGACACTGCGAACTCGATGAGATGCTTCGCCAGTGGTCGCCGCAGGGGAGCGCGATCCTCGATGCCTTCGCACTGCGCATTCGGTGACGACGCGAGGTCGCTTTGAGATGCAACGCTCCTCGGCCTGGGTTCATCGGTGTATCGTACGCGTTGGCGTGCGTCGCTGCCGGCAACTATGGTGATGGATTCTCGCGTGGCAGCCATTTGTTTAGTGCTTCGACCAGGGCCTGCGGTGACACAGGCTTGCTGACGTAGTCATTCATGCCGGCTTCCAGGCAGCGCTCGCGATCACCTCGCATGGCGTTAGCAGTCATCGCGACCACCGGAATCTGGTGATTTATTACGGGCGACTGCGGGTCGCGGATAATGCGAGTGGCTTCCAGGCCGTCGAGTTGGGGCATCTGCACGTCCATCAGCACGAGGTCGTACGGAATCGTCTTCAGTGCTTCGATCGCTTCCGTGCCGTCGGCCACGGCATCCACCCGGACTCCCAGTTTATTCAGGATGCCGATGGCCACTTCCTGATTGACGATGTTGTCCTCCGCCACGAGGATCCTCGCCTGGTTCTGATGCAGTCTGGGAAACGCGGCAGGCAACGGACCGGGCGATTCCTCCGCGGACCTATCGTTAACGGGCTCCCGATGTACCGGATGCAAACAGACCGTGAACCAAAACTCGGATCCAACTCCCGGTTGGCTGGACATGCCGATTTCACCGCCCATCAATTCCGTGAGTTCCTTGGCGATGGCCAGTCCCAGGCCGGCTCCGCCGAAACGGCGCGTGGCTGAGGCGTCCACCTGAGAGAACCTCTGGAAAAGCCTCGGCTGCTTGTCCGCCGGTATGCCGATGCCCGTGTCCTGAACGGCGAAGCGGATGACCAGATCGGTCTCGGCTTCGGCCAATAGACTGGCCTGCACCGTGACGTTGCCTTTGTCGGTGAACTTGACGGCATTGCCGGCGAGGTTGCTCAGAATCTGGCGCAGGCGTCCCGGATCACCGGAGACCCGAGGGGGAATTTCCCGTGCCGATTCCCAGGTGAACTCCAGACCTTTCTCTCGGGCTCGCTGAGCCAGCGGAGCAACGCACTCGTCGAGCAGAGCACACAGATCGAACGCCATCGTCTCCAATTGGAGTTTCCCCGCCTCAATCCTGGATAGGTCGAGAATTTCGTTGATCAGCGTCAGCATCGACTCGCCACTGGCGTGAATCGTGTGGGCGTACCGTCGCTGCTCGGCATCCAGTACGGTATTCAGCAGAAGTCCTGTCATGCCGATCACGCCGTTCATCGGAGTGCGAATTTCGTGGCTCATGGTTGCCAGAAAGTCGCTCTTGGCCAGATTGGCCGCTTCGGCCAGTTCCTTGGCAATCACGAGTTCTTGCTCGCCCCTTTTGCGATTCGAAATATCCTCGATCAACGCCAGGACTGTGTGATTCGGTTCGTTCCCCAGTAACAGTGTCACTACGGTGAGATGGACCCAGACTACTGAGCCGTCCGGACGAAGATAGCGTTTTTCCATCTGGAAGCCAGGTATTTCGCCGGATTTCACTCGTCCCGCAAGTTTCAGTTCCGAAGGCAGATCATCGGGATGTGTGACTCGCTCCCAGCCGATCGTCGCCAGTTCTTCGCGGGTTCTACCGGTGATCTGCAACATACGCTGGTTCACTTCAATCAGTCGGCCGGAATGCGTGTCCGTTAGGGCTACGCCGAGAGGTGATTGCTCAAACATCGCCCGGAACTTCGCCTCGGATTGCTCCACTTGCGACATCGCACGTGTGATCTGGCGATTGGCAGCAGCAAGTTCGGAGGTGCGGATAGCCACGTTACTTTCCAGTTCGACATTCCATTGGCGAAGCTGTTCCTGCATCGCGCGTCGCTCGGTGATGTCTTCCTTGACGCCCACATAGTGGGTGATCACTCCGGCATCGTCGCGCACTGGAGCAATCGCCGCCGATTCCCAGTACAGTTCGCCGTTTTTTCGACGGTTGCAGAACTCGCCGCGCCAGACTTTTCCCGCCGTAATCTCGCTCCACAAATGGTTGTAGAACTCGCGAGAATGAACACCGGACTTCAGGGCTCGCGGCTTCTGTCCTCGAACCTCGTCCAGACGATAACCGGTCACCCGTTCCCAGGTCGGGTTCACGTAATCCACACGACCTTCGGGGTCTGTGATCAGGATCATGGAGGGGTTGTATTCAACCGCCTGGGACAACTTGCGCAGGGCCTCCTCAATCTGCTTGCGTTCGGTGATGTCGCGCGCCAGGCAAAGGTAACGTCGCTGTCCCTCCATTTCAAAACAGCCGATGCGGATTTCGACGGGAAACGTGGATCGGTTCTGACGACGATGACGTCCCGTCAGCGTACGAGGTTCTCCCGGAACCAGTTGACGCCAGGCCGCCTCGGCCTCGGACGGGTCGATGTCCGCTTCCACATCAAACACGCTCAAACGCAGCAACTCCTCCCTGCTGTAGCCAAGACTCGCACTGGCTTGCGGATTGACATCGAGAAATCGCCCGGAGCTGTCATGCACAAACAGGCCATCGGCGGCCTGGTCCACATAGGCGCGAAAACGGGATTCGCTGTCGCGGAGCACCGCCTCCGCCTGCCGCCGTTGTTGGATCTCCGACTGCAGTTGTTCGTTGAGTCTCGCCAGGTCAGCTGTACGTTCCGCGACCTGCCGCTCCAACTCATCGCGACCTATCCTTAACTCGTTCTCCATCCACTTGCGCGCGGTGATGTCCTGATGAGTGCCGGACATCCGCGTCGCTCGCCCCTCGCAATTTCGGCTGACGACCTGGGCGCGGTCCAGGATCCAGCGGTAACTGCCGTCACGGGCCAACATCCTGTACTCGACTTCGTGCACCGCAGCCCGTCCAGCCAGATTGCCCTCAATGGACCGCCATGCCAGTTCCCGATCCTCGGGATGGATGAGATTCAGCCAGCCGGCGGCCGTCGCGTCGTCAACCTCGCGCAGGGTGTAGCCCAGCATCTCGGCCCAGTATGCGTTGCGCTTGACCGTACCCGTTTCGATACTCCAGTCCCAGGTTCCCAGGCGGCTGCCATCCAGCACAAACTGCAGTCTCTGCTCACTCTCCTGGAGGTCCTGCTTCACATCGCGGAGGAGCAGATTCGCTTCCTGCCACTCCGTGATATCTCTGTTGCTTCCGCGATAGCCCTGTAAGGTCCCATCCGAGGCCAGGACAGGCAGGCCGTTGGTGGAATGCCACCGAAGGCGACCCTCTTTGCTCAGCACCGGATTGATGAAATCGACAAAGGACTCTCGCCGCTCAAAGAGAGCGAACACGTCACGGCGAAACTCTTTCCGTTCCGCTTCGGGGTGGAGATCGAAGAATCGCAACCGACCGACCAATTCCGCGGGACGGTAACCGAGCAGAGATTCCACCACCGGGCTGACGTAAGTGAACAAGCCCGCAGAATCCACCTCCCAGTCCATCGTTTTGGTGTGCGCAGCCAATTGTTCAAGTCGGGATTTTCCCTGGCGAAGTTCTCTCTCCATCTTGGTGCGCTCGGTGATATCCCGCGCAATCCCGATGATGGCCGTGATACGACCCGTCAGGTCAATTAATGGGACTTTAAACGTCTCAAAGGTCAGGACGTTCCCTGGCCATCCGTAAGTGTTTCCTCATAACGCTGTGTTTGTCCCGTTTTGGCCACGGTCCGATCTTGTTCTTGAAGCTGAGTGGCCACTTCCGGAGGAAATAACTCCGCGTCCGACCGGCCAATCGCTTGTCCGTGTGTTGCCCCCGTGAACACGCACCATGCCTTGTTCACCGCCGCAAATCGTCCGTCCAGGGTCTTCACCCAGGCCGGGTCGGGAATATTGTCGAGAATGGCTCGCTGTAAATGCACGCTCTTGCGCAGTTCTGCTTCGGCTTGCTTGCTGCATTGCAGTTGGTCTTCGAGTCCGGCAATTCGCTGTTCCAATTCAGCAATCCGCTTTGCGCCGGACTTTTCTTGGTCGTGCATGAGGCACCTGGTCTTTGGGCTTTTTGGGGCAATTCGTGATTCGACGTGGCAATTACGTCGCTCGAAAGATGCAACTTAGCAAAGCAGTTGTGTTCACCCACGGGCAGGCGATACCCTGGGCAACCTGTCTGTCGCCTGCTGCTCTAGTTGCCACGTCATTTGGGCCAATCTCTCGGGGGGGGCCAGTTTCGTTGCCTTTCCTGCTGCTTGTCGTTCGAGTGCCCATTGGACACGGGCAGGTCGTTTTCAGCAATGGAAAATGGTTGCGCATCGACGCGCCGTGTGCGGATCTGCGACATGGGGAACCCTCCCGGGTCGGGGATTCTCAATGCGGATTACGTCCACTCGGCAAGCAGTTTGGGGAGTCGCGGCGGCAGGCTGGGGACGCGTCGCCCAGCAAATCGGCTGCCTCGCGCCACCTTATCAGCGTTTCGTTGTTGCTCGCCCGATCCGGCAAGCCATCCGAGAGAGGGCAGCCGAGCACGATTTCGAGACCATGCAAAAGTTTTCGAAGGCGGGCTATTGCTTCGCTTGGATGGCTTCCTTCAATGCCTCGAACTGTTTCTGCAGGTCGCCAAGAAGCTTCGTGGCGACGCACAAGTCGCCGCCGCGAGTCGCTTCTTCCAGCTCTGACGCTGCACACCGCAAGCGTTCGCCGCCCAGGTAGGCGGCGGCGCCCCTGATGCTGTGCGCTTCACGCTCGGCGGTCGCAAGGTCGCCGATTTCCAGGGACCGTCGGAGAGTCTCGATCTGCGCCGGCGCGGATTCCAGGAACCGGCACGTGACGCTTTTCGCCAGATCCGCGTTATGCATCAGTCGGGCCAGCATACCCGAGCTGTCATACACGGGCACATCGTGTCCGATCCCGCCGTCGGAGATGCCGCTGGGCGACTCCGACCTTGGCGACTCCAGGTCGTCGTGGGGCAGCCATGTGTTCAGTGCCTCGATCAGGAATCGCAATTCGACCGGCTTGGTGATGTGTCCGTTCATGCCTGCATCCAGGCAGCGATCGCGGTCGCCCCGCATGGCGCCGGCGGTCATCGCAATGATGGGGATCCGCTGATTCCGCACCGCCGATCTTGCGTCCCGAATGTGACGGGTGGCCTCCAGGCCGTCCATCTCCGGCATCTGCACATCCATCAAGACGAGGTCGTGATGTTCATTTTTCAAGGCATCCACGGCTTCCGCGCCGTTGTTTACGGCGGTGGCCTGCAGTCCCAGGTGCCGCAGGATGCCGAGCGTGACTTCCTGATTGACGGGGTTGTCTTCGGCCACCAGGATCCGGGCGGTGCAATTGCGCAGAGTCGGGGCTTTGGCTGCGTTCGGCGAGATGCCGACCCGGCATGTCCGCGACTTGGGCCAGCGTAATCGCACCGTGAACCAGAACTCCGAGCCGGCCCCGGCACGACTGGTCACGCCGATTTCTCCGCCCATCAACTCTGCCAGTTCCTTGGCGATCGCCAGCCCCAATCCGCTTCCACCGTATCGACGAGTCGTGGAAGCATCGGCCTGCGAAAATTTCTGAAAGAGCTTTGGCTGGTGTTCGGGAGCGATGCCGATCCCTGTGTCCCGCACGGCGAAGCGGAGGACTGCATCCGCGTTCGTTTCCGCCACGAGTGCGGCCGTCACAGAGATCTCACCGCAGTCGGTGAATTTGATGGCATTGCCCACCAGATTGGAAATGATCTGACGCAGGCGAGCGGCGTCGCCGAAAAGCCGCGACGGTACGGCATCCGGAATCGAACAGAGGAACTTCAGCCCCTTGCTTTGAGCTCGAGCAATCAACGGCGCCAGCGATTCGTCCAGCATCGTCCGCAGTTCAAAGTCCAGCGAATCCAGACGCAGCCGGCCCGACTCGATCTTCGAGAAGTCCAGAAGATCGTTCAACAGTGCGAGCAACGTTCCGCCACTGTTGCGGATCGCAGTGGCAAAACGACGCTGCTCATCGGCTAATGGGGTATCCAGCAGCAGCCCGGTCATGCCGATCACGCCGTTCAAAGGCGTGCGGATCTCGTGGCTCATGTTGGCCAGGAACTGACTCTTCAGGCGGCTGGCCGCCTCGGCCTCGTCCCTGGCTCGAGCCAGCGACTCTTCCACAATCTTGCGCTGAGCGATCTCGCGATGGAGTTGGGCATTCAGTTGCTCAGTCTGATTGCGAGAGCTTACGGCTTCGTCGAGCAGTCTCAGCGTCGTGGCGCGGGAAAGGCGGAGATCTTGATTGACAACTTCCAGTTCGGCGGTGCGCTTCCGTACGAGTTCGTCCAGGTGGTCGCGGTGCCGTGCAATCTCCAGCCTGTGCCGTTCGAGTTCCAGAAAGACGCGGACCTTGCTGAGCAGGACCTCCGGATCGCAGGGTTTGACCACATAGTCCACCCCTCCCGCCGCGTAGCCGCGGAAGACATGCGGCCCGTCCGAATATGCCGCAGACAAGAACACGATCGGCAGGTAAGCGGTTTTTGCGTCGTCGCGGAGCAGTTGGGCCAACTCGTAACCGTCCATCCCCGGCATCTGCACGTCCAGAATTGCCAGAGCAAAGTCGTGGTTCAAACAGGCGACCAGCGCCGCATTGCCGTTGGAGGCCTGAACCACGTCCACGCCGATATCTCGCAGAGTGTCGGCCAATGCCCACAGGTTTTCAGGGCGGTCATCGACGATCAGAATCTTCTGACGCTCGGGCATCCCAATGTTCCCGTGAGTTGCGGACGGCAACTCGCCGTTTCGCGATCCACATGGAGCGCACGCAGCCTACTAAGGGCGGCACGTTGTCCCCGCGAACGCAGGCGAAAATGTGGAATGGGTGAAAGTATAACTTAATTAATGGGTTAATGTCTTTATTGAATATGGGGGATTTCCGTACTTAGTCCCAGCAGCCTGCCCTGGCGTGACGCCGCAAAGACAAGTGCGCAAATCCGCATTGTGGGATTAACGGTTGACACGCCGAACGCCCCTTCCGGTGGGTCCGACGGGCAGGCGCGAGCCGTTAATTGACGGCGTCGTCTTACGGGGTGGCGGTGAATGGCGTCGCGAGTGGATAAGTCGGGGGACTTTTCGGGGGGAGCAGACGGGACACAACGCGGGCCAACGTGTTCGACGAACGCCGTGCCAGTGGCGGTCGCTGCGGGCGACAAGATCGTGGCGCTCCGGCAGTCGTCGTGGGAGGATGCCGGTCAGCGGATGGGGTACCCATATGTCAGCTTGGTGGGCAATTGTCTCCGACTTACGGAGAGTTTGCCGCGCATACGGAGGACAGAAGGACGTTCTCGCAGACTATCGCCGACTACTTGATACAACCTGATACCATTTACACTCTACAGGTGCTTGTGGGCGGCCGTATCGATTCAAAAATTTCGGATTCGCTGGGTCAAGATTCGACTTTGTCGATGCCACGACGAGCCAGTCTCTGGTATTTTCCGAGCTGCATATTGATTCACCTGGGTGGCCGAATGGTGGATGGGTGACATCGACAGCCTCATTTACAACCGGGAGCGATGGTGATCCGATTGGTCACCACCTGCAGATCGAACTGACTGGCAATATCGATTCAGGCATGCTCGACTCTGGGTATTTTGCGAGACAATCGTGGTTTGACAATGTCAGCTTGGCGGCTACGCACGCGCCAACGGCCGTGCCGGAGCCTTCTTCCCTCGTCGCTTTCGCGTTCTTGAGCCTGACCGGCATTGTGTGGTGGAAACGCGGACGACCGAGCTGCAGCCGGCCCCAGTGAAGTAGATTCTCGTTTTGTTTATGCTTCGCGCCGGCGTTCGGGTTGCGTCGGACTCGTGGAGTGGCGCGACCGGATCGCCCAAACGCGATGCCAGTCATCATGGCGAGATCGTTTCGTGCCATCGCACTAGGGCTTGGGACCGAGAAGAGTCCGTTCCGAGTCCGACAGGTCCTTAATCTCAATGTTGCGGTAGAGAACTTCGGCGCCTTCAGCTTGGAGCAGTATTCTGCCCCGAGTCAACGGAACCGTATGATTGGCGTCGTTGGGATCCGGACGGCACATATTGGTACAACGGTTGACGACTTTGCCGTTGATGAGATAGACCGCGCGGTCACCGTCGACGATCACATCCACCGTATTCCAGCCGGGATGTTCGACATCGCGGCTCCTGCGAACGCGAGCGACGTTCCATTCGGTGCCTTCGGCCGACTGCGTGACGACCATTCCGCCGTCCGACGCCTCCATGAAGACAGGCGAACACATCTTCGACGCTGGATCGACGGCGTCCTTCGTCGCCGGATCGATCGTCGTCGTCACTGCGGAAAAGACGGCGTAAATATCGCCGACGTCACCTTCTTGGATCTGGCATTCCACGCTCTGCGGCCAGATGTTGTCGGGTTGCGTGACGTGATACAGAATGCCGGCGTCGCGCGGCGAATTATCACGCGGCGCGAAACGCTTGGCCCCCCACTGAAAATCAAGCCGAAGATGGAACTGAGAAAACTCCTTCTCCGTGAACAGGCCGGCGAACGGCATCTCCCGGGATGCGGGCGTGTCCTTGAAAGTGTGGATTACACCGTCCTTTACTGTGAAAATCTGATCCGGATCCTCGTTCTTCTGCTTGCCGGACACCACGACATACCAGCCGTCGAACGAATCACCCTTCAGCAACGGTTTCCACTCGCCCTTATCGCCAGCATTGCCGGCAGACGCCGCCTGTGCGGCAAAATGGCCTATGATCAACGCCAAAGCGCAGACAATCCCCAAAACTCGCGACTTCAACTCAAGGCTCCTGAACCGAGGTTTTTACCCCACCCTTTCATCGATGGTACCGGAACGGATCCGTACTCGCTGGTCGCACTGTTTTACACAACATCCCCGTTTAACGTCGAGCGTTAATTCGAGTCCCGGGGGGACTTTCCGGTGTAACAACGCACCGCTATCGGTACGTGGGCGATGTAGCTCAAGCCAGGGATGCGTCCACAAGTCCAATCACGCCAGTCGCACCTGCGCGTTGGAGCTAACTGTCGCAGTCATTCGCATCCTCACATCCGCCGGCAGTTGCTCCCGCGCAGCCAGAATCCGGGCCACGTCCGGCGACAGCGAAGCGAGATCAACAGGGATGGCCTGCTCGGCGCCGATCTTTGCTGGATCCACGCGAGATTCGGGGGGAGTGCAAGTTTCCGGTCTTGCGTGCCTTGCGAGGTCCACGCGCCGCCATCCGGCATGTAGCTCGCTGTAGAGCGCCGACGGATATCCACTGAGCAGCACGCGACCTTCGCATCGATTCAGCACCTCAGCCAGTTCCCGATGGTCCTTGTCGGACATTTCGACAGCGTAAACATCGGTCGCCCCTTTCGATCGTGTGGCGTGCGCGTAGGGTGGGTGGCAGTAAATTAACGCCTCCGGATCGTCGAACCGCTGAATTGCGTCGATGGTCGACCAGCGAGATGCCCCTCTCCGAGAGCGTACGTTCAATTGGCGGGCCTTCACCGCATTCCGCTGCTGGAGCCAGTGTGGAAAGGTCTACGAGGACGTGGGCGGGAAGTTCTTGGTGATTTCTTCTGGTCGGTATGCTCGGACAAATACCGAGCAAGAACGAGCATCCCAATTTAGCTGGTTGTTGATGGCGTCGTACCCCGTTTCCTCGCGGGCAATACCGCGGCCACGGTGACGGACGCACATCCGAACCGGCCCCACCTCCGACTGCGTCCCCTTGCTATTTCTCAACGTTCCGTCACAAAATCGTGTTTGCATCATCATGCGACGGCAATAGCCCGCGGTGGGTCTGTCTTGTCCGGCATGAACGTTTTGGAGGAAGGCCCACGTGGCGAAAAAGTTGT